>JBOGSD010000116.1:0-23673 GCA_050695215.1 bacterium
GCTTCGGCCGCGCGGCGCACCCCCTCGCGAAACTCCTCGCGGCGGGCCGGATGGGCGGCGATGCCCCGGTCGCCGGCGCGGCGGTCGCCTAGCGGGACGTTGAACAGCAGCAGGCGCAGGTCGAGCCTCCGCAGTTCGACGGCCACCCCTTCCAGGTCGTATTCGTAAGGAAAGAGGGGATCCGCCGCCACGAAGCCTCCCTCCACGGCGGTGAATCCCGCCGCGCGGGCTTCGGCGAAGCGCTGCATGAATGGGACCTCCGGAAACAGCAGGCTGAGGTTCGCGGAGAACCGCGGCATCTAGCCGACCTCCAGGCGGGCGTAGAGATCGCGGTACCGGGCGAAGATCTCCTCGTACCGGACCGCGACTGCGGGATCGGGGTCGAGACGGGCGGAGGGAGGATTGAGGCGGGCGGCATCGTCCAGCGTCAGCGCGCCGATGGCCGCCCCCGCCAGGATCATCGCCCCCAGCGAGGCCGCGTCGGCCTGGCGGGGGAGAATCACCGGGCGGTTCCAGATGTTGGCCTTGATGCCGGCCCAGACTGTGCTGCGACCGCTGCCGCCGACCAGCACCACCTCGTCGACCGCCCGTCCATGGCGCGCCAGGACCTCCAGCGCGCCGCGGCCCTCGAACGCGATCGCCTCAAGGACGCTGCGGACCAGATCGTCCAGGGTGTGATCGAGGCTGAGGCCGGACCAGGCCGCCCGGGCCCGTGGATTCCACCAAGGCGCCCGCGCGCCGTTGGGGTGGGGAAGGAAGAGCAATCCCCGCGCACCAGGGGGGCTGGCCGCCGCGCGCGCGGTGAGGGCCGTCTCTCCCTCGCTGGCAGTCCTCGTGGACACACCGAGGACTCCCCCCAACCACGACAGGATCGCCCCGGAGGGGGCCATCCCCTGCTCCCACACGAACTGGCCGGGTACGACGTGCGCCGAAATGAGAATCCCCTCGGGGACGGGCTCGGGAAGCGGACCGGGCAGCGACAGATTGGTGGCCGTCCCGGAAGACTCCATCGCCCGCCGCTCCGTCGCGCCGGCGCCGAGGACTTCGCACGGCCGATCCCCTCCACCGGCGACGACCGGCACCCCCTCGGCCAGCCCCAGGTCCGCCGCCGCCTCCCGCGTCAGCCGCCCGGGCGCCCAGAGCGAAGGATGGACGGGAGGCAGTTGTTCGGTGCGCACGCCGACCGCTTCGAGGACATCCTCCGCCCAGCGCCGCCGCCGCAGGTCGTAGAACATCGTACGGGAAGCCAGCGACGGATCGGTTAGGACCGTGGCGGCGAGCCGCAGATAGAGGTAGTCGCGCGGCTGCAGCAGCCAGGCCGCGCGGCGCAGCAGATCCGGCTCGTGGCGGCGCAGCCAGAGGAGTTTCCCCGCGGTGAAGGTAGCATCGGCGATCATGCCGGTGCGCTGGTGCAGATCGGGGAACTGGCGGCCCAGCTCCTCGGCTTCCGCCTGGGCGCGCCGGTCCATCCAGATGATGCAGCGCGCCAGAGGGTGGCCGTCGCGGGCGACGGGCACGACGCCTTCCCGCTGCGACGTCAAGCCGATCGCCAGGACGCGGCCTCCGGCGCCTCTGCCCGCGGCGCCGGCGACGTCCAGCGCCGCCACCGCCGCGCGCGCCGCCACCCACCAGTCTTGCGGGTCCTGTTCGGCCCAGCCATCACGGGGATGCAGGGTCGGGACCTCCCCGACGCCGCGGGCCAGCACCGCCCCGTCCAGGCCGAAGAGCGTGGCCTTGAGCGCGGAGGTGCCGAGGTCGAGCGTCAGGATCAAGAGAGGAGGTACAACCCGCTCTCGTGGAAGGTCAGCCGCACCGCGGTGCCCACCGGCAGCAGCCCGCGCGCGGCCAGGGGTTCGACCACCGCCACCTCCCCGGCCGGCGTCTCGATCAAGTACTCGTTGCTCATCCCCATGAAGAAGGCGGTGCGCACGCGCCCCGGCAATCCATCGCCGTCGGTGCGCACGGCGATGGCCTCCGGTCGCGCCACCACCATCACCGCCCCAGGCTCCACGCCCGGCTGCTGGAACGGAATGGCCAGTGGGCCGATGGTCACCCGGCCGTCCGCGTAACGGCCGGCCAGCAGATTGGCCTCCCCGATGAAATCGGCGACGAACTGCGTCGCCGGGCGCGTGTAGAGGTCCCGCGGGGCGCCGATCTGCTCCACCTTGCCCTGGTTCATCACGATGATCACGTCGGAGAGGGCCAGGGCTTCGGCCTGATCGTGGGTGACGTAGATACTGGTGATCCCCAGGCGCTGCTGCAGCTCGCGGATTTCCCCGCGCACCCGCTTGCGCAGTTTGGCGTCCAGGTTGCTGAGCGGCTCGTCGAAGAGCAGCACCTTCGGCTGCATCACCAGCGCGCGGGCCAGGGCGATCCGCTGCTGCTGCCCCCCGGAGAGCTGGGCGGGATAGCGCCGTCCCACGTCGGGCAGACCGACCAGGGTCAGCACGTCGGCCACGCGCCGGGCGATCTCCGCCGCCGGCCGTTTGGCGATGCGCAGTCCGTAGGCCACGTTCTCGAAGACGGTGAGGTGCGGGAAGAGGGCGTAGGACTGAAAGACCATCGTCACGCCGCGGTTCGCCGCTGGGAGAGGGGTCACATCCTCGTCGCCGATAAAGATGCGCCCGCCGCTGGGGTACTCCAGCCCGGCCACCATGCGCAACGTGGTGGTTTTGCCGCAGCCGGAGGGGCCCAGCAGGGTGACGAGTCTCCCGGCGGGGAACTCCAGCGTGACGTCGTCCACCGCCACCACCGGCCCGAACTGCTTGCGCAGCCGCTCCAGGCGGACGGGCACAGCGGCGGCCCCGGCAGGACCCGTGACTGCGGGAGGCGTCCCCGGGATGGCCATCTACACCCCCGCCGCCTCCACGGCGGCGCGGGCCTCCAGGCGCCGCCCCAGCAGGTAGCGGTTCAGGACGTACAGGAGCATCACCACCAGAATCATGGCTACGGTCAGCAGTGACGCCAACGCGGCACCGCGTCCGAGGCGACCTCCTTCCATATAGGAGAAGATCTCTGCGGTGGCCAGGTTCGTCCCTGGAGTGATCAGGAAGATCACCTGACTGATCGCGGTCATCCCTCGCACAAAAGCGAAAATGAGCCCAGAAATGAGCGCCGGCCACAGTAAGGGCAGCACGATCCGGCGCAGCGTCGTCGGGGACGTGGCCCGCAGCATCGTGGACGCTTCCTCCAAGGACCGGTCAATCTGGTGAATGGCCGCGACGCTGGCGCGGATCCCTACCGGCATGTTCCTGAAGACAAAGGCCAGGATGATGATCAGCTGGGTCCCCGTGAGGAGCAGCGCGCCCTGGTTGAACGCCAGAATGTAGCCGACCCCCATGACCGTCCCGGGAACGGCGAATGACAGCATGGACCCAAACTCCAGCGCGCTGCGTCCGGGAAAGTCCACCCGCGTCACGAGATAGGCGATCAAGAATCCCAACAGGGTTGCGGGAATCGCGGCCACGGCCGCAAGCCGCGCGCTGGTCAAGAACACCTGCCACCCCTGGGGGGAGAGGTTCCGCAGATGCTCGGTGGTCAGCGTGTAGTCGAACCCCCAGAGCTTCGTCACGGCGCCGATGAAGACAGAGCCGTAGATCACCACAATCAGCAGCGCCCAGACGAGAAAGCCGGCGCTGACGATGTAGTCGAGTCCTGGGGGGAGCGGGCGAGGGCGCCCGCCGGTCGGTCGGCCCGTCACCGTCACATATGACCTCCGCCCCAGCCAGTACCGTTGGATGAGGAAGATCGTCAGGGTCAGCATCAGCAGGACCACGCCGTAGACCGAGGCTTCGTTGGTATTGAACCGGCCGACAATCGCAAAATAGACCTCCGTGGCCAGGTACGGGTCTCCCCCTCCCACGACCAACGGATTCCCGAAATCCGCCAGGCTTTCGATGACGGTGAGGAGGAACGCATTGGCGATGCCTGGCCGAGCCAGGGGCCAGATGACCGTGCGGAGTACATAGGTCCGCGACGCTCCTAACGTCTCCGCCGCCTCCTCCAATGCGATATCCATCGCCTGCACGACACCCTGCAGGACGAGAAAGGCGATAGGCGCAAACGCCAGGATCTGGGCCACGGCGACCCCCACCGGACCGAAAAAGATGTCGGTGGAGATGCCCAGAAGCTGGTATGTGACGAAGCCTCGGCGGCCGAACAGGAAGATCAACGCCAGGCCCAAGACGAAAGGCGGCGTAATGATCGGCAGCATGGAGAACGGGCCCAGCAGCCGCTTCGTGGGCAGGCGAGACCGTTCACTCAGCAACGCGAACAGAAATCCCAGCGCCGTCGCTACAATGCCGACGACCACGGCGAGCAGGGCGCTGTTGCGCAGCGCTCCATGCCCCTGAGACAAGGCGACGAGCACCCCCGCTCCCATCCCGGCTCCGATCGCCCAGCCCACCGTACGCCGGCCCCGCCGGAGAGCGAGCAACAGGACGCCGACGGCAACGGCGACGATCGCGCCGGCGATGAGCGCCACCGCGCTCTCGTTGCGGGGGGTCGCCGGATTGTTGATCAACAGGAACCCCGGGGAGGCAAGCGTCTCCCGCGCCACCTCCAGAGTGAAACGTCCCCGCACGATCACGCTGGCCTTGAGCACCGTCCAGAGCGGATAGAGGATAAAAATCATGACGAACGTCGACACCCAGAGGATGCCGGCGCCGATGAAGCTGTCGGCGTGCAGGCGCCCCGAGAGGGCCAGGCCGGCTCCCAGGACGGAGAGGAAGCCGAGGATCGTTACCACAACCCCGGGCCCGAACGACCGACCCGCGGTCATCAGATACGCAGCCGAGCAGGCCGCCCCCGCTCCCCCTAGGAGTACGGCGGCCCTGCCGCGCCCGGCGTTGCTCCAGGGCGCGAAGCCCGTGAGGACCGCCAGCGCCGCCAGGGCCGTGATCACCCCTATAAGCCAAGAGCGCGCGAGGAGGGCCAAGCCGGTCGTATCCCACAGGACGCTGGACAGTTCCCGCTCCTCACGAAACCACGGCAAGAGGAGGGATCCCAACAGGGCGATCCCTCCCCACAACGCCAGGGTAACGTTTGGAGCGGCCCTCGCAGCCGGAAGCGCCTGGACTCGGGCCATGGAGCGTGTCGCTGCGACTACTTCGGCAGCGTGGAGACCTCCTTCGTCCACCGCTCGACCAGGCCGTTGCGCACGGCGCTGCTCCCATACTTTGGAAAGTCATACTTGATGACCCTGAAGTCCTGGAACCGCGGCGCCACCCGCGGAATGGGGGTCTTGCTGTTGGATGGGATCTGGTAGGATTCGCCTCGCTCCGCCGCCAGCGGCTGGGCGGCCGGGCTGAGCGCCCACTCGATGAAAGCGATGGCGTGGTCCCGATTCCTCGCGCCCTTCACCAAGCTGAGCCCGCCGATCTCATAGCCAGTGCCGTCGTTGGATGCCCCATAGGTGACGGGGAAACCCTTCAGTTGATGATCGATGGCATCGTGGACGAACGTGATGCCGATCGCGGCCTCACCTCGGCCCACCAGCAAGGGGGTGTTCGGACCGGTTGCCGTGTACTCAGCAATGTTGCGGTGGATCCGCTTCAGGAGGTCAAACGCCTCGCGCTCCCCGTAGATCTGCACGAGCGTGGCGATAAACGTGTACCCCGTGCCGGAAGTATTGGGGTTGGGATAGACGATCAGCCCTCGATAGCGCGGATCGGCGAGGTCCCTCCAGGTGCGCGGGGCCGCGAGGTTCTTTTCCCTCAAGACCGATCCGTTGATAATCCAACCAAGAATGCCGGCGTAGAGGGGAATGTACTTGCCGCCGACGGCTTCCCGCAGCTCCTCACGCAGGTCGTTCCACACTCTGGGCCGGTAGAATTCCGTCAGGCCCTCTTCATTGGCGACGATGTGTGGATCGCCCGTCCCCCCGAACCAGACGTCAAAGGCCGGATTCTGCCGCTCACCCTGCAAACGGGCGAGCGCCGCACCCGAACTGAGCCGGACGAAATCCAGCGCAATGCCCGTGGCTCTTGGAAACTCGGCCTTGATGGCATCGCACCAGGGCTGGTTGGGGCTGCACATCACGTTCACCCTGCCGCCCGGCGCGGCCGTCGCCCATCCGAGGGGCGCCAGCAGGACCGCCAGTAGGAGCACAATCATCCGCCTCATGAAATCCTCCTCCTCTCAGTCATCGCCGCCTGCAGCGATCGCAGGTACTCCACCGTCTGTCGTGCCGCCCCCTCAGGATCGGGGTACGGGAGGGTTTCCCCGGACACGTATCCGCCATAACCCGCCTCGTGCAGCGCCGCCAGAATCGCGCGGAAGTCGAGATGGCCCCACCCCGGAGCGCGGCGGTTGCTGTCGGCCACGTGCACATGCCAGAGGTGCGGCCCGGCAGCGCGCAGCGCGGCTTCGAGCGACGCTTCTTCGCGGTGCAGATGGAACGTATCCGCCAGCACCCCCAGGCGCGGGTGGTCAATTTGCCTGAGGACGGCCAAGGCGTCCGCCATCGTGTTCAGGAAGTCCGTTTCGGACCGGTTGATCGGCTCGATCACGACCCTCACCCCGGCCGCGGCTGCCGCCGGCAGGATCGCCCACAATCCTTCCTCCAGCCGGCGCTCCGCCGTCTTCCGGTCCGCCCCCGCCCATCCGCGGATCAGCCCGACGATCACCAGTACACCGCCGGAGGGCGCGCCGGGAATCGCGTTCAGGACAGAGGCCAGGTGGATGTGCTTCGTGAGACGTTCGATGGTGGCGCGGCGGATGCCTGCCTCCGGTGAGGCCAGCGCCAGCCCTTCGTGGAGGAAGGCCTGCCCCGTCCCCAGGGCCGCGACCGGCAGGTTCAGCGCTTTGCACCGATCCACCAGCGCAGCGCCGTCCACCTCCGCCGGGTCGCGCACCGCCACCTCCACGCCATCGAAGCCCAGCGCGGCGACACGCTCCAGGTCGGCCCAGCCGTCCCGCATCGCGACCGCGTCAAAGGTGGTCGCGCTGAGGGAGACGACCAAGCTGACTTTCATCGAGAGAGACGCAGATGTCGCAACCGGATCCTTAGGGGAGATCAAGGGCAAACTTGATGGCTACATTCAACGCCTGGAGTTTCTCGGGCGACAGTGTGGTCACATAGTTCAGCAGCCGCGTCTTGGGGACGGTGGCGATGTCGTCGGCGTTGGCAACGCTCTTCCTCGGGATCCCGTCGGCCCGATCCAGGGGCACCTCGACCGGAATCTCTCTGATCGCCCGAGTCAGGGGAATGACCGTAATCGACGCACGCACGCCGTAGGCTTGATCCCTCGAAACCAACACAGCCGGACGGCGCCCGGTGGGCGGTGGAAAGTTCACCCACCAGACTTCCCCGCGTCTCAATCCCAGTCCTCGGGCCCGAGGACCTCGGCCGCGGCCTTCGCGTAGCCCACCGCGTCGCTGGCCCTCTCGGGGCGTTTCCGATAGCCCTCGACGTACGCCCGGATATCCCTGGCGCGCGCTTGGTCTCTGAAGTAGACGTCCACCGCCTCTTGGATCACGCGGCTGCGAGGAATCTTCCGCCTCCGCCGAACTTCCTCCACGGCTTCCGCCTGATGATCGGGCAAGCTGATCGCAATCCTCTTCATACTCTATTCATACTATTTTCGCCAGATTTTGTCCACTCTCCTGGAGCCACGCACCCCGCGTCGTCAAAGACTAGGGCGGGTACGCCAGCGAGTAGATGGACTTCCCGCCTCGTGCCGGACCCTTCAGCACCGCCTCCAGTTCTTCCTTATCCCGCTCCGTGACCAGATCGATCGGCGGCAGCTGCCCCGGTGGGAAGGTTTTCAGAATGTCGGTGACCAGTTTTTCCAGGTAGTCCAGCAGCGCTTCCACGCCGGGCAGCGCCTTCTCCGCCGCCGCCAAGGTGGGCTTGCCGACGACGCCCTCAATGTAGGCCTTTACCTCGATCGGCCCGGCGCCGACGTGTCCGTACCAGTTGATGGGGCGGCGCTGCAGGTTGCCGGCCTTGTCCACGTGCCCTTCCGGCAGAAACCCGAAGGGGGTATTGTCGACGGCCCACTCCTGCTTCATCAGCTCCGGGAAGAGGGCCAGGCACCAGGAGGTCTCGGCCTCGTCGGCGTGGATGAACGGGGTCTCGTAGGGGCCGCCCTGCGCCTTCACCTTGAAGTGCTCGGGGATGGCATGGTACCAGTTCACGTTCACGATCAGCGCCGGCACCCGGTAGCGCTTCCCAAACTGGTGGATGGCCACGGGAATGACGTACTCCTGCCCATGCCCGTTGAGCAGGATCTGCTTGCGGAAGCCCATGTTCCAAAAACCCGCGATCATCGCCCGGAGGAACCCGGTGAAGATCTCCTCGGGGATGACCACCGTGCCCGGCATCCCTAAATGATGGTAGGGATGGGAGCCGAACCAGAGCGGCTCGCTGATCGTGCAGCCGGTGCGCTCCGCCACCGCCTCCGCCATCCGCGTCACGAGAAAGATGTCCTCCCCGATGGGCGCGTTGGGGCCGTGCGCCTCCGTCGCGCCGAGGGGGACGATGAGCACGTCGTTGCTCTTGAGGCGCTCCTCGATGTCGCGCATGTTCATGGTTTGCAGGTAGACCCCGGTGCGCTTCTCCATGTGGCCGCCCTGGGGCGGTAACTGCCACTTGGCCATCTCAACCCTCCCGTGTCGTCTCGTCGGTCAGCACGTGCAGCCGGTCGCGCGGCAGCAGCAACCCGACGTCCCCGCGCAGCACCTCGTGGCCGGGCGCCGGCACATCGACCACCCACTCCGCCCCATCGGCCTGCACCCAGTAGCGCGCCAGGCTGCCCAGAAAGGCCATCGTGGTGACGCGGCCGCGTAACAGATTCTCCACGCGCGCGCTGCCGGCCGGCACGAGGCGGATCATCTCCGGGCGCACCAGGAGCGTGACCCGCCCGCTCTGGTTGATCGGACGGTCCACCGCGACGACGGCGGCGTTCACGCGGACGTGATGAGCGTCCACCACGTCACCCTCGAGGAAGTTGGCCAACCCCACGAAGTCCGCGACAAAGCGGGTGGCCGGGCGCAGGTAGATCTCTGACGGCCAGCCCACCTGCAGCAGCCGCCCCGCCTGCATGACCGCGATCTGGTCGGAGATGGCCAGTGCTTCCTCCTGATCGTGGGTGACGTAGATCGTGGTCTTGCCCAGGCGCTCCTGCAGCTGACGGATCTCCGTGCGCACCCGGACGCGCAGTTTGGCGTCCAGGTTGCTGAGCGGCTCGTCCAACAGGAGGACCTCCGGCTCGACCACCAGCGCGCGGGCTAGGGCCACCCGCTGCTGCTGCCCGCCGGAGAGCTGGTGGGGAAACTTCCGATCCTGCCCGGAGAGGCCCACCAGATCGAGCGCCTCGCCAACCCGCCGGCGCGCCTCGCGCCGCGGCACCCGGCGCATCCGCAGACCGTAGCCTACGTTCTCCGCCACCGTCATGTGCGGAAAGAGGGCGTACTCTTGAAACACCATCGCCGTGTTGCGCCGGTGGGGCGGCACGTCGTTGACCATCCGGTCGCGGATGCGGATCTCCCCGGCGTCGGGCAGATAGAACCCGGCCACCATGCGCAGCGTGGTGGTCTTGCCGCAGCCGGAGGGGCCCAGGAGGGTGACGAAGCCGCCCTCGGGCACGTCGAGGGAGACCGCGTCCACGGCCAGGTGCGCCCCCAGGCGCTTGGTGACGTCCGCGAGCCGGACGTGGGCCGTGGTCACGTCGAGCCGAGGGGACGGAGCCGCACGCCCAGCAGCAGCCGCGCCAGGCCGACCCCCGCCAGGGTGATGGCCAGCAGCGCCGTCGTCAGCGCCGCCGCCGCCCCCCAGAACCCGCCGCCGATCATCGCCAGGATCGAATAGGTCGCCACCAGATTGCGCGGCGTCACGAGAAAGACAACGATGCTCAGGTTCGTGACCGAGCGGATGAAGGCGGTGATGAAAGACGCGGTGAGCGCCGGGCGCAGCAGCGGGAAGTAGACGTCCCAGAGCACCCGCAGCCCCGGCGCGCCCAGGTTCTGCGCGGCTTCTTCGATGGAACGGTCGATCTGTTTCAGCTGTGCCCGCGCCGCCTGGTAGCCGAGCGGGATGTGCCAGAAGGTCAGGGCCAGCGTAAGGATCCACGGAGTGCCGGCCAAGATCAGCGGCGGGGCGTTGAAGGCCAGCAGGTAACCGACCCCGACAAAGACCCCGGGCAGCGCCGCCGGCAGCACCGCCAGGAAATCGATCGCTTTGAGGAAGGGAAGGTTGCGCCTCGAGGTGAGGAAGGCCGCCACCACCGCGATGACGCTGGTGAGGGCGGCGCTGAGGGCGCCAATTTTGACGCTGGTCAGCAGCTGCGCGCCGCCCTGGGCGAGGCCCAGCCGCCAGTGCGCCAGTGTGGGCGCCCAGCGATATCCCCATACCGAGGCCACGCTCCCGAGGAGGACGCCCAGGTAGACTAGGAGGACCAGCGTCCCGATCACCATGCAGCCGGCGAAGAGCCCCCAGCGGATCGCCGCAGGCGTCGGCGGCTGCTCGATCCGCGTCCCTTTGCCGGTCACCGCCGTGTAGACCCGCCGCCCCACCCAGAATCGCTCCAGCAGGAAGAGGCCGATCGTGGGGACGATCAACAACGCCACGACCACCGCGGCGCCGTTGAGGTCGGCCAGCCCCTCGATGCGAAACCACGCCTCTGTCGCCAGCAGCGGGAAGCCTCCGGCGATGACGACCGCGTTGCCGAAGTCGGCCAGCACCGAGATCGCCACGACCAGCATCGCCGCGGCCACGCCCGGACGGGCCAGCGGCACGAGCACCGTCCGCATCACCCCGCCCTCGGTCGCCCCCAGATTGCGGGCCGCGTATTCTAACGTGGGACTGATCTGCTCGAGGACCGCGCCGATGACCAGCGCGGCAAAGGGGAAGAAGGCCACGGTCTGGACGAGCCAGAGCCCCTGCCAGCCGTAGATGTTGACGTCGAGGCCCAGCAGCGCCTTCGTCACCAACCCCACCTTGCCGAACATGAGGATGTAGGAGAACGCCACCATGAAGGGCGGGGCGAAAAGGGGCAGCACGCTGAGGCTTTGGAAGAAGCGGCGCAGCGGCAGGTCCCGGCGGCTGATCGCAAAGGCATAGAGGAAGCCCACCGCGGTGGCGGTGAGCGTGGAGATGACCATCATCAGCAGGCTGTTCCGGGCCGCCTGCAGCCAGCGCAGGTTGCTCGTGATGGCGAGATAGTCGGCCAGTCGAGGATAGGAAAGGACGCGGGCCGCAGGATAGAGGACGAAGAGGAGCAAGAGGGCCGAAACCGCCGCGACCGCAATGGCCAGGCCCGGGTCGGCCGTGACCCGCCCCCGGGCCCGCGTCCAGACTGCCACCGCCGTGCCTCGCGCCGCGCCCTAGCGGCCGATCTCCGTCTGCCAGCGCTGCCGGATGCGCGCCTGGTTCTCGATCGCCCAGGCCCGGTCGTACCTGACGAACCTCATCGTCGAGCGATCCGGCATGCCCATCGGCTTGGGCGAGTCGGTCCGGACGGCGTAGCGCAGCCCGAACTGCGCGTTGATATCCTGGGGCACCTTCGTCATCAGGAAGTCCACGAACTCCTTGGCCACCTCCGCATTCGGGCCGCCCCTGATGATGGACACACCGCCGATTTCGGTCGCGGTGTCCGGCGGGAAGACCAGTCCCACCGGGAAGCCCTGGTTGCGCGCCTGCGCCTGCACGTCGTGCCCCCAGTTCATCCCCACGATCGCCTCGCCGCGCGAGACCAGGGCGATGCCGGCGGGCGCGGTGGGCGTGAACTGCTGCGCGTTGGCCGCCAGCTGCTTGAGCCACTGCCAGGCCCGCTCTTCGCCCAGCCGGAAGATCTGGGTGGCGACGAAGATGAACCCGCCGCCGGTGGTCACCGGGCTGGGCATCACGAACTGCCCGCGGAACCGGGCGTCGATCAGGTCGTCCCAGGTCGCCGGCGCCCGGCCGGTCAACCGTTCCTGGTTGAAGAAGATGGAGAGCGCGCCGATGTACCAGCCGTGCCAGAAACCGTTGGGGTCGACATACTCCCGGCCGATCGCCGGGTCGTTTGCCGCCGGGCTGCGATAGGCCAGCAGCAGCCCCTCCCGCGCCAGCGGCGCGTGAAAGTCGATCGAACCGCCCATGAAGATGTCCGCCTGCGGGCGCGCCCGCTCAGCGGTGATCCGTGTCGCCAGCGTCCCGGCCGCGGCCAGCGTCAAAACTTCCGTCGCGATCCCCGTCCGCTGCGTGAAGGCGGCCACCACCCGCGTGGTCACCTCAGAATCCAGTGCGGAGTAGACGATGATCCGACGCTGCTGCGCGGTCGCCCCCGGCCCGAGCCCGGCCAGGAGCAGCACCGCCACCACCAACCCCACCCACACCCTCGTCATCGTTCTCCCCTCCCCTTCCGTGAGGTGCCGTTCATGTCCCCGTCCTCGCCGGGGTGAGGACGTAGCGTTCCACCACCTCCGCCAGCCCGTCCTCGTCGTTCGTCGGCGCGACTACGTCTGCCGCCCGGCGCAATCCCGCCGGGGCGTTGCCCATGGCTACCCCCAGCCCGGCCGCCTGGATCATCTCCAGATCATTCAATTCGTTGCCGACCGCCATTACCTCCCGCAGGGGGATGCGGAGATGTTGGGCCATCTTGCGCAGCGCCGCTCCCTTGGAGGTACGCGGCGGGAGGACCTCGAGGGACTCCCGGTCGGAATACACCAGCGTGCCGGGCATACCCGCCTGCCGGATGCGCCGGTACAGCGCGTGCAGACGCCTCCGCGGACCGAGGATCCGAAACTTCATCGGCGCTCCATCCAGGAGGGGACGGAAGTTTCCCACCGCTTTCGGGGAGATGTGATCGTGGCGCGCGACGGCGCCGACGAGGGGCGTTCGCCAGCGGACGAAGATCTCATCACCGACGTGAAAGTGCGCCGCGAGATCCGGATACGCGTCCAGGATCTCGATCACGCGCCTGGCCTGACGGATGGCCATGGGCCGCTGGTACAACACCGTGCCCCGGGCGAAATCGTAGAGGAGCCCTCCATTGTAGAGGATCGCGGGCGGGTCGGCGCCCAGGCGCTCGAAGTACCGCCGGCCCGAATGCCAGCTCCGCCCCGTGGCCAGGCACACCCGCACGCCGCGGCGCTGGGCGAGCCGCACCACCCGGCGCACCCGGGGCGTGATCTTCTGCGCCGAGGTCGTCAGCGTGCCGTCGATGTCCGCCACGACCAGCCGGTAGGTCACGCGGCCGGTTCCGGCAGCGGCAGCCGGATCGCCGCCCCAAAGCGTACGGCCTGGTAGACGGCCTCCACCAGCTCCGTCGCCCGGTAGCCGTCCTCGGCGGGCACGGGCGGCGGACCCTCTCCCAGCACCGCGTCGATGAAGCGGCGGTCCTCCTCGACGTAACCCCACTTTTCCTCAAAGGGCATCTGGAAGCAGTCGATGCCCTCCACCTGGTCGCGCGTCCCGGGGCTGTACCAGGCCTGCTCCAGTTCTTCGGTGACGGCGGTCTGGTGCGGGCCGTACACCTCCACCCGCTCATACGGGAAGAACCAGGAGGCGTGCGCCACCGAGGTCACGCTGGCGACAACGCCGCTGCGGTAGCGGAAGAGCAGCACGAACCCGTCGAGTTCGCCGTAGACGCTCTGCCGCGCCGTCCCGCTGACCTCCTCGACGTCGCCGAAGAGAAACCGGCCCAGGTCGAAGAGATGCACCGGCGTTTCATAGAGGTAACCGCCGGTGACGGTGGGGTCGCCGGTCCAGGGCGGTTGCTGCAGTTCCCCGCGGTTGTGCTTCATCTGGGCCAGGAGGGGAACCAGCCGGCCCTCGTCGATCAGGGTCTTCACGTACGTGTACACCCGGGCGAAGCGCCGATTGAGACCGAGTTGATACATGCCGCGGGCCTTCCGCGTCGCCTCGCGGATCTCCCAGGCGCCCCGCAGGGACGTGGCCATCGGCTTCTCGGAAAAGACGTGCACGCCCGCGGCCAGCGCCGTCGTCACCGGCTCGACGTGCTGGACGTTAGGCGTACACACGTAGACGGCCCCGGCGCCGCGCTCGAGTAGGTCGGCCAGGGACGCCAGCGCGGCGGTCTCCACCTCCGCGGCCAGCCGCTCGGCGGCCCTGGGGACCACGTCGGCGATTCCTACCAGGCTGACCCGGCTGTCCCGCCGCAGATTCAGCGCGTGGATCCGGCCGATGAACCCGGCGCCCAGGATCCCGACCTGGACCGTCATCGCCGTCGCACTCCGCGATCCGCCAACCCGGCGAAGAAGGCGTCCAGGCGTTCGCGGCAGGCGCGGGCCAAAGCGAGAGAGTCCCACGCCCAGTATTCGGGACGGAAGAGTTCCACGGAGTAGACACCGTCGTAGCCGAGGCCCTCGAGCGTCTGGATCAGGTCGCGCAGCGGGATCACCCCTTCTCCGGGAAGCAGGCGGTGGGCGTCGGTCAGCGCCTCGCGGGGTCGGTCCTCGGCGTCGTCCATGTGGACGATGAAGAGGCGGCGGGGATCGAGCCCCTCCAGCATCTGCGGCGTCGACCCGCCCACATAATAATGGAAGGTATCGATCACGAGGCCCACCGCGGGATCGTCCACCTCTTCCACGATCTCCCTGGCCGCGGCCACGGTCCGCACCGAGCAGTCGGACGCACCCAGGAACTCGAAGCCGATGCTCACGGCATGGTCACGGCCAATCTCCGCCATTGCCCGCAGGGTCTCAACGGACGCCTGACGGACCGCCGCGCCACTCAGGCCGGCCGCCGGACCGGGGACGGCCACCACGTACGGACACCCCAGCCGCGATGCCCACAAGCAGAGCGTGCGACAGCGCTCCAGCGTCGTCTGCCGCGCCGGACCGGGTGATAACGGGGTGGCCCGCTCCAGCGCGTTGAGGCTGAGGGGGAGCAGTCGCGCGTCAGCGAAGGCACGCGCCAGGTCGGTCAGCGCGCCGCCCTGAGCCAGATAGGCCTCCAGTTTCGCGTCCCGGATCTCCAGAGCGTCGAACCCGGCGTCCCGCGCGACGGCGAGATCAGTCAGGAGGTCCGCCGGACCAGTGGTGGCCCCGTTCAACCCGAACCGGTGCATCAGCGCGCTCGTTCCCCTTTGCCCCTGTCGGTGGTGGCTGCCTGAGGCATGTTCGCGGGATACAGAGGCGGCTTCCCCGAGAGCACGCGGATGACGTCTTCGACCACGCCCGCCATCGCCCGCAGGGCGTCCTCTGAATGTGAGGCGTTGTGCGGCGTCAGGACCACGTTGGAGAGGGCGGCGAGCGGATGCTCCAGCGGCAGGGGCTCCTCCTCAAAGACGTCCAGGCCGGCGGAGAGGCGGCGGGCGCGCAGCGCCTCGACCAGCGCCTCCTGATCCACCACGGCGCCGCGCGAGGCATTGATCAGGATGGCGCCGCGTTTCATCGCGGCGAGCCCGGCCCCGTCGAGGAGATGGGTCGTCTCAGGGGTCAGCGGGAGATGCAGCGTGACCACGTCGCCGCGGCGGAGCAGCTCGGTCAGGGCCACACGGCGCGCTCCCAGGCGGGCGGCCGCCTCGGCGTGGGGCAGCACATCGCTAAAGAGGACCGTCATGCCAAACGCGGCGCGGCAGATCTCCGCGGTGCGCTGACCGATCCGTCCGAATCCCACCACCCCCAGCGTCCGGCCGGCGAGCTCCTGGCCCACCAGCGTCATGCGGGCGGCGTCGAATTCGCCGGCGCGGACGGCGCGGTCCCCGCGCACGACGTGTCTGGCCACCGCCAGCATCAGGGCGACGGCGTGTTCGGCCACGGCCTCGACGCCGGCCAGCGGCGTGTGCACCACCCACACGCCTCGCCGCGTGCATGCGTCGATATCGACGTTGTCCAGCCCGACCCCGTGACGCCCCACCACCCGGAGCCGTAGAGATCCGGCGAGCAGTCTTTCGTCCACGCGCCCGTGAGCCCTGATGACGATGCCGTCGGCGCCCGCCGCCAGAGCACGCAGGGTCTCCTCGTGGAGGTCGGGCGCCATCGTCACCTCCGCCCGCTCGCGCAGCCAGCCCAGGGCCTCGGGGTGGATCGGCTCGAAGAGCAGAACGTGCGGCCGGATCACGAGCGAGCCTCCGTGCGCATCCAGTCAAAGGCGGGATCGATGGTGACCTTGTAAGACTTCTCCGGTCCGGCCAGCGCCCAGAGGTAGTAGCCGGTCGTCCCCGGCGCCGCCACGGTCGGATGATAACCCCGGTTGATGGCCACGGCGCCTTCCTCCTTGATGAGCAGTGCCTCCTGCCACCCCTTCCGGTCGTACAGGAGCTGCACCAGATAGCCGTCCGGCGGGGAGAGGCGGAAATAGTAGACCTCTTCGAGGAGGCTCTCTCCCGGGGTGGACTCGTCGTGCTTGTGCGGCGGCCAGCCGGACCAGTGCCCGGGGGGATTGACCGTCTCGCCCACGAGCAGCCTGGCCGTCACGCCGTCGGGGCCGAAGATCCTGCGCACGTGACGCCGCCATGTCTCGCGCCCCACCATCTCCACTGCGACAGCGGAGGCCGGGAGGAGCACCGGATCCGCCGCGCGTCCACGCCACTCTACGCTCACCAGCACCGCCTGCAGCGGAGAGGTGGCGGTCACGGTCAGGGCACGATCTGGGGGCACGTAGGCGGCGGTCGGTGAGGCCGTGAAGACGTCGCGACGCTCGATCCGCCCCGTCAGCGACGCCGCTCCCTCGACGGCGAGCAGACCTTCCCCTTCGAGCGGGACGATCGCCACCTCGCGCCCATCGGCCGGACGCGTCCAGTGATCGCCGCCGGCCAGGTCAAGTACCTCCACCTCCAGGTACCGCAGCGAGGAATTCGCAGCGTGAATGAGTGTCTGATGCGGCCTGCCCCGAGCCAGCGGGTAGAAGGAGGACATCAGGACGCCTCTCCGGCCAACGCCCCGGCGCTGCGGCGCAGCGCGGCCTCTGCCGGAACCGTGGGCCAGCATTCCAGGCCGATGGGCCCCGTGTACCCGCCGGCGCGCAGGTGGGTCATCACGGTCGGCCAGGGGATGACCCCGCTGCCCGGCTCCCCGCGGCCCGGCACGTCGGCGGCGTGGGCGTGGACCGCGATCGGCGCCACCGCGGCGAGGCGATCCAGCAAATCGTCGTGCATGATCCACATGTGATAGAGATCCAGCAACAGCCGTACCGCCGGGTGGTCCACCTCCTGGAGGAGGCGATGGGCTTCGTCGAGCGTATCCAGGAAATACCCGGGGTGGTCGATCCTGACATTCAGCGGCTCCACGGCCAGCGTGACACCGGCGGGGGCCGCCAGATCGCCGGCCGCCCGCAGGCCGGCGACCGCCGACGCCCACTGTTCACCGCGGCCGCGCGCCGGCAGGGTGTAGCCCACGTGGACGACGAGCGTCCGGACTCCCAGCCCCTCGGCGGCGTCCAGCGACCGCCGCAGATGATCGAGTGCGACCGGACGGGCGGCGGGGTCGAGGAGGGGTTCGGCAAACGTCGTGCCGCTGAAGATCACGGGCGTGAGGCCAACCGCGGCGGCGCGGCGGCGGAGCATCCGCAGGTCGCGCCCGCGCCAGTCCCAGAACTCGAACGTCGCGATCCCGGCGGCGGCCAGTCGGGCGAGGGCGTCCCCCTCGGGCACGCCCTCCCAGAACGCGTCCAGGCACACGCAGAGGTCGGGCGTCAGGAGCGAATCATGATCTTGCCGTCTTCCCGCCGGCGCGCCTGCTGCACCGCCTCCACCGCCTGATCCAGCGAGAAGCGGCTGGTGATGATCGGCGTGAGGTCGATCCGGCGCGCCGCCATCAGCCGGATGACGTTGGGGAAGTTGCCGTAGCCGGAGTGGCCCTGCGTCCCGAAGATCTGCGCCCCGTGGGTCTGGAAGTGCTCCAGGTAGATGGGCGCGCGCTCGGCGGCCCGCCCGATGATGACGATCTTGCCGCCGATGGCCAGCGTCTCTTCCATCTCCGGCACGGTGCGGCTCATCGCCCCGGCGGCTTCCACGTGCATGTCCGCCCCCTCGCCGCGCGTGGCCTCCATAATCGCCTCGCGCGGCCGCGTCCCCGCCTTCGCCAGGGCCAGCGGGTCGAACACGTCGTCGGCGCCGACCCGGCGCGCCAGGTCCTGACGCAGCGGGGAAACCTCGAAGGCGACGATCCGTCCCGCCCCCGCGGCCCGGGCCAGGGCGATGGCGGCGAAGCCGATCGGTCCGGTGCCGAAGACCACCACATAGCCCCCGGGCTTGAACCCGCCCGCCCGGGTGAACATCCCGTTGTAACTGACCGTCGTCGGTTCGGTGAGCGCACCGGCCTCGTAGGCCTTGTGGACGTCCCCGTAGACTTCGGCGAGCGCGTTGATCTTCCAGCAGTACTTCGCCCCGACCGTGATCAGCCCAGCCTGCGCGCCGTCAATGGTGAAGCCGATCTCCTCGAGCCGCTGGCACTGATTGGGGTAACTGTTGCGGCAGGGGATGCACTCGCCGCACCAGATCATCTCCTCGCAGGTGACCATATCGCCGGGGCGGAGGTCGCGGACGTCGCGGCCGATCTCGACCACCTCGCCGGAGAACTCGTGGCCGATGACCACCGGAAACTTCGTCAACCCCGGATAGAGCATGTAGCCGCCCTCGTCGGTCTCGACGAAGTGGACGTCGGAGCCACAGATCCCACAGGCGCGGGGGCGGATCAGGACGTCGTTGGGTCCGAGGGTGGGGTCGGGGAGGTCCTGCAGGGCCAGGCGCGGACGGTGCCAGATGCTGCTTCCCGTCACCGCCTTGCGGGTGTCGAGTTCCCACTTCGACGGCGCGTAATCGTCCCGCGGCCGCCAGTCGGCCTCCAGCACGAGTCCCTTCATGGTCGGTGCCTACAGCCTTCGTAGGCGTCCTTCGCGTTCCCTGCTGGTGTCCTCGTGTAGGCCCGCGCCAGGACCCGACGCAAACCGTGATCCCGTCGTTCGGTTTGAGGAGGGTCCTGGCGCAGGCCTGCCCGGTGCTACAATCAGGGCGCTATGAAAGAGCTTGCTTCCCGCGTGGCCGACTATTTCGACGTGGACGCCCTGCTCAGCGAAGAGGAGCGGCTCATCCGCGACACGGTGCGCCGCTTCGTCGACCGCGAGGTCATCCCTCACGTCGGCGGGTGGTGGCTGCGCGGCGAGTTCCCCCGCCACCTCATCGCCCCCATCGCCGGGATGGGGCTCCTGGGGGCCACCCTCCCCACGGAATACGGGTGCGCGTCCGTCAGCAACGTCGCCTACGGGTTGATCCTGCAGGAACTGGAGCGCGGAGATTCGGGAGTGCGCTCCTTCGCCTCGGTGCAGGGGTCGCTGGTGATGTACCCGATCTACGCGTTCGGCACCGAGGAGCAGCGCCGCCGCTGGCTCCCCCGCCTGGCCACAGGCGAGCTGATCGGCTGCTTCGGTCTCACCGAGCCCACCGCCGGCTCAGATCCCGGGGCGATGCAGACGCGCGCCCACAAGGTGAGGGGCGGCTGGGAACTATCCGGCACGAAGATGTGGATCACCAACGGCTCCCTGGCGCACCTCGCGGTGATCTGGGCGAAGGACGACGAGGGGGAAATCCGCGGCTTCGCCGTGGAGACCGACCGGCCCGGGTTCTCCGCGCACGAGATCAAGACCAAGTCGTCGCTGCGGGCCTCCGACACCTCCGAACTGGTCCTCGAGGGCGTGCCCGTGACCGAGGACGCGCTCCTCCCCGAGGCGGTGGGGCTTCGCGCTCCGCTGATGTGTCTCACCCAGGCTCGGTACGGGATCTCCTGGGGAGCCGTGGGCGCGGCGACGGCCTGTCTCGAGGAAGCGCTCTCCTACGCGCAACAGCGCGTCGCCTTCGGTAAACCGATCGCCGAGAAACAACTGATCCAGGAACGGCTGGTGGACATGCTGGGCGAACTGGTGAAGGCGCAGCTGCTGGCCTATCGCCTCGGACAGCTCAAGGACGCCGGCCGCCTGCGTTACACCCACGTCTCGCTGGCCAAGCGCAACAACGTCCGCGCGGCCCTGACGATCGCCCGGCAGGCCCGCTCGATCCTGGGGGCCTACGGGATCACCCTCGAGTACCACGCCATCCGCCACGCCAACAACCTGGAATCGGTGGACACCTACGAGGGCACCTACGACATCCACACGCTCATCCTCGGCCGCGACATCACCGGACTGGACGCGTTCTAGCGACGGCGCCTCGGCCTCCAAAGAAAAAGGCGGCCGAGCGGGCCGCCTTCTCCTTTTGGGGGCAAGGTAGAGTGAACTACCTCTTGCCCTTTTTCTTCGCAGCCTTCTTCTTAGCCACCGTCCCACCCTCCTTCTTCCAAGATGGACGGACTATGCCGTCGTACTGGAGTTCGCTACCAGATATCAAATTCCTTCTCTCCAACGGCTACCACACGTAGAATCTTTGTAAAGGACTGGATCGCCCTACCAGATCGACCGACGAACAGGTGACCGTGCACCTCCGCCGACTCGCTGCGCTCTTCGTCCTCCTGTTGCCCGGACTGGCCTTCGCGCAAACCGCTCCACCGGACGTCGAAGGGCACTGGGCCCAGGGTCGTATCCGCGATCTGGTGGCGCGCCGGATCGTCGAGACCTTTCCCGACGGGACGTTCCGTCCATACGAACCCCTCAGCCGCGCGCGCTTCGTCGCCTGGCTCGTCGCCGTGAAGGGACTCCCGCTGATCCGCCCCGAGGCGCCGTCCTTCACCGATGTGCCCTCGACGCATCCCTTGTCGCCGCACATCGAGACGGCGCACCTCCACGGCATCATCGGCGCACCGCCGGAGTTCCGCCCGGCGGAGCCGTTGGCGCGGCTGGACGCGGTGCATTACACGGTCCGCGCCCTCGGCCACACCTTCGAGAGCGCCTACATGTCGTCCACCGCCTTGCCCTATGAGGACCTCAACGGGCTGTCCGCGATCCTTCGGGGCGCCGTCGCCGTCGCCGCGCTCTCCTCCCCGCCGTTGCTGCGCGAGCCCCCCTCGCCGCGGCTGCGCCCGCGCGATCCCATGACGCGGGGTGAAGCGGCCAGCCTGATCTGGTCCTACATGCAGGCCCTCGACCAGCCGGCCACGCTCCGGGCGACCTTCCCGCTCGGCGAGGGGATCACCCTGATCCTGGACAAGCGAGGCGCGCTGCGGACCTTACCGGTCTGGCGGGTGCAGGTCGGGGCGTTCTTGGAGGCCGAGCGCGCGGCCCGCCTGGCCGACGAGATGCGCAAGCGGGGTTTGGCCGCGATCGTCGAGGCGGTGGACATCTTCTACAAGGTCCGCGTCGGCAACTTTGCCAGCCGGACCGAGGCGGAAACCCTGGCCGGACAGCTGGCCGGTGAAGGGCTGCCGACCTTCGTCATCCTCACCCTACGCGATTTTGACGCCCTTCCCGGGCCGGTCTGGACCGCCGTCCTCCTGCTTGACGGACCCGCCGCGGGCGCCCGGCTGCGCCCGGCGCCGGCGCGTCTCGAAGGGCTGGCCCGCGATCGAACGACGGCGATCGCCCGGCGGGACGCCGCGCTGGCCGCGGTCAACGGAACCTTCTTCGCTCCCTCCGGCGATCCGCTCGGGTGCCTCATGATCGACGGCATCCTGCACAGCGAGCCGGTGCGGGGTCGCTCCTGCGTCGGCATCCTCCCGGACGGCACTCTCCTCTTCGACGCCCTCAGCTTCGCGGGGGAGGCCGCGACCGAGTCGGCCGCGGCGGCGGTGGGCGGTGTCAACCGGGAGCGGCGCACCGATGAACTCGTCGTCTACCGTCGCGCCTATGGGGCTTTCACACGGACGAACACCCACGGCGCGGAGGCGGTGGTCGTCGGGGACCTGGTGCAGCAGGTGACCGATGGGCGAGGAAACGCCCCAATCCCCGGCGACGGTTACGTCCTCTCGGGACACGGCCGGGCCGGGGCCTGGGTCCGCGACCAGTTACGCTCCGGGGACCGCGTGAGGCTGCGCCTTCGGCTGATCCCGGCCTCGGGCGACCCGCGGTGGGAACAGGTGGTCCACGTCATCGGCGGCGGCCCCCGCATCCTCGCCGACGGCCGGTACGTGGGCGGCGAAGGCTTCAGTCCGGCGTTCACCACGCGGCGTCACCCCCGCACCGCGCTGGGCCGCCTGGCCGACGGCCGCGTGCTTCTCGTCGTGGCGGACGGCCGCCAGCCCTATCACAGCCTCGGGATGAGCCTGCCCGAGCTGGCCACCTTCCTGCGCGCGCTGGGGGTGACGGACGCCGTCAACCTGGACGGCGGCGGCTCGACTACACTGGTTGTCCGTAGCACGGTCGTGAATCTTCCATCCGATGAGGGGGGAGAGCGGCCGGTCGGCAACGCGCTGCTGGTGGTTCGTCCTTAGCCTCCCGATGAAGCCCTTTGCCAAGCATCCCGCGCTGGTTGTCCGCGCAGAAAGTCCGTTCAATGCCGGACCTCCCCTGAAACTGCTTCACCACACCTTCGTGACACCGGAAGAGCTCTTCTTCGTCCGCAATCATGGCACGGTCCCGGACGTCGACCCGGGCCGCTATCGGCTCAATGTCACCGGCATGGTGAAGAGGTCCCTCAGCCTTTCGCTGGACGAACTCCGCGAGCACTATCCCAAGACCGCGTTGATGGCGACGCTCCAATGCGCAGGCAACCGACGGAGCGAGTTCACCGCCATCAGGCCCATCCCCGGGGAAATTCCCTGGGATGCGGGAGCCGTCGGCACGGCCGTCTGGAGTGGTGCGGCCTTGCGGGACGTCCTGAGTTCGGCGGGGGTCCTGCCGGAAGCGCGACATGCGGCCTTCCTCGGACTGGATGAGGTCGAGAAGGAAGGAAAGACATTCGGGTTTGGAGGCTCGATCCCGCTGCAGAAGGCGATGAGCGAGGAAGTGCTACTCGCCTATTCGATGAATGACGCGCCTCTTCCGCCCTTGCACGGGTATCCGCTGCGGGTGGTGGTCCCTGGCTATATCGGTGCGCGGAGCGTCAAGTGGCTGGCCCAGATGACGATTCAGGCCACTCCATCGACGAACCATTTCCAGAGCCATGCCTACAAGATCTTTCCGCCTCAGATTCGCGTGGAAGAGGCCGACTGGGCGATGGGACTGACGCTGGGAGAGCTCCCGGTCAATGCCGTCATCTGCCAGCCGGCTGACGGTGAGAGCGTCCCGGCGGGCCGCCTCACAGTTCAAGGGTACGCGTTGGCCGGGGGCGGCCGACGCATCGACCGCGTCGATCTGTCCACCGATGGGGGAGAGACATGGATGACCGCGGATTTGCTGGACGAGTCCTCTCCCTGGACCTGGCGGCTGTGGGAGGCTGAGCCCAGAGTCGGTCCGGGCCCCTGCCACCTCGTGGTCCGTGCCTGGGACTCGGCGGCCCAGACGCAACCGGAGGATGTCGGAAAGATCTGGAACTTCAAAGGCTATATGAACAACGCCTGGCATAGGGTCGACGTCAACGTCGCGCCAGCGGCCCGCGCCTGAGCGGCCCCCCCGCCTCGTCACTGAGCGGCCCGGCGCGGGGCGATATCCTCAGGCACGTCGACATCCTCCCAGGCGCTCTCTTCCAGGGGGACGGCCACACCGTGCTGGGGATAGGTTTCGATGACCGACCGCGCCCCGGCGTCTCCTTCTAAGGTGAGCAGTTCGAGGTAGAGCGCGCCGTCGAACAGCACCGGCACGCCGACGACCCCCTGGTACGCCGACGCGACGACCCGCTTCCCCTCCTGTCTGTACACGTCAATCAGCCGATTGATGATCTCGGAGGTGATGCGAGGCTGGTCCGCCAGCAGGATGACGACGGC
>JBOGSD010000117.1:0-54497 GCA_050695215.1 bacterium
CCGCGTCGATGAGGCGGTTGAACTCTTCGAGGAAGAGGGGCGCCGGCTCGATCGTGCGCAGCGCCTCCCGTGCCCGGGAGGCCAGGTCGCCGAGGTCGAGCATGACGGTGGGGATGCCGGCGTTGGCCAAATGCGCGGCGATGGCGCGGCCCATCGTGCCGGCCCCCAGGACGGCGGCGCGCCGTACCGTCGTCGGGCGCAGCGCGGGCCGGGCAAGCCTCTCGGTCACGTTCAGTCGGGGTCGAGCCGGGCGAGGATCCCCTCCATCAAGCCGAGGCCGCGCTCGAGGGTGGTGGGGTCGAAAGCGAAGCGCGCGCCGGCCGCCGCGTAGAGATCCGGAAAGGAGGCGGTGCCGCCGCGGGCGAGGGCCCGGCGGTAGGCGGCCACGGCGGCGCTCTGATCGGACAGCGCGTTGCCCCACACCTGCACCGCGCCCAGCTGGGCGAGTCCGTACTCCACGTAATAGAAAGGGACGGTGTGGATGTGGTGCTTGCGCTGCCATCCGGCGGCCAGGTCCACTTCCAGGCCGCTCCAATCGACCCCGGCCTCGAACCGCCCCCAGAGGGCGGACCAGGTCTCGTCGCAGCGGCGCGGATCGGCGGCCTCGTCCGGATGCTGGTAGACCCAATGCTGGAAGGCGTCCACGACGGCCATGTAAGGCCAGAAGAGGATGATCTTCTCCAGGTGCTCGACGTGCGCCCGGGCCGCGTCGGCCTCACCATAGAAACCGCCGTGCGAGGCGGCGAGGTAGGGGGAGGCCAACAGTTCCATCGCCATGGAGGCAACCTCGCCGAATTCCGACCCGACGATCCGTTGCTGCAGATACGGGAGCGGGTTCCGCTCGAACACGTGAAAAGCGTGTCCGGCCTCATGCAGCAGCGTCTGCACGTCGCCGTGCAGTCCCACCGCGTTCATGAAGATGAAGGGCCGCTTCGCCGCGGCGAAGCTGGCGCAGTAGCCGCCGGGTCCCTTGTGCATGCGGTTCGTCAGGTCGAGCAGTTCCTCGCGGACCATCGTGTCGAAGTACGCGCCGAGGGCGGGATCGACGCGGTGAAAGATCGCCGCGGCGCCCGCTTCCAGTTCGGCGCTATCGCGGAAGGGCGCCAGGGGCGCGCGCCCGAGGGGATCGGCCAACAGGTCCCACGGGCGCAGCCGTTCCACGCCGAGGCGCCGCCGCCGCCGCTCGTGGAGGCGCCGCGCCGCGGGGACGGCGACCTGCACGATGGCATCGTGAAACCGCGCGCAGTCGGCCGGCGTGTAGTCGAAGCGGTGCAGCTGCTGCCACTTGAAGGCGCGGTAGTCCCCGCCGGTGGCGTTGCCGGCGATGCGCTGCCGCAGGGCCAGGAGCTGTCTCCAGAGGTCGGCGATCGCTCCGTAATCGGCGTGCTGCCGCTCGGCGGCTATGCGCCAGGCCCGCTCCCGCACCGCACGGTCGGTGTGCTGATAAAACGGCCGCAGTTGGGAGAGGGTCAGCTCGCGTCCGTCCCAGCGCGCGGTCTGCGCGCCCAGAATCTTGTTGTGCTGGATGACGAGTTTCTGCTCTTCCGCCAGCAGCGCCAGATTGGCCTCCCGGAAGAGCGCAGAGTCCGCGGCCATCTTGCGCAGCGGCAGGGCGAAGCCCTCCGGGGCCTGCCCGCTGGCGAGCAGATGGGCCCGGAGGCGCTGCTCCGCCGCCTGGGCCGCGGGGAAGATCTGCTCCAGGAAGAGATGGAACCCCCGCTCCGCCTCCAGGTCATTCGTGTGCTGTGTCGTCGCCACGCGCAACCGCGCGTGCGTCTCGCTGACGCGTTCACTCACCCAGGTCCAGTCCCTCAGGAATTCAGGGACGCCGCCGGCGGTGAGCGTGCGGCCGGCGAGGTCGTGGTAGTACGGTGCGATCTGGGCCCACGACCACCCGACGAAGCTGGTCGGATCGTGCGTCAGCGTGGCGAACATCGCGCACCTCAGAGTCGACTTAGGGCGGCGTCAGGCGGAGCGTGCCTTCCTGCGCCGCCAGGATGGCGTCGCGCTCGTAGAGCATCGGATGGTACTCGACCTTCGCCCACATCGCGACGAGGTCGCGGTAGTGGCGATGGAACGGCAGGCCGCTCTGCCCGCTCCCGTGGACGGCCCGTCCGCTGCTCCAATCCTTCGTGTCGATGAGCTGGCGGTAGGATGCGCTGACGATGGTCCTGTAGGGGTCCTCCGGGTCGAATCCGGCGGCGTTTACGGTGAAGGCGTCTCCTCCCGCCTCCGGGGGGACGGCGTTGAAGATCCATCCCAGGCCGCGCTGGCGTCCGAGCGGATGGAGCAGGGTCGGCGTGTGCATCCGGCCCCATCGCCAGGCGCTGCGATCCGGACCCAGTACCGCTTCCAGGTCCGCCACCGCCTGCTTCAAGGCCTGTTCGATCGTCCGGTTGCGGCCCTCTCCCCACCACCGATCCTCCGGCCGTTCAGACATCTCCAGCAGCACCAGCAGCGGGGCGTCGCCCTGCCGCAGGTAGCGGCGGAACAGGTCCGGGTCGAGGGCGTCCCGGAAGACCAGCTGCGACAGCCTCAGGAGAAGCACCTCATAGATCGCTGCGGCGCGCGATTCCGCCGTCACCGCGCCGTCCCACTGCTGGATTTCCTTGAAGAGGACGGCCAGGGCCGGGTCTTCGATGCGCACGTTCTGCCAGGCGGTGATGAAGCGGCGCGCCGGCAGCGAGACGACATCCCGCTGGACGGCGGCCAGGTCGTCCAGGTCGAGCCGGGGTTTCTCCCCGAGCAGCGACGTGATGCGCGCCGCGCGAAAGCCCACGTCGAAATCGTCGCCCAGGTGGTGCGGGTAACTGGGCGGAGCGACGCGGTTGTTGGCGGTCACGATTACGCCGGCGCCCGGATTGAAGATCGTGGGCAACTGTTCGTGCGGGATAAACCCCTGCCATTCGAAGGTCCCCGTCCAGCCGGGGACGGGCAGACGGCCGTCTACTCCCGCGGGGCGGATCGGGATCCGGCCGGGAGCGACGTAGCCGATGTTGCCCTCGCGGTCGGCGAAGACGAAGTTCTGCGACGGCACCGACCACTCGCGCAGCGCTTCGTAGAACTCCGTCCAGTTCGAGGCCCGGTCGATGCCCAGCACCGCCTGCAGGATGCGGTCCGGATCGTGCGCGGTCCAGCGGAGGGCCATGAAGGAACCCAGGTTGCGCACCGCCGCGTTGAGGAGCGGGCCGTGGCGCGTCACTCGGACGACCACGACCTCGGCCTCCGCCCGCCCCTTCACCCGGATCTCCTCGCGCAGGACTTTCGCGCGTTCCCACTGACCCTGATAGAGATAGAGTCCCGGATCCTGAGGATGGAAGCGTTCGGCGTAGAGATCTTGCACGTCCGGATTGACGTTGGTCGCGCCCCAGGCGATGTGGCGGTTGTGGCCGATGATCACGGTGGGGACGCCCGGGAAGGACGCGCCGGTGACGTCGTAGCCGCCGCCGACCAGATGGTTCTCGTACCAGATGGACGGCATCTGGATGTCGAGATGGATGTCGTTGGCCAGCAGCGCGCCCGACGTGGACCGCGAGGGGGCCAGCACCCAGTTGTTGCTGCCGGCCCCCGGACTTCCCGCCAGCAGAGAGGCGAAGGGCAGCCCCGGCGGCAGCGTGATCCCGGGCAGCCCGGCCGCCGTGATCGTCGGCGTGCCGGGGGCCTGGCGGGGGAAGAGCGCCCGCACCCCCTCGTCGCCGAAGCGGATGGCCAGCCCCGCGCGCAGCAACTCCGTCCGCCAGGTGCCGCCGAGCACCCAGGCCATCAGTTTGCCGAAGGCGAGACTATCCACGGGGGACCAGGGCTCGGGCTGGAAGCGCAGCACCTGAAACTCCAGCGGCAGGCGGGCACGATGGGTTTCCAGGAACGCGTTCACGCCTGCGCTGTACGCCTGCGCGGCTTCGACGGCGGCGGCCGCCGCCGGGTCCGCCGCGGCCGCGGGGCCGATTGCCGCCCAGGACTCTTCCGCCGCCCGGCGCAGTCCCAGCACCCGCATCAGCCGGTCGGCGTCGAGCGTCACCGGTCCGAAGATCTCGGAGAGGCGGCCGGCGGCCAATCGGCGCAGCAGGTCCATCTGCCAGAGGCGGTCCTGCGCGTGCACGTAGCCTTGGGCGAAGAAGAGATCCGCCGCGGAGGCCGCGTAGATGTGCGGGATGCCCCAGCGGTCGCGGATGACCTCGACGGGCGCGGCCACGCCGGCCACCGCCACCGTCCCGGAGATCTGAGGAAACGGACGGCGGACCAGGTAGGCGGCGCCGGCGCCGGCGACCAAGAGGAGCACGAGCGCCAGCAGCAGGAAGACACGGAAGAGGCGGCGCACGCCGGAGGGTTCCCTGCCTCCGCGCTGACTTCCTCCGGTTTCGCGGCGCGTGCTACAGTGAGACGGTGTCGCAGGTGCCCGTCGCGGCGCGCGTGCCCGTGCGCGCCGCGCTTCTCTCCGTCGCTGTCAGCCTGATTCTCCTGGCGCTGAAGTTCGGCGCCTACCTCTATACCGGTTCGGCGGCGATCCTCTCCGACGCGGCCGAGTCGGTCCTCAACGTCCTCACCGCCAACCTGGCTTTGATCAGCCTGATGATTGCGGCGCGCCCGCCCGATGCGAGCCACCGCTACGGGCACGGCAAGGCGGAGTACGTCAGCAGCGCCACCGAAGGGGCGTTGATCCTGATCACCGGGCTGGTGGTGATCGGGAACGCGGTGCAACGCTACTTCCGCCCGGTGGCGCTGGCCGCCCTGCCCCTCGGTCTTGGGCTGGTCACGGTGGCCGCCGCCGCCAACTTCCTCGTGGCCCGGTTTCTGCTGCGCATCTCCCGGGAGCACGATGCCGTCGTCCTGGAGGCAGACGCGCGCCACCTCTTCGCCGACGTCGCCACCTCGCTAGGGGTGGTGGCCGGGTTGGGCCTGCAGCAGGCCACGGGGCAGCTCTGGCTGGACCCGCTGGCGGCCCTCCTGGTCGGCGGGCACATCGCCTGGCTGGGCTGGGGCGTCTCCCGCGGCTCAGTCGGCGGGCTCATGGACGTCCCCCTGCCGCCGGCCGAAGAGGCCAGGGTGCGCGCCATTCTCGCCGACCACGCGGAGGAGATCCTCAACTACCACGCCCTGCGCACGCGCAAAGCCGGCTCGGACCGTTTCATCGACCTGCACCTGGTGCTGCACCGTACGCTCCCCGTGGGCCAGGCGCACGATCTGTGCGACGATCTGGAGGCGCACATCGGCGCGGCCCTGCCGCGCACCGACATCACCATCCACGTGGAACCCTGCGGTCCCGCCTGCGTCCGCTGCGCCGCCCTGGCCGCCCCGCGGTCTTGACGGCGACCCCTCGGGGAAGATAGCCTAATGGTTGGTCGAATTTAGCCTCGACTAAATCTTCGGATGCGAGGGGTCCACGATGAGCATGCTCCGCCGGCTCCGCCGGCCCAATCCCGTCTCCGCTCCGCCCGCCCGTTCTGACCCGGCCGGCGCAGGGGGCGCCGCGTTCTCCCGCCGCGCCTTCCTGGCCCGGACCGCCGGGCTGGCCACCGGGGCGAGCCTGCTGCCGCTGGCCGCCTCCCTCGCGCCGGCCGCGGCTTCGTCGAACCACCAGCACGCGGCGACGGCGCAGGCCCCCGGTTCCGCGGTGGCCGCGCCCCCCATGACGCACGGCGGCAACATGACGGTGGGCGACGTCGACGTCGAGCGGATGGGCTACGATCCAGTCCGGTTTCTGACGAGCTTCGACCGGGGCACGGCGCGGCGGCTGCCCGATGGGCGCACCGTGCGCGAGTTCCAGGTGGTGGCCTATGACCGGACGATCGAGATTGCGCCCGGTCTCTTCTTCCCCGCCTGGACCTTTAACGGCACCGTCCCCGGCCCGACCCTGCGCGCCCGGGAAGGGGAGCTGCTGCGCGTCAAGTTTATCAACGCCGGCACCCACCCGCACTCGATGCACTTCCACGGCGTGCACAGAGCAGAGATGGACGGGGTGCCCGGTATCGGCGCCGGCAGCGTCCCCCAGGGGGGCAGCACCGTCTACGAGTTCGACGCCGACCCCTTCGGCCTGCACCTCTATCACTGCCACACGCTGCCGCTGAAGCGGCACATCCACAAAGGTCTCTACGGGGTCTTCATCATCGACCCGAAGCAGGGGCGTCCGCCCGCCCGCGAGCTGGTGATGATGATGAACGCCTTCGATACCAACTTCGACGGGGGAAACGAGGTCTACGCCGTCAACACGGTCGCCTTCCACTACGTGAAGCATCCCATCCGCCTGCGCCGAGGCGAACTGGTGCGGATCTACCTGGTGAACATCACCGAGTTCGATCCAGTCAACTCGTTGCACATCCACGCCAACTTCTTCCACGTCTACCGCACCGGCACGCGCCTGCGCACGGAGGAATTCACCGACACGATCATGCTCGCTCAGGCGGAGCGGGCGGTGCTGGAGTTGCGCTTCCCCTTCCCCGGGAAGTTCATGTTCCACGCCCACGTGAGCGAGTTCACCGAACTGGGATGGATGGGGTTCTTCGAGGTGACCGACGATGGCGTCTGACCGCGCCGCGCGGGACGCCACGCCCCCCCGCGGTCGCCTGTGGCTCTACGGCGTCCTCCCGCTGTTGCTGCTCCTGGTCTTCGTCCTCCTCTTCCTGCGGTTTGGCCCGCTCGGGGTCTTCCGCGCGGCCTTCCCACCCGTGGAAGAGCTGACCATCACGCGGGCCACGCTCTCGCCGGGGCAGATCACCCTGGCCGTGACCAACGGCGGGCCGTCCCCGGTGACGGTGGCGCAGGTGCTGGTGGACGAGGCGTACTGGACCTATGAGATCCGCCCCGACCGCACCATTCCCCGGCTGGGCCGGGCCACTATCACGATCCCCTATGAGTGGGTGGAGGGCGAGGCGCACGAGATCGTCGTCCTCAGCGAGAGCGGCGTGGCGTTTGCGCACACCGTCGAGGTGGCCACGGAGAGCCCGCGGCCGGATGCGCGCTACTTCCTGACCTTCACCCTCCTGGGCGTCTACGTCGGCATCGTCCCTGTCCTCATCGGCATGCTCTGGTTTCCGTTCCTCCGTCGCATCGGCCGGCGCTGGGTGCACTTCTTCCTCAGCCTCACGGCGGGGCTGCTGGTCTTTCTGGGGATTGACGCGCTCGACGAAGCGCTGGAGACCGCGGAAGGCGTTCCGGGGGCGTATCAGGGCGTCGGGCTGGTGGGTGTGGGCGTGCTCATCAGCATCCTGGTCCTCATCGCCGTCGGTCGCGCAGCCCGCCGGGGCGGCGCGGCCTCGCCCATGGTCGTCGCCTACCTCATCGCGGTCGGCATCGGGCTGCACAACCTGGGTGAGGGGCTGGCCATCGGCGCGGCCTACACGCTGGGGGAGATCGCCCTCGGCAGTTTCCTGGTGATTGGCTTCATGCTGCACAACACCACGGAGGGTTTGGGGATCGTCGCGCCCATTGCCCGCCGGGGCGCGTCGTTGGCCCAGCTGGTGGTCCTCGGCCTGATCGCGGGGGCGCCGACCATCCTGGGGGCGTGGCTGGGTGGGTTCACCGTCTCACCGGTCGCCTCCACCCTTTTTCTGGCGGTGGGCGCGGGCGCGATCTTCCAGGTAGTCTACGAGATCCTCAAGTTGATGGCGGCGGAGGCCAGCCAGGAGGTGGCCACCCTGATCAACGTGGCCGGTTTCGCCCTCGGGCTGCTGATCATGTACCTGACCGGCATCTTCGTGGCGGTGTAACGGGGCCGCACATGGCCACGTTCAGTCAGGCGATGCAAGATTACCTCAAGGTCATCTACAAGATCGGCCGGCGGGGGAAGGCCGTGACCACGACCGCGCTGGCTCAGCGGATGGACGTCTCCGCGGCATCGGCGACCAACATGGTCAAACGGCTAGCCCGCCTCGGCCTGGTGCACCACACCCCCTACCACGCCGCGGTGCTGACGCCGGAGGGGGAACGGGCGGCCCTGGAGATCATCCGCCACCACCGGCTGCTGGAACTCTTCCTGCACGAGCATCTCGGTCTGGGCCTCGAGCAGGTGCACGATGAAGCGGAGGAACTCGAGCACGTCCTCTCCGAGCCGGTGGAATCGCGCATCGCCGCGATGCTGGGCAACCCCACCGCCGACCCGCACGGCGACCCCATCCCGACCCACGCCGGTGCGGTCACCGAGACGGCGCATCCGCGGCTGGGCGATCTCGCCCCCGGTGACGGCGGCGAGATCGTGCGCGTCAGCGACGAGAATACGCGCCGCCTGCGCCGCCTGGCCACCCTCGGCCTGATCCCCGGCGCGCGGGTGCGGGTGCTGCGCCGCGAGGCGACCGGCACGCTGGCGGCGGTCGCCGGCGGGCGGCCCCGCCGCGTGAGCGCGCACCTGGCCCGCGCCGTCTTCGTGGCCCCCCGAGGGTAGCCTCGCCCGCGTCCCGTCCGCGCGGGATGGTTTTGGGTACAACCCAGTCAAGGTGAATCTGATATACTCCGCGGCAAGGTTCCACTGCCGGGGAACTTCGTCGCCGCCTGACTTCGTAGCATCTGACGGAGCTGCATTGACGGGCATGAAGCGAAGCCGATGAGACTGGCAGCGGAATCGAAAACCGAAGGTCGAGGAGGACACTCGGGAAGGGGACAGGGGCAGCAGCGCGCCCGGGAGTAGTGGTCTGACGGCCCAGCGGCGATCCGGCTGGGCCGTTGCCTATTCTCCGGGGGGCGCACCCGGGACGACGATGCAGACGACGCAGGCCACGACCGTGGGACGTTATCTCGAAGCCTCCCGGGGCGACCCGCGCCTGCGCCGCACTACCCACCATTACATCTCAGACATGATCGACTACTTCGGCCCCGAGCGCGTCTTCGACGGGGTCTACGGCATGGAGCCTCAGCTCGCCGACATCGTGGCCTACTTCAAGGCCTACTCCATGAGCATGGAACGCCGGCTCCTGCTGCTGGTGGGCCCGCAGGGGTCGGGGAAGTCGATGACGGTGGACCGGCTGAAGCGCCGGCTGGAGGAATACTCGCGCACCACGTCCGGGCTGCTGATGGCCGTGGAGGGCTGCCCGTTCCACCAGCACCCCTTCGATCTCGTCCCTGCCGCCGAACTGGAACGGGCGGGCTATTACTGGCACGAGGAGGCGGTGCCCTGCCCGATCTGCGAGCGGCTGATGGCCCGCTCCGGCTGGGAGAGCGTGCCGGTGCGGCCGATCGTCATCTCCGCGCGAGACAAGGTGGGCGTGGCCAAGCATACCCCCACCGACCTGCGCCGCGAGGACATCACCAACTTTGTCGGCAACATCAACTTTGCGCTGCTGCGCGAGCGCGGCTCTACCTACGACCCGGACGCCTACGACTTCGAAGGGAAAATCATCTGGGCCAACCGGGGCATCCTGGACTGGACGGAGGTCTTCAAGTCCCGCCGCCAGCTGCTCAGCCTGCTGCTGGAGCTGATCCAGTCCAAGCGCATCGATCTGGCCAACTTCCCCTCGGTGCACGTGGACGAGGTGGTGATCGGCCACAGCAACTACCCCGAGTACAATGTTTTCCTGGCCGAGGACATCATGGAGCCGCTGCGCGGGCGGATCCATCGGATCGACTTTCCTTACAACACCGACCTGGCGGGGGAGAAGCGCATCTACGGCACGCAGATCGAGCGGGCCAACCGGGTGCGCAGCGAGAGCAAGCACACCCCCGACGACGCCCTGGAGCTGGCGGCGCGCTATGCCCTCAAGACGCGGGAAGACTCCCAGGGCACGCGGGGCCTCTCCCCGCGCTTCTTTGAAGACGCCTTCTCCTATGCCTACACGTTGGCCGAGAGCTGCCTGGACCTGGAGACGGTGGCCGCCGCGGTGGAGCGCACCTTCCAACACCAGTCGATCAAGGACCTCAACTTGAAAGAGCTGCTGAAGCAGTTCGAGGAGACCAAGATCGAGTTCATCAGTAACAAGATCGATCTGATGGTGGAGGATCTCATCCCCACGCACTTCTACGACTACGGCCAGAACCTCTACCTCAACTACCTGGACGCCGCGGCGCGGCGGGTCGGCGGCGAGACGCTCTCCGACACGGAGAAAGAACTGGTCGACGAAATCGAGGGCATCATGGTGCAGAAGCGGCAGATCAGTCGCCAGGGGCGCGTCGCCTTCGAGAACGTGCTGCTGGAGCGCCGCGAGGAGCTGCGCAAGATGTCCTACAAGGACAACGAGCACCTGCGGCCGGTGATCAACGAGATCGTCTTCAACAAGATCAAGAACCTGCTGCGCCTCTACGAGAAGAGCGAGGAATTCGACGCGCGCAGCCAAGAACTGTTGGACGTCCTCTACCAGACCGCTATCAGCGAGGGCGGCTATTGTCCGGTCTGCGCCCGCGCGCTCTTCAAAGTCATCGGCCGGAGCTTCTGATGAGACCGCTACGTATTCAGCGCGCCCGCCTCGCCCAGCACAAGCACGATCAGCTGCTGCGGGCCTACCTCAAGCAGAACCTGAACGAGCTGATCCAGCAGAAAGAGCTGATCATCGATGGGCGCATCAAGACGCAGATCGCCACTCTCGACCTGCCCACACTGCGCTACGGGGAAGAGGGCACCCTCCTGGCGCAGGGGAAGGGCGGCCCCAGCGGAGAGGGGGCCCGCAAGGGAGGGCGGGACGGCGCCGCCGACGAGGTCCAGGCTCTGGGGGGCCTCCTCGGCGGGGATCACCACGGCAGAGAACTCAAGGTGGAACTGGACTTCGACGAGTTCGTGCGGCTCGCCCAGGAGGTGCTGCTGGAGGAGATCCACCTGCCTCCGCTCTCGCTGCCCGGCGCCGCCGGCGAGGTGGCGTCCGAGGATATGCCCGAACTGGACGATCTGGACCGGATCGGGCTGCGCCCCGACCTCAACCTGGAAGAGACCATGGTCGCCTCGCTGCTGCGTAACGCGCGGGAGCGCGGTGTGCTCGATTACGACGTGGACCTGCGGCAAGACGGCTGGTTCTTCATCGAGGATCCCACCACCTATCAGAACCACCGCTCGTTAGAGGTGTACGTGCTGGACATCTCCGGCTCGATGCGCGGCGAGTACCTGGCGCTGGTGCGCAAGACGATCTTCGTCCTCTGGTACTACCTGGAGCGGCGATACCCCACCAACCTCCGGCGCTACGTCGTCTTCCAGGACGTGGCCACCGAGAAGGACCGCGACGATTTCTTCTGCGTCGAGAGCAGCGGCGGCACGCACATCTCCACCGGCTTCGACAAAGCGATGGCGCTGCTGGAGGGGGCCACCGAGTATGATAAGTTCCTCTTTCTCTTCACCGACGGGGAGACCAGTTCGGGCGACTTCGACCTCGCCAAGCGGCGGTATGAAGAGGCGCTGCGGCGCTTCGACCTGGTGTGCTATGGGCACGTCAACCCCGGGGGGCGGGGGATCGGGGGGTTTTCCGAGTACGTCCACGAGAACGTGCGCCGTCATCCCCATGCCACCTTCGCCAACCTGGTAGACGCCGAGACCATTCGCACCGCCATGGAGGAGTTTCTAACCATGCTCAGACGGGAGCCCACACGTGGAGGCCTTGGAGCAGTACGCGCCGATCATTGAGCGGATTGATGCGCTGGCCCGATCGCGCGGGCTCTCCTTCGATCCGGTCTATTTCCGCCTCACCGATTCCGATGAGATCGCGGAAGTGGCCAGTATGGGCCTGCCCAACCGCTTCATCCACTGGTATTGGGGCGGCGCCTACAAGGAACTGGTGGCGCAGCAGAGCAAGGAGCTCTTCAGCATCCTCGAGCTGGTGCTGAACACCAACCCCTCCCACGCCTTCCTGCGCGCCGGCAACACCTACCTGCAGAACGTGCTGGTGATCGCGCACGTCTTCGGCCACATCGACTTCTTCAAGAACAACCATTGGTACCGTAAGTCCAACAAGAATATGCTCAACGAGGCCGAGCTGCACGCCCGTCTGATCCGCCGCTACGAGGGTAAGCACGGACGGGAGAAGGTAGAGGGCCTCCTCGACGCGCTGCTCACCGTGGCCACGACGGTGAACGCCTTCGAGCGCAACCCGGACGAGCGCCGCCGCCGGCTGATCTACTTCTTGGAGGACCACGCCCCGCTGGAAGACTACGAGCGCCACCTCCTGCAGTCGGTGCGGGAGGAAGCGGAGTACTTCGACCTGATCCAGCGCACCCACATCATCAACGAAGGCTGGGCTACCTTCGTCGAAGCAGAACTGCTGCGGGAGATCCTCGACCCGCAGGAATGGGTGACGATCTCAGTGCAACTGAGCAGCCGCCCGGCGCCCTACACCCTCGGCTACAGCCTCTTCAGATTGATCCGGGACGGCCGCGGGTTCGACGCGGCGCTGCGCGTGCGCAGCGACTACGAGGACGTCATGCTGATCCAGGACGCCCTCACGGAGGAACTGCTCCGGCGCTTGGACATCTTCGTCTACGACCCCAAGGAGAAACAGAAGTCCTACGACATCCAGCGCGTGCGCGACATGCTGATCGACCAGAAAGAACACAAGGGCCAGCCGCACGTCGAGGTGGAGGTGGGGCACCACCGCGACCTCACCCTGGTGCATCGAGAAGAGGCGCGCAAGCTGGAAGCCAAGCGCATCGCCCTCTTCCTGCGCGCCGTGCACTCGCTGTGGCGCAACCCAGTGCGCCTCCGCGCCAACGGGAAAGTCTACAGTTACGACCGTCGCGGCTTTTCCTCGACGTAGAGCAAGAAGCTGGGAACGGCACCCTCTGAAACCGAAGGACGGGATACGGTTTCATCGGATGCCGCTCCCAGCCCTATGACGCAACTCCGAGTCGCAGCCTTGACAGACTGGCTCTTCAGTGCGTGGTGTGAAAGTCTGAGGGCTTGACGCGGTCGAGGAACTTCTTCCACTCTTCCATGTCGTTTTCGTCAAATGATTTCTTCAATTGAATGGCCTGCGCGGCCACCTTCTCTTCGACGAAGATCGGGGCTTCCATCCGCAGGGCCACGGCGATGGCGTCGCTGGGGCGGGAGTCGATCACCATCGCGGTGCCGTTCTGGGCCACGTGGATCTCGGCGAAATAGGTGTTGTCGCGGACGTCCGTGACGACGATGCGGGAGATGCTGGCCTTCAGTTCGTTGAGCAGGGCGCGGACCAGGTCGTGGGTCATCGGGCGGGGCGGGCGCACCCCCTGCAGCTCCATGGCGATGGCGGTGGCCTCGGCCTGGCCGATCCAGATGGGGAGGGCCATGGTCTCGGGTTGATCGACCAAGAGGACGACGGGGTTCATCTGCTGGTCCAGCGCCACGCCTCGCACTTTCATCTGCAACACCAGAGTCTCCCCCTCTCGGGTGTCCGTCGCCGGCGGAGTGTCCGCGGGTATCGCGCGTATTATATCATTACCCTGTGACGGGTCCGTCCAGGCCCGCGCGGAGGGTGGAGAGAGGAGCGGTGGGATGGCTGGGTGGATCGTGATCGGCATCGTCGTCCTGTTCGTGCTCTACGTCGTCTATCTCTATAACAAGCTCGTCGTGCTGCGGAACCGTATTAACAACGCCTGGTCGCAGATCGACGTGCAGCTGCGTCGCCGCTACGACCTAATCCCCAACCTGGTGGAAACGGTGAAGGGCTACGCAAGCCACGAGCGCGAGGTCTTCGAGCGGGTAACCGAGGCGCGCGCTAAGGCCATCGCCGCGGGATCGGTAGGGGAGCAGTCCCAGGCCGAGAACATGCTCACCGGGGCGCTGCGCAGCCTCTTCGCCGTCGCCGAGGCCTACCCGCAGCTGCGGGCCACCGAGAACTTCCAGCAGCTGCAGGAGGAACTGTCCGGTACCGAAAGCAAGATCGCCTTCGCCCGCCAGTTCTATAACGACACCGTCCTGCGGTACGAGAACCTGCGCCAGTCCTTCCCCACGGCGGTGCTGGCGGGGGCCTTCGGCTTCGGCGGCCGCGAATACTTCGAGATGGAGGAGGCGCCGCGCGAGCCGGTCAAGGTGCAGTTCTGAGGTCGGTCTGATCTGACCCCGCGGCATGTACGAGCATATCGAGCGCAACGCGCGGGTCACCTGGCTCCTGCTGGCGTTCTTTGTCCTGCTGGTCCTGGCGCTCGGCTACGCCATCGGGGTGGTCAGCGAGTTCGGCTACGCGGCGGTCCCGCTGGCGGCCGTGTTCGCGGCCGTCTCGGCCACCTCGTCCTATCTCTACGGCGACCGCGTCGTCCTGGCCGTCAGCGGCGCCCGCGAGGTCACCCCTGACGAGCAGCCCTTCCTGCACAATACCGTCGAAGGACTGGCCATCGCCGCGGGGGTGCCGAAACCGCGCGTCTACCTGATCGCCGACTCCGCGCCTAATGCCTTCGCCACGGGACGCAATCCGCAGCACGCGTCGATCGCCGTCACCACCGGGCTGCTGGAGAAACTGGACCGTCTGGAGCTGGAAGGGGTGGTCGCTCACGAGATGGCGCACATCCAGCACATGGACATCCGTCTCTCCACCCTGGTCGTGGTGCTGGTGGGCACCGTGGTGCTGGTCTCTGACTGGTTCTGGCGCTCGATGCGCTGGGGCGGGCGCCGCCGGTCCCGCGACGGCGCAGGCGCGGGCGCGGTGCTCGCGCTCCTCGCCATCGTGCTGGCGATCTTCGCCCCCCTGGCCGCGCAGGTGATTCGCTTCGCCGTCTCCCGCCGGCGTGAATTGCTCGCCGACGCGGGAGGCGCGATGCTGACCCGCTACCCGGCGGGACTGGCCAGCGCGCTGGCCAAACTGGACGCCGACCGCGAGCCGCTCGAGGTCGCCAACAAAGCCACGGCCCACCTTTACATCGTCAATCCCTTGAAAGAGTGGGGGGGCGCGCTGAACGCGTTCTTCAATACCCACCCGCCGATTGCGGAGCGCGTCCGGCGCCTCCGGGAGATGGCCGGCGAACCCGGACCCTCGGCCTGAGACGACCGGCAGGATTTCTTCTCCCGAAAGGCGAACATTAGGCTGGACATTCAAGAACGGGGCGTGGGAGAGGGCCCCGGCTTCGCCCCTCCGATTCCGAAGCGCGCCGTCTCGGTATTGTCACCCGCACTGCCTGCGCGGAGGTGCGATGCGCGTTCTTCTCGTCCTCATCGTCCTGCTCGCGGTCGCGGCACCGGCCGCGTCGGCTGCCCAAACGTACACGGTCCGCTCCGGCGACACCCTGTGGGCCATTGCCGCCCGCTACAACATATCCGTGGACGCCATTGTGCGGGCCAGCGGACTGGACGACGTCGACGCCGTCCTGCAGCCCGGGCAGCGGCTGACCCTTCCCGTCCCCACCTCCGGCGCCGCGCCGGCCAGGGTCTCCCCGGCCTCCTCCACGCAGCGATATGAGGTGAAGGCGGGAGACACGCTCTGGGTGCTGGCCGCTCGCTTTGGGATGCGGGTTGATGATCTGGCGGCACTCAACGGCATCGAGACGGAGAGTACGCTGCGCATCGGCCAGGTGCTCAAGGTCAAGGCCCCGCGGGCGGGCGCCGCTGCCACCGCCGCGCCCGCGTACCGCGTCGAGCGTTATCAGGTGCGGTCGGGGGACACCCTCTGGGTGCTCGCCCGGCGGTTCGGGATGAGCGTGGGCGAACTCGCCGCCCTGAACGGCATCGGCGTCACCTCCACCCTGCGGATCGGCCGGACCCTCAAGGTGAAGGCCCCGCGCGTGCGCGCCGCCCCCGCGTCCGCCCCCATCTCCTCCGCCGCGACGACGCCCCAGGCGTCGCCGGTCGCGGCGCGCGTGCTCCCGTACCGGGGGACGCAGTGGGCCGGCAGTCTGATCGGTCTGTCGCGCCGCTTCATCGGCACGCGCTATCGCTGGGGCGCGACCGGTCCGGCGGCGTTCGACTGCTCCGGGTTCTTGCAGTACGTGCACAAACGGATGGGCGTCTCCCTGCCCCGCACCACCCATGCCATGTATGCGGCCGGCCGCCCCGTGCCGCCGGATCAGCTGCAGCCTGGCGACATGGTCTTCTTCACGACCTACCGCCCCGGCCCGTCGCACGCCGGCATCTACCTCGGCAACGGGCAGTTCATCCATTCCTCCTCCGGGTACGGCAGCGTCACGATCACGCCGCTGAGCAAGGCGTACTACGCGAAGCGCTACCTGGGAGCCCGCCGCTTCTAGACAGCCCCCCCGTCCGCCCTATTCTTGAGCAGTGAGCGACCTGCGCCTGGGCGCCGGCATTGCCGCCGGCCGTCTCTCCGCCCTCTTCATCCGCACCATCGGCGCCGGCGGGGCCACGACGATGCCCGGCCGGATCGCGGCGTCCTTCGATCCCCACATCCTGGCGAGCCTCGGAGGGCGGCTGCGCCAGGGCACGGTGCTCATCACTGGCACGAACGGCAAGACCACCACCGCTCGCCTCCTCTCCGCCATCCTCGAGCGAGCCGGCCGGCGCGTGGTGGCCAACCGCGCCGGGGCCAACCTGCCCTCGGGGATAACGACGGCGCTGCTGCGGCGCAGCCGCGTCTCCGGCCGCGTCGAGGGGGAGGTGGGGGTCTTCGAAGTTGACGAGGCGACGCTGCCTCTCGTCGCCGAGCCCCTGCGCCCTCGCGCGCTGGTCCTGGGCAATCTCTTCCGCGACCAGCTGGACCGCTACGGCGAGATCGACCTGGTGGCCGACCGCTGGCGGGCGGCGCTGGCTCATCTCCACGGCGGGACCGTGCTCTACAATGCCGATGACCCGCTCGTCGCCGATGTTGCGCGGGGCAGAGCGGGGGGTCGTCCCTTCGGCGTCGACGATCCGGACCTCGGAGGGGCGACGGCGCTCGAGCACGCGGCGGACGGACGGTACTGCTACCGCTGCGGCATTCCCTATACGTATTCGGCGGTGCGCCTTGGGCATCTGGGCATCTACCGCTGCGACCGGTGCGGCACCGCCCGGCCTCCCGCCGAGGTGGCGGCGGACGCCGTGCAGATGCGCGGGGCGGCTGGAGCGACCTTCACCTTGCGCGCGCCCTCCGGACGCGTCCCGATCGAGAGCAGCCTGCCCGGTCTCTACAACGTCTACAATGTTCTGGCCGCCGCCGCCGCGGCCCTCGCCCTGGGCATCTCCCTCGAGGAGATCGCCGCGACGGTGGCCGGGTTCCGTCCCGCCTTCGGCCGGGGAGAGCACATGCTGATCGACGGCCACCGGGTGCTGATGCTGCTGGCCAAGAACCCGGCGGGATTCAACGAGGTCCTGCGCACCGTCACCGCCGCCGGGGAACCGATCGTCGGTGTGATCGCGATCAACGACCGGATCGCGGACGGGCGCGACATCTCCTGGCTCTGGGACGTGGACTTTGAGCTGCTCGCGGGGCGGGCCCGCGCCGTGGTGCTGACCGGCCTGCGCGCGCCGGAGATGGCGGTGCGCCTGAAGTACGCGGGGCTGGACGGGGCGGCGGTGACCCTCGAGCCCGATCCCGAGCGGGCGGTGCGCCTCGGGCTGTCGCACCTGGCCGCTGGGGAGACGCTCTACGTCATGCCGACCTACACGGCGATGCTGGCGCTGCGCGCGGCCCTGGCCCGGCGCGGGTACGTACGCGCCTCCTGGGAAGACTGAGGGGGACGGCGGTGCGCCTGCGCCTCGGTCACCTCTATCCCGACCTGCTCAATCTGTACGGGGACCGCGGCAACCTCATGACCCTGGCCCGGCGGGCGGAATGGCGCGGCATCGCGGTCGAGGTCACGGAGATCCGTCTGGGGGATCCGCTCCGGCCGGAGGCGGCGGACCTGTTCTTCATCGGCGGGGGCGAAGATCGGCAGCAGGTGCTTGCCGCGGCCGACCTGGGCGCGGGCAAGGGTGCCGCGCTGCGCGACGCGGTGGAGGGGGGAGCGGTGCTGCTGGCGGTGTGCGGCGGCTACCAGTTGATGGGACACGCCTACCTGCCCGCCGAAGGCGGCCCCCTGCCTGGCATCGGCCTGCTCGACCTGGAGACCCGCCATCCGGGGAAGCGGCACCGCCGCCTGATCGGCAACATCATTATCCGGTGGGATGCGGATGGCGGCGCCGCGCGCACCCTCGTGGGGTTCGAGAACCACGGCGGCCGCACGGTGCTGGGCCCGGGCGCGCGCCCGCTGGGGCTGGTCGAGCACGGGTGGGGCAACAACGGCGAGGACCGCACTGAGGGCGCCGTCTACCGCGGGGCCCACGGGACCTACCTGCACGGCCCGTTCTTGCCGAAGAACCCCTGGTTTGCCGACCATCTCATCGCCGCGGCGCTGCGCCGGACGCACGGCGACGTGACGCTGGCTCCGTTGGACGACCGCCTCGAGCGCGACGCGCACTTGGCGGCGATCAGACGGGTCGGCGGGTGAGCGAGCCGCCGGGGCCCCCACCGGCCTGTGGGTTATCTGCGGAGCGTTGGGCGTGGCGGCGGCTCTGCTCGTGCTGGCAGGACGGGAACCCGTTCCTTCTTCCCCTGGATGAGCACGATGCCCGCAAGGGTCAGCGCCCCGCCGACCCACTGCCACCCTTCGAGGCGTTCTCCCAGCAGGAGCACACCGAGCGCGGCGGCCACGACCGGCTCGACGGTGGCGAGGATGCTGGCCCGTCCCGCCTCCATGCGGTCGAGACCCGTCACGTACAGCAGGTAGGCCAGGAGCGTCGGCACCAGGATCAGATAGGCGATGACGGGCAGCGCGCCCTCGGGGGGGAGTCGCGGCGGGCCCCCGGTCGCGATCAGGAGAAACACGGTCCCAAACCCCAGCGCGTAGAGCACCGTGGTCAGAGGGCGGTAGCGCTGCAGCGCGCCCTTGCCGAAGATGCTGTAGAGGGCGTACGTGAACCCTGCGGCCAGGCCGGCGGAGACCCCACCGAGGCTGAGCCGCAGCGCCGCGGGGTCGTAGGCCCGCACGACCAGGGCGCTGCCCGCGACGGTCAGCAGCACGGCGGCCACCTTGCCCCTGCCCAGCGGTTCGGCAAAGAAGACGCGCGCCAGCACCGTCACCCAGGCCGGGGCGGTATAGAGCAGCATTGCAGCCGTGGCGACACTGGAGAGGCGGACCGCGGTGAAATAGACGGACATGAAGACGGCCACGCCGAGCAGGCCGTACGCGGCAAAGAGGGGCAGGTCGCGCCGCCGCACCCGCAGCGCCTGCGGCCGGATGATGACCACTCCGGCGGTGAGCAGGAGGAACCCCCCACCGGCCCGCCACAGGGACGTCTCGACAGCCGTGAGGCCGTGACGGGAGGCGACCGTGACGGCGATGCCGATCGTCCCCCACAGCGCCGCCGCCGCGGCGACCGGCAGCGCCGCTCTCACCGGTGGCGGCTGCCCGGCCGGTCGAAGCGGAACAGCGCGGCGTCCGGCGTCTTCTTTCCGAGGAACTGGTCGCGGATGAGCCGCGCGGCGATGACGCTGGAGATCATGCCGTTGCCGCCCACGCCGATGGCGAAGATCGCCTGGCGGTAGCGGGGAGTGGTGTCCACGTACCCCAGCCCATCGGCCGTGGACGCAAACGTCCCCGCCCAGCGTGTGGTCGCCCGCAGGGAAACCTGGGGGAACCAGCGACGGAACTTGCGCAGCAGGGTGCGGGTCTTTGCGGAGAGATGGCGCGTCCGCGTAGCCGGATGGGTGAAATCTTCATCCTCGCCGCCGATCATCACCCGCCCGTCGGCAGTGGTGCGCGCATACACATAGGGGTCCGCCGTCTCCGTGAAGAGACACTGCGCCAGGCCGGGAGGTGGATCCGCCACCGGCTGGGTCACCAGCGCAAACGTACTCACCAATTTCGCCAGCCCGCGGGGAAGAGAGGTCAGCGATTCGTATCCGGCCGCAAGGACGGCGCGCCGGGCGACGATGCGACAGCCCCGATCGTTCGTCAAGACAACGCCCCCGCGGCGGGACTGGAAGCGGGTGATCTGCGTCCGCCCGTAGGCGCGCAGCCCATCGCCCTGCGCGCTGCGTACGAGCGCGTGGGTCAGCCGGAAGGGATTCACCTGAGCGGCGTCAGGATACAGGAGGGCGGCCGGAGCCCGCACGCCAAACCGGCGCTCCAAGGCGCTGCTCGTGAGAAATTCCACCGCAAACCCCGCGGCGGCGCGCGTGGCCACCTCCTCTTTCAGCCCCGGGACCGCCGCAGGACCGGATGCGAGGTGCAGTCCGATCCTGCGCTGCCATTCACAGCGGTCACCCAGTCCTCGGACGACTCGCTCCAATTCCCAGACCGCGTTGCGGCTCAGCCGGTAACTGCGCACGGCCGCCGCTTGCCCGGCCAGCCGGATGAACTCCCGCAGTTCCGCGTCCAACTGATACTCGATCAGCGCAGTGCTCGCCGCGGTGCTGCCCATGCCGATGTCCCGCCGGTCCACCAGCAGGACGTCCATGCCGGCAGCCCTCAAGGTGTAGGCGATCAAGGCGCCGCTGAAGCCTCCGCCGACCACCGCGACGTCGCAGGCGGTATGTTCGCGCAGCGGGGGGTACCGAGGCACCGGGCCGCTGTGATCCGGCCAGTACGGACGGCCGGAGATGAGTTTCATGGGCTCCTCCGTTCGCCCGATGGGGTTGGCCGCCCTGCGGAGGGCGCGCCTGCGAGAGCCGCCGACAGTGGGCGCCGCGCTGGACCCCTCAGAGCCCTTCGGACTATAATCAAACGTCCACCCAGTGGCCCCATCGTCTAGGGGACCAGGACGCGGCCCTCTCAAGGCCGAAACGGGGGTTCGAATCCCCCTGGGGCCACCAGCACCAGGCATTCCACCGAGACCACAGATGCCACAGCGCCTGCGACGTCCCGCCGCGACCCGGCGGCGCATCGTGAAGCGGTGCGCCTGGGCGGAAGGGAGCGCCCTGATGCGCCTCTATCACGACCGGGAGTGGGGAGCCCCCGTCCACAACGACCGCCTCCTCTTCGAGTTCCTCGTGCTGGAGGGCGCCCAGGCCGGCCTGTCTTGGGACACCGTGCTGCGCAAACGGGCTCGCTATCGTCAGGTCTTTCACCGGTTCGATCCCACCAGGGTGGCGCGCTATGGGGGGCGTGACGTGCGGCGCTTGCTGGCCGATCCCGGCATCATCCGGAACCGCGCCAAGGTCCGCTCGGCCATCGGCAACGCGCGACAGGTGCTAGCGATCAAGAAAGAATTCGGCTCGTTCGGCCGCTACCTCTGGGGATTTGTCGGCGGGAAGCCGATCCGCCACCGCTTCCGCGCGCTGACGGACATCCCGGCGACGAGCCGCGAGGCCGAGCTCCTCAGCCGGGACCTGCGGCGCCGCGGCTTCGCCTTCGTCGGCCCCACCATCTGCTACGCCTTCATGCAGGCGGTGGGCATGGTCAACGACCACACCATCTCCTGTTTCCGCTACCGGCAGGTGTGAGCGCATGCGGACCACCCGGGACGCGCCATGCTAACCACCCGGGACGCGCCATGCTAAAGGACACCCGCTTGGCATTCATCGGCACCGGGGTGATGGGCGAGGCGATGATCCGCGGCCTGCTGGCCCACGAACTGGTTGCTCCCGAGGCGATCACGGCGAGCCACCCCCGCCGCGAGCGGCAGGAGGAACTGGCCGCGCAGTTCAGGATCGAGACCACCGGGGACAACCGCAAGGCGGTCGAGGGCGCCGGCATCGTGACGCTCTCGGTGAAACCGCAGGTCCTCCCGGCCGTCCTCGGTGACCTGCGGGGGCGGATTCCGAAACGGGGGTTCGTGCTCTCCATCGTGGCGGGTGCGCGCATCGCTACGATCGTCAAAGGGCTGGAGCACCGCGCCGTGGTCCGCTGCATGCCCAACACGCCGGCGCAGGTCGGTGAAGGCATGACCGTCTGGACGGCCACGCCTGCGGTCGGCTCCCGCCAGCGCGCCCAGGCCCAGGCGGTGCTCGGCGCCCTGGGGAAAGATTTGCCCGTCGAGGAGGAGGAGTTCCTCGACATGGCCACCGCCGTCAGCGGCACCGGCCCCACCTACGTGTTCATGTTGATGGAGGCGCTCATCGACGCCGCCGTGCACCTGGGCTTCTCCCGCGCAGACGCGCGCACGCTCGTCGTGCAGACCCTGCGCGGGGCGGCGCTCTTCGCCGAGCAGTCCCGCGCCCATCCGGCGGAGCTGCGCAACATGGTCACCTCCCCCGGCGGGACCAGCGCGGCGGCGGTCTACCAGCTGGAGAAGGGCGGCCTGCGCACCGTACTCAGCAAAGCGGTCTGGGCGGCCTACCAGCGATCGATGACCCTGGGCCAGAAGCAGCCCGGGCCGTCGGACCCCAACGCCGAGGAGACATCCGCGGCGGAGGACCCCTCCGGAGACGCTGCCCCGGAATAAGCCGGCGCCGCCGCTCGCGCCGTGATCGGGACTCGCGGGAGGAAATCACCGCGGAAGCGGGCAACATAACGGCACTCGGCATTCGGGAGAGCGGATGGCATCGGAGGGGACGACAACCCGCGGCAGCCCACAGCGAGGGGAGGCCTCCGGGGCGGCGCTGGCGATCACCCTGGCCGTGCTGATCGTGGCGGCCGTCGTCGCCACGTTTGCCGCGCGGAGCCGCTGGTGGATCCCGCCGCTGGCCTCCGTGCACGGCCGAGAGGTTGACCGGCTGCTCTTCGTCACCTTCGGCATCATCGGCGCGGCCTTCATCCTCGTGCAGGGGCTCCTGGCGCTGCTGGTCTGGCTGTACCGCGACCGGGGACAACGGGCCAGCCACTGGCACGAGCACCGGCTGCTGGAACTGACCTACACGGTCGTCCCCGCCGTGGTCATGGCCGGTCTCACCATCGTCGCCGCTGGACTGTGGTCGCGCATCCACAGCGCCCCACCGCCGGCCGCCCTCGTCGTGGAGGTCCGGGCGGAGCAGTTCGGCTGGCGGGCGCGCTATCCCGGCGGGGACGGGCAGTTCGGCCGGCTCGACGTGCGCCAGTTCAACCTGCAGGCCAATCCGCTCGCGCTGGATCGGGCCGACGCGGCGGGGCGCGACGATGTGGTCAGCGCGGAGGTCCACGTGGTGCTCAACCGCCCGGTGGAGATCCGCCTCCGGTCGAAGGACGTGCTGCACTCCTTCTTCGTGCCCGCCTTCCGCGTGAAGCAAGACGCGGTGCCGGGCATTGCCATCAGTTTCTGGTTTACGCCGACGGCGGTCGGCGCCTATGAGATCGCCTGCGCCGAACTGTGCGGGGTGGGGCACTACGCCATGCGCGGCAAGATCGTGGTCGAAACGCAGGAACAGTTCGACGCCTGGCTCGCCGCGCCGAAGTCATGAAGGACACCTAGAGGGAGCGGATCCCGAACATGGATGCGGCGACGGCGCACGCCGAGACGCACGCCGGTCACGAACTGGGGTTCTGGCGGCGGTACATCTTCTCCACCGACCACAAGATCATCGGCATCCAGTACGCGCTCACCTCCATGTTCATGGCCGTGGTCGGCGGGGCACTGGCGATGTTTGTGCGCCTGCAGCTGGCCTGGCCAGGCGCGGTCATGCCCGTCATGGGAAGCGTGATGCCCGGCGGGATGCCGGGGGGGGAGATGACGCCCTCCTTCTACCTGGCCGCCGTGACGATGCACGGGACGATCATGGTCTTCTTCGTCCTCACCACCCTGCTCACGGGGGGATTCGGCAACTTTCTGATCCCTCTCCAGATCGGGGCGCGGGACATGGCCTTTCCCTTCCTCAATGCGCTCTCCTACTGGCTCTACCCTCCGGCGATCATCGTGCTGTTGGCCTCCTTCTTCGTCTCCGGCGGCGCGGCGGGCGGCGGCTGGACCGCCTATCCGCCGCTCTCGGCCCTCCCGCAGGCGGCCCCGGGCTCGGGGATGGGGCAGACCCTCTGGCTGGTGAGTCTGGCCATCCTGATCGTGGCCTTCCTCTTGGGATCGCTGAACTACATCACCACGATCCTGCAGTTGCGCGCGCGGGGGATGTCCATGCTGCGGCTGCCGCTGACGATCTGGGCGCTCTTCGTCACGGCCATCCTCTCCCTGCTGGCCTTCCCCGTGCTGCTGGGGGCGGCGATCATGCTGCTCTTCGACCGGACGGGGGGGACCAGTTTCTTCGTCCCCGCGGGGCTGATCGTGGGCACCGTGCCCGTGGATCACGCCGGCGGCAACCCCTTACTCTGGCAGCACCTCTTCTGGTTCCTCGGCCACCCCGAAGTGTACGTCCTGATCCTGCCGCCGATGGGGATGGTCTCGGACATCTTAGCCAACAACGCGCGCAAGCCCATCTTCGGCTACCGTTTCATGGTGGCCTCGATCGTGGCGATCGCCTTCCTCTCCTTTCTGGTCTGGGGGCACCACATGTACACCAGCGGCATGCACCCCCTGCTGGGCACCGCCTTCATGACCACGACGCTGATCATCGCGGTGCCCTCGGCCATCAAGACCTTCAACTGGCTGGCCACGCTCTGGCGGGCGAAGATCCGGTTCACCAGCGCGATGCTCTTCACCCTGGGCTTCCTCTCGCTGTTCGTCACCGGCGGGCTCACCGGGATCATGCTGGGCCAGCCGCCGGTGGACATCTACCTCCAGGACACCTTCTTTGTGGTGGCGCACTTCCACTTCGTCATGGGACTGGCCGCGATCTTCGCATCCTTCGCCGGGACCTACTTCTGGTTCCCCAAGATGTTCGGGCGGATGATGTCGGAGCGGCTGGGGAAGTGGCACTTCTGGTTCTCCTTCCCCGCCGCCTACCTGACGTTCTTCCCCATGCACTACGCCGGGATGATGGGGATGATGCGCCGCATCTACTCGCCCGCGCTCTACCAGCACCTCCAGGGGCTGCAGCCGATCAATGTCGTCGTCTCCATCGGTGCCTTCATCCTCTTTGGCGCACAGTTCATCTTCCTCTACAACTTCTTCCGCTCGGCCCGCCGCGGAGCGAAGGCGGAACGGAACCCCTGGGGCGCCACCACGCTGGAGTGGCAGGCACCCTCTCCGCCGCCGCACGGGAACTGGGACGCGCACCTGCCCGTGGTGCACCGCTGGGCGTACGAGTACAGTCCCCCCGGCGCGGCGGAGGACTTCATCCCCCAGTCGCAGGCTGCCGGGGCGCCGGTGGTCGCGGGTGATGGAGGCGGCCGGGGCCGGGGCGACGGGGCGCACGGCGACGGTCGCCCCCGGGACGGGTAGGGGCAGGGGAGCAGGCGATGGCCAGGGCGGTCGAGCCCAGACGTCCAGCGGCGATGCGGCCGGCCGGGGGAAACGGGCACCTCGCCCCTCCGCCGGAATTCGGCGGCCGTGACGGCCCGGGTGGGGGCGGCGAGCCCTCACCAGTCGCCACCGCCCGGGTAGGGTTGTGGATCCTCCTGGTCGCGGTGACCATGCTCTTTGTCGCGTTCACCGTCTCCTATCTCTCCCGCCGCAGCGCCCCCGACTGGGCCTCCGTGTCACTCCCCCGCCTCCTCTGGCTCAACACGGCCGTGCTGCTGGCCAGCAGTGTGGTCCTGGAACGGACCCGCCGCGCCGGCCGCCGGGGGAAGGCCGCACCGGTCCGCCGCGACCTCATCGTGGTAGGGGGCCTCGGGGTGCTCTTCCTCCTCGGACAGATCGCAGCCTGGCGGGAGCTGGCGGCCTCCGGCGTCTTCATGACCAGCAACCCCCATAGCGCCTTCTTCTACCTGCTCACCGCGGTGCACGGGCTGCACCTGCTGGGCGGCTTGGGGGGCCTCGGCTATGCGCTCTCGCGCACCTCCGGCAAGGCAGCGGCCGACCTCGCGGGGTCGGTCCCGGCGCCGGGAGGCGGGGCGATCCCCGCGGTGGAGGGCGCAACGCTCTACTGGCACTTTCTGGGCGCGCTGTGGGTGTACGTCCTCCTCATCATGTCGGTGTAGGAGCGGGAGATGGCAGGCGAGCAGGAGCGGGTGACGGCGTCGGCCTGGGCGGGTGGGGAATCGCCCTTTGCCGTCTCCTGGCCGAAGCTGATGATGTGGCTCTTCCTCCTCAGCGACGCCCTCACCTTTGCGGCCCTGCTGTCCGGCTATGGAGCGATGCGCCTGACCGCGGGCGCATGGCCGCGCCAGGCCGACTTCTTCAACGTCAACTTCGTGGTCGGCCCGATGACGTTCATCCTCATCTGCAGCAGCGCCACCATGGCGGTCGCGGTGGGGGCGGCCCGGCGCGGAGAGCGCGCACTGGTCACGCGCTTCCTCGGCCTGACGATTCTGGGAGGCCTGATGTTCCTGGGGATGCAGGTCTTTGAGTGGACCTCCTTCATCCGGGAGGGCGGGCGCCTCAGCGGCTGGGTGGGGCACGCCGAGGGGGTCCCGCCGATGTTTTCGGCCACATTCTTCGTCATCACCGGCTTCCACGGCGGCCACGTCACTAGCGGCGTCATCTACCTGATCATCAAGGCGCTGCAGGCGGCGCGGGGAACGCTCTCGGCGGAAGCGGTCGAAGTGGCCGGCCTCTACTGGCACTTCGTCGACCTGGTCTGGGTGTTCATCTTCACGCTGCTGTATCTGCTCTGAGCGCGAGGCGAAGGAGGCGGGACGTGGCGGAGGGATCGGGCGCGGCGCACGGCGGAGGGCGCTGGTACCAGACATACGTGGCCGTGTGGGTCTGGCTGCTGGCGTTTACCATCATCGAGGTGGGCGCCGTGGCGATCCGGCTGGACCGCGCCCTGCTGGTGACCTTGCTGCTGCTGCTCTCGCTGATGAAGGCCGTCTTGATCGTCGCTTACTTCATGCACCTGCGTTATGAGCGGCTCACCTTGATCTACCTGGTGCTCACCCCGCTGATCCTGATCCTCGTGCTCTTCGGGGGCGTCGTCCCCGACGCGCTGAACGCCTTCCACCTCCGTCCCTCGCCCTAGCGGGCGGCCGCGCCGCTCGCCCTGGTGGGCCACGGCCCTCCTGGCCGGGTTGGCCTACGCGCTGCTGGCCGCCGCGCTCTCGGCGGAGCCGCCCATGGCCCTGCCCGCCGTGGTGGCGGCCCTCGTGCGCGCGGCGCCCGCGATCATCGCGGTGGTCAACGCGACGGCGCTGTATTGCCTCCTGGCCGGCTGGCGGGCGATCCGGGCGGGCCGGGTGCGTGCCCACCGCACGCTGATGCTGGTCGCGGCGGGGTGCATCACCGTTTTTTTGATCCTTTACGTCACGCGGGTAAGCCTCGGGGGAGTGAAAGCGTTTCCGGGGCCGGACGCCGTGCGCACCTACCTCTACCTGCCGGTGCTGGCCACCCACATCCTGCTGTCGATCGTCTCCGTCCCGCTGGTGCTGCACAACCTGCTGGTCGGGCTGACCTACCGGCTCGGGGAGATCGCCGGAACGGCGCATCCCCGAGTGGGTCGGTGGGCCGTCCTGCTCTGGTCGATCAGCCTGGGGCTGGGGCTGGTGGTCTACCTGCTCCTGAACGTCCTCTACTGACTCAGAGCACCCCCTCGTCGGCCAGGCGCTTGACCATCGCCGAACGGGTGTTCACGCCGAGCCGGGAAAAGAGGCGCCGCAGGTGGGTGAGAACCGTCCAGCTGCTGATCCCCAGGTGGACGCTGATCTCTTTGGTCGCCAGCCCCCGGGCGACGAGGCGGGCGATCTCCAGCTCTCGGGGCGTCACGTCCACGTCGGAGGGGCGCTCTCGGACGCGGGTGAGGCGGTAGATGGCGCCCTCGATGTCGACTTCGGCGAGCACCTCCTGGACCAGTCCCCCATCCTGAGGGGCCGGCGCCCCAGCCCGGCTCTGGCTGATCAGCGCCAGGTCGCGCAGCATCCGCTCTCTCGCCCCGGCGAGGTGGGCCAGTTCTCTCAGCATGCCCTCCTCGGTGCGATCCTCCACCCTTCGGGCCACCCGTGTCGTCGCAGTCTTCATCGTCCTGCGGCCGCCCAGGCCCGCTGCGCAGAGAACGCCTGCGCAAACGCCCGCGCGGCCTCCCCCTCCCTTCCCGAGTCCAAGTGCGTGTAGCCGAGATCGCGCAGCGTCTCGGCGCGCTCCTTCTCCATTTCCAGCCGGCCGAACGCCTCGGCGGCACGGCGGTACCGCGCCACGGCGTCGTCGGGCCGCCCCTCCGCTCGCGCCACCGCCGCGAGGACCGTCTCCCCCCGCGCCGCCTCCGCGGGATCTTCGACCTGTTGGGCCAGCCGGAAGGCTTCGCTCGCCCACCGTCCCGCCGCGCTGATTCGCCCCTGCGCCAGAGCAGCCCGGGCCAATTCGGTGAGGGTGGCGGCCCGGCCGGCGTCATCGGCGAGGCGCTCGGCGATGGCCAGGCTCTGGCGGAGGAGCACCTCCGCCTTCCCCGGCTCGTCGCGCTCCAGCAGCAGCATGCCCTGGTTGCGCTTCACCCCGCCGAGCAGCTGGAGGTTCTCCTGGACCTCCAGGTGAGCCGCCGCCTGCTGCAGATACGCGGCGGCGTCGTCGAAGGCCCGTTGCTGCATGGCCGCGATGCCGCTGTTGATTTGCAGCAAGGCCAGCCCGGCCGGATCGGCGGCGCGCTCCAGCAGGGGTCGGGCCTCCTCAAAACAGGCGAGGGCCTGCGCCGGCAGCCCCAGGTTTAGAAAGACCCGTCCCAGGTTGGTGAGGATGACCGCCTCGAGTCGCCGGTCTCGCGGCTCGGTGCGCCGCACCAGGGCGAGGGCTCCAGCCAGGTGGGCTCGGGCGGTCGTAAAAGCGCGCCGCCGGATCGCCAGAAGCCCGCGCCCATTGGCGGCTGCCGCCGCCATCTGCCCATCGGCTAGTGCCTGCGCGGCCTCCTCGGCCCTGGCCAGATGCTCTTCGGCCAGGTCGAACTGGCGCAGACCGAGGAGCGCCTGGCCCAGCCCCAGGCGGACGCGCGCGAGGAGACGCGGATCGGTGGCTGCTAGCGCTAAGGTTTCGGCGGCCTGGTAGGATTCGAGGGCGGGCGTGAAGTGATGCTGTCGGAGGAGGACGTCCCCGTGACGGAGCCGGGCCTCCGCCTCCTCCGGGCCGTCAGCTTCCGAGAGCAGCAAGGACGCGGTGACACCGAGGCGCTCGGCGAGGCGGCGAAGGGTCTCCAGCGAGGGCCGGACCCGGCCGTGCTCCACCATGCTGATGAAGCTCACGGACAGATCGTCCCCGGCCAGGGCGCGCTGCGTCAGCGCCCGGGCTTTTCGGAGATCCCGAATTTTCATCCCCAGCCCCACGGTCCACCCCCGTATCGTTCATGAGGGTTGACCCGGGGCAGGGGGTCAGTTGGTTGGAGCTACTTTCCCGCCGTGGCCCCGAAGGAGTCGAAGTCTCCCGACCCCGCAAACGCCGGCGCGGCGGCAGTCGGAAGAAGGACTCCTAGGGACAAGGCAAGGAGGAGTCCAATGAGGATCCTCTTCACCCGTCTCCCTCCCCTGTAGTGTCTGCACAAGCCTTATCGGCAACAGCGCCGCATTTTAGACCCGGCCCGCGCACCCTTTCGGGGAGGGAGGTCGGTCCAGCCCCGGGTCTTCCATGGCGGCCATTCTTGATCCTGGACTGAAGTTCCTCCCTTCCAGCCCACAAATTTCACTAGGACTGACATCGGCTTTAAATCCCGCTCAATACCTCTGAATCCTCCAGGAAGTGGGATGAACAGGGCGAAAGGACTGATAGCCCCGGTTCCAGGAGGTGAGATCCGTGCCGACCTACATCATGTTGAGCACCCTGACCGAAAACGGTGCTGAAACCCTCAAGGAGCAGCCCGACAGACTCAAGGAGGTCAACCGCGAGGTGGAGGCCATGGGCGTGAAGGTCCTCCAACAGTACGCCGTTCTTGGCCCCTACGACTTCGTCAACATCGTCGAGGCGCCCGACAACGACACGGTGGCCCGGGTCTCCGTGGAATTGGGCGCCCGAGGCAGCGTCCGCATTGTGACGCTGCCGGCGATCCCGATCGATGCCTTTGTCAGCCGGCTGAAGAAGCAGTAGGCGGGAGGAGTGTCGGCGGTCAGTCCCCGTGTAACGCGCGGAGGCGTGGGGAGAGACGCAGCATCAACTGCACCCGCTCGACCTCCCCGAGCCAGTCGGCGGTCACCTCGGCCAAGTGATCGGGGCCGGGAGGCAGGATGCCGGTGGGGCAGGCCGGGCCCAGCCGTTCATGTGCCATCCGGCGGTATACCGCCAAAGGGCGATCCCCGTAGCGGCCGCACTCCTCGAAATCCTCGCTGAGAAAGAGGACGACAGGAATCCGGCGGCCCCCGTTGAGGCGCAGATGGTCTTGCAGCGCGGATTCCTCGTCGCGGTCGGCGAAGCGTAGGCCAACGAGTGGGGCCGCCTCGGCGATCCGCTCCAGGATGGGTCCCTGCGTGACGCAGTCGCCGCACCAGGCGCCGGCTAGGCAGAGCAGATGCATACGCCGCTCAAACCCATGGAGCAGCGTCTTCTGCGCGTCTGTCAGCGCGACGCGGTCGTAGACAGCCTGCCAACGCTGCCGGTGCGCCTCCGTGCCGTGGCGGGCGAGAAATCCCTGATACGGGTCTGCCCGATCGAACGCTGCCTGCCAATCCATGCGCCGCTCACCTCACAGGTATAATAGATCCCGCTCATGGCTTTGGACGATCGCGAGGCGCTGCGCCGGCTGCGTGCGGCTGTGGCCGCCGTGACGCCTGAGCTGACGCTCGACGTCGCCTCGGTGCGGTGGGTTGAGGCCCCCTACCCCGGCGTGAAGTACGGATTGCGCCTGGGAAGGGCGAACGCCCTGCTCTTCATGCCCGTCGGGGACATCGACGGCGAGGGCTGGGAGGATCGTCTGCGCACGCGCCTGTACGAGGCCCGCGTCTATTTGGAGCAGTTTCCCCTTTCCCGCGCCGGCCGGCCCCGATAGCCTGTCGCCGTCGATGCATGGAATGGACCTGGAACGCGGCGAGGGTCTCACCTTTCTCCACGGTGCCGCCGGGCGCGGAGAGGTCTGGCAGCTGCAGGCCTTGGCGTTCCCCCGCGCGCAGACCCCGGACCTGGCGGGGCGCGAGGGCGGAGACCCCCCCGCCTCCGTCGCCGGACACGTCGCCGCGCTGCGCGCCCTCCTCGATGCGGCGGCCGTGCTGGCGGGCCATTCCCTCGGCGGGGCGGTCGCGCTGCAATACGCGCTGGAGGGACCCCCCGGTCTGCGCGGCCTCATCCTCATGGGGACAGGGGCGGGTTTCCCTGATGCCCGGGAATGGGCCGGCAGGCTGGAGGAGGGCGACGCGACCCTGCGTGCCCTGGCCGATCGATTCTTCGGGCCCACCGCGCCGCCCCGGCTGAAAGAGAAGAGCCTCGCCCTCCTGCGGGCGATGGATGGACGGGTGATCGTCGCCGACGTTGCGGCTGCGGCGGGGTTCGACGTGCGCGACCGGCTCGGCGGCGTCCTCCTCCCCGTCTTGATCATCGCGGGCACCGAGGACCGGGCGGTGGCCCCACGACAGGCGGAGTTTTTGCACGCACACCTGCCCCGCGCGGAATTGGTTTGGATCGAGGGCGCGGGCCACATGATGATGTTGGAGCAGCCTAAGGCCACGAACCAAGCCATCCGCGCATTCCTGCAACGGCTTTCGAGTTGAGGGGTGCACGCCGCGGCGTCGCGTCACGCTATAATAAGGAAGTTCGCGCCTCCGGCGCGTCGCGGTATCCCATGATCAGCAGACGGTTCCGCAGCTACCTCGTCAGGCAACGCCGCGCCTACGTCCGGGGCTTCGCCCTGGGCGTCCTGGCCACGGGGATCAGTCTGATCGCGCCCTCGATCCTCCGGCGGGCGGTGGACGGCATCCGGGCGGGCATGGCGACGCGCGAGCTGGTGGTCCTCGCCGCGGCCTACGTGGGGCTGGCGCTGCTGGCGGCGACGATCCGGTTCTTCTGGCGGATGCAGGTCATCGGCGCGTCGCGGCGGATCGAATATGAGATCCGCAACGATTACTTCGCCCACCTGCAGCGGCTGCACCAGGGTTTCTTTCATCACACCCGCACCGGCGACCTGATGGCCCGGGCGATCAACGATCTGAACGCCGTGCAACGGCTCTCTGGACCGGGAATCATGTACGCCATCAACACGCCGGTGATGCTCCTGCTGGTGGGCGCCTGGATGTTCGTCCTCGACGTGCGCCTGGCGCTGGCGGTCTCCATCATCCTGCCCTTGGTCACCCTGACCTTCGTCATCCTGGGGCGGCGCATCCACCAGCGCTACGAGCGGGTGCAGGAACAGTTCAGCACGATCTCGGCGCAGGCGCAGGAGAATTTTTCCGGCATCCGCGTGGTGAAGGCCTTCGCGCAGGAACCCTACGAGGTCGAGGAGTTCGCCGGCATCAACCGCGAGTTCATCCGGCGCAACCTCCGCCTCATCCGGGTGCAGGGGGCCCTCTGGCCGTCGATGAGCCTCATCCTGGGGGTAGCCCTGGCGATCCTGCTCTGGCAGGGTGGGCTGGCGGTCGGCCAGGGACGGATCACCGTCGGCACGCTGGTGCAGTTCTACGCCTACCTCGGTCAGCTGGGGTGGCCGATGATCGCTCTGGGCTGGGTGATCAACCTCGTCCAGCAGGGCATGGCGTCGATGGGCCGGCTGGACGCGATCTTCAACGCGAAGCCGCAGATCACCGATCATCCCGATCCGCACCCCCTGGAACGGCTGGCCGGGCGGATCGAGTTCCGCGGCGTCGACTTCGCCTACAACGGAGCGCGGGTGCTGGAGGGCATCACGCTTACCGTGGACGCGGGCAGCTCGCTGGCCATCGTCGGCCCGACGGGGGCCGGCAAAAGCACCCTGGTCAACCTGATCGGGCGATTGAACGATCCGACCGCGGGCGAGGTCCTCATCGATGGGGTGGAGACGCGGCGGTGGCCGCTGGCGACGCTGCGCCGGGCGATCGGCTTCGTCCCGCAGGAGCCTTTCCTCTTCTCGGAGACCCTCGAGGAAAACCTCCGCTTCGGCGTCGAGACGGGGGACGGCATGAGGGCGGCGGCGGCCGCCGAGGTGGCGCAGCTGGCCCGCGACGTGCAGGAGTTCCCACACGGCTATGGGACGGTGGTGGGCGAACGCGGCGTCACGCTGTCGGGCGGTCAGAAACAGCGCGCCACCCTCGCCCGCGCGTTGGCCCGCGACCCGGCGATCCTGATCCTAGACGACGCCCTCTCCAGCGTGGACACCCATACCGAAGAGCAAATCCTCCAGGGGCTGCGCGGCGTGATGGCCGCGCGCACCAGCATCATCATCTCCCACCGCATCAGCACGGTGCGGGGGGCGGATCAGATCATCGTGCTGGACGAGGGCCGCATCGTCGAGCGGGGGACGCACGAGGAACTGCTGGCCCAGGGCGGACTCTACGCCGATCTCTACCGCAAGCAGCTGCTGGCCGAGGAACTGGACGAGGCGGACGGGTAGGCATGGCGATGCACTTTCAGGAAGACGAGATTCTCGGTCGGGCCTACGACGGGCGCCTGATGCGCCGCCTCCTCGGCTATGTGCGCCCCTACTGGCCGCTGGTGGCCGTCGCGGTCGTGCTGATGCTGCTGCACCTGTCCACCTCGCTGGCCGGCCCCTACCTCTGGCGCCTCGGGATCGACAACTACGTGACCCCCCGGCGGCTGGAGGGACTGGGCGGGCTGACCGCGGTCTACCTGGGCATCCTGGCCACCGGCTTCGGCCTGCGCTACCTGCACAGTTACCTGATGACGACGGTCGGCCAGCGCGCCATGTTCGACCTCCGGCTGGCGCTCTTTGCGCACCTGCAGCGGCTGTCCGTGCGTTTCTACACGCACACGCCGGTGGGGCGCCTGATCACACGCATCACCAACGACATCGACGCGCTCAACGAGATGATCACCCAGGGTATCGTGGGCATCTTTGCCGACCTGATCATGCTCGTGGGGATCATCGTCGTCATGCTGGTCCTCTCCTGGCGGCTGGCGCTGGTCACCTTCATCGTCCTCCCGCTGATCCTCTGGGTGACGGCGCAGTTCCGGGTGAAAGCGCGGGATACGTACCGCGCGGTGCGGACCCGGCTGGCGCGCATCAACGCCTACTTGAACGAGAACATTACGGGCATGGCGATCGTGCAGCTGTTCAACCGGGAGCAGCGCAACTTCGAGCAGTTCGACGGCCTCAACCGCGAGCTGCTCCACTGGAACCTCCGCGGGCTGCGCGCCTTCGCCATGTTCCACCCTTCCGTCGGGGTGATCAGCTCCCTGGCCATCGCCTTCATCCTGATCTTCGGCGGGGGCCTCTACCGGGAGACGGTGACGATCGGCCTGCTCGTGGCCTTCATCCAGTACGCGCACCGCTTCTTCGAGCCGATCGAGGAGCTGGCGGAGAAATACAACATCCTGCAGGCGGCGATGGCCTCCTCCGAGCGGATCTTCCGGCTGCTCGATGAACCCTTGGAGGTGACCGACCCGATCGAGCCGGTGGACCTCGAGCGGGTGCGCGGCGAGATCGAGTTCCGCAACGTCTGGTTCGCCTATGAGGACGGCGACGATGGGACGCCGGATTGGGTCCTCCGCGACGTCTCCTTCCACATCCGGGCGGGCGAGAGCGTGGCCTTCGTCGGCCACACGGGCGCCGGGAAGTCCTCCATCATCAACCTGATCACCCGCTTCTGGGACCCGCAGCGCGGCCAGGTCCTGGTGGACGGGGTGGACGTGCGCCGCTACGCGCAGCGCGACCTGCGGCGCCACATCGGTCTGGTGCTGCAGGACGTCTTCCTCTTCAGCGGCACCGTGGAGTCGAACATCCGGCTGGGCAACGGCGACATTACGGACGCGGTGGTGCGGGAGGCGGCCACCTTCGTGAACGCCCACCGCTTCATCGACCGGCTGCCCAAGGGCTTCAAGACCGAGGTGCGCGAGCGCGGCGCCACGCTCTCGGTGGGCCAGAAGCAGCTGATCGCCTTCGCCCGCGCCATCGCCCACAACCCGGAGATCCTGCTGGTGCTGGACGAAGCGACCAGCAGCGTGGACACGGAGACGGAGATCCTCATCCAGGACGCCCTGGCCAAGGTGCTCCGCGACCGGACCTCGATCATCATCGCCCACCGGCTCAGCACCATCCAGCACGTGGACCGCATCATCGTGCTGCATAAAGGCCGCATCGTCGAAGAGGGACGGCACCACGACTTGCTGACCCGTGGCGGCATCTACACCAAGCTGTACCAGCTGCAGTACCGCGACCAGGAGCTGCGCATCCCCCGCCTGGCGCGCGGCGATGGCTGATCCTGTCCTGACCGAACTGCAGCGCCTCTTCCTGGAGGCCCTGGAGCAGCGGCGCGGGCTGATCGCCTATTCCAAGATCGAAGCCGCGGAGATGGACCGCCTGGCCCGCGAGTACGAGCAGCAGGCCCTCGAGCGGGTGCGCGGGGAATTGGAACGGCTGCCCTCGGGCGGCGTGGCCCTGGCGGTGCGCCAGCGCCTTGGGCAGATGGACGAGGCGCTCACCACCCTGACGGACCGGCCGGACATCGCCGAGCGGTCCCGGCGGCTGGAGCGGGACGACATCACCTGGCGCGCGTTCGAGGACATCGCCTCGTTGTTGGGCATCGAGCGGTAGGGGAGAGGGCACCCCCATGAGCGTCGGACAGCGGATGCCGCGGGTGGACGGACGGGAGAAGGTCACGGCGGCCGCCCGGTACACCGAGGACCTGACCTTCCCCGGCATGCTGCACGCCCGGCTGGTGCTCTCGCCCCACCCCCACGCCCGGATCGTCCGTGTCGATCGTGATGCCGCCCTCGCCGTCTCCGGCGTGGTAGCGGTGCTGCTCAGGGATGATTTGCCCATCGCCGAGGACGCCGACCTGGAGGAGCATCTGCTCCTGGCCGAGGGGGAGACGCGGTTCACAGGCCATCCTGTGGCGGCGGTGCTGGCCGAGAGTGAGGCGGCGGCCGCCGACGGGGCAGACGCCCTGGCCGCGGCTGTAGAGTACGACGTGCTGCCGGCAGCGCTCGATCCGGAGGAGGCGATGCAGCCCGGTGCGCCGCTGGTCCATCCCGAAGGGGGGGACGGCGAGGCCCAGGAGGGGCAGCACGCCACCGTGGCGGTGCAGAGGGCCAAGGGGCCGCGGCCGCGCAATGCCGCCAACGCCCCCCGCTTTGCCCGCGGGGATGTCGAGCAGGGGTTCCGCGAGGCCGAGGTCGCGGTGGAAGGCTCCTACTCGACCGAGCGCGTCTACCAAGCCTACCTGGAGCCACACGCGACCGTCGCCGTGCCCGACCCGATCACAAGCGGCCTCACGATCTACACCTCCACCCAGGCCATGTTCTACGTCCGGCAGAACGTCAGCGACCTGCTGGGGCTGCCGGAGCACAAGATTCGCGTGGTGCCGATGACGATAGGGGGCGGCTTCGGCAGCAAGATCCTGCTCACACAGGGCCTCACCGCGGCGCTGGCGCTGGCGGCGAGCCGGCCGGTCCGCTTGGTGCTGCCGCGGCGGGAAGACTTCCTGGTCGCGAACGCGGCGCCGGCCTCCCGCATCACCGTCCGCCTAGGCGCGAAGCGCGACGGGACTCTGACGGCCCTTTCCGCCCGCCTGATCTTTGACGTCGGCGCGGCCCCCGGCGGGTCCTCATCCATCGCTGGCGTGCTCGTGGGCGGCTACTACAAGACGCCGCATCTCGCCATTGAAGGCATCGACGTCATGACGCACAAGCCCCCGGTCGGAGCGTACCGGGCACCCGGTGCGCCGCAGGCGACGCTGGCGATCGAGGCCACGATGGACAAACTGGCCCGGGCCCTGGGTCGCGACCCGCTGGAGCTGCGCCTGCAGAACGCGTCCGCCGAAGGGGATCCCCTGCCGAACGGCCGGCCCTGGGCGCGCATGGGGCTGCGCGCGGTGCTGGAGCGGATGCGCGAGCATCCCCTCTGGCGGGGGAGGCGCCCGGGCGAGGGCGTTGGGGCGGCGGTGGGCGGCTGGCCGGGGGCGATCGAGTCGGCCAGCGCCGTCTGCCGGGCCAACACCGACGGCACCTTCCAGGTGGTCGTCGGCGCGGTGGACCTCACCGGCACCTTCACGAGCATGACGCAGATCGCCGCCGACGTGCTGGGGGTTCCCCCAGACCGTGTCCGCGTCGTCGGGGCCGACAGCGATCAGGCCCCCTATGCCGGCATGTCTGCGGGGAGCCGGACGATCCTCACCGTGGGCAGCGCCGTGCGCGCCGCCGCCGAAGACGCGCGGCGGCAGATCCTGGCCATCGCCGCCAAGGAACTAGAGGCGCGCGAGGATGACCTCGAAATCGCCGACGGCCAGGTGCGGGTGCGCGGCGTCCCCTCCAAGGGCATGGATCTGGATGACGTGGCGGTGAAGTCCATGCGCTTTGGGGCCAAGTACCCGCCGATCTTCGGGCGCGGCTCCATCGCCTCGCCAAAGCAGTCACCCGGCTTCGCCGGGCACATCGTGAAGGTGGAGCTGGATCGGGAGACCGGGGCGGTCCGGATCGTGCAGCAGGCCGTCATCCAGGACGTCGGATTCGCGATCAATCCCGCCGCGGTGGAGGGGCAGATCTTCGGCGGCGCGGCCCAGGCGGTGGGGTGGGCGCTGCTGGAGGGACTGGTCTACGAGGGTGAGAGCGGCACGCTGCTGTCCGGCACGTTCGCAGACTACGCCATCGCCCGGGCCACCACGATGGCACCCATCGACGCGGTGCTCGTGGAGGTCGCCTCCATCGACGGCCCCTTCGGCGCCAAGGGTGTGGGAGAACCCCCGGTGATCGCCGGCGCCGCGGCTGTCGTCAACGCGCTGGCCGACCTCGGGGTGACAGTGGGTGACCTGCCGATCACGCCGGCGCGGCTCCTCGCAGCGTCGCAGCGCTCCTGAGGATCGTCTCCGCCGGCAGATCACGGTCGATCATGGAGAACCGCGGGCGGAGTCAGGCCGAGACGCCACCCTCGGCGTCGCGGAGGCGGCGTGAGAGCGTCTGCATGATCTTGCGGCTGAGCGAGGGGGCGGCGTCGAGCAGACTCCAGAAGTCGCGCGAACTGACGACGAGGAGGCGCATCGGCGTGGCCGCCTCGACGTCGGCCGATCGCAGCCCGCCGTCGAGCAGGCTCATCTCCCCGACGAAATCGCCCGGTCCCAGGCGGACGGCGCGCTTCCTACGTGTCCGCACCGTCGCTTCACCGTTGACGATGATGAACATCTCGCGCCCCACGGCCCCGGTGGAGGCCAGGCGCCGTCCGGCGGGGACCTCCACGTCGTCGGCCAGGCGGGAGACCTGCCCCAACTGGCGCGGGGAGAGGCCTTCGAAGAGGGGGACACGCTGAAGCAGGGCAATCTTGTTCGGCCGGGTCCGCCAGAACGACACGCCTGTCACCTCCAGGCAGGGATAGGACTCTGATTCACCCGCCGCCTCGGCGTTCCCTGCGTCCTGCCGCTAAGAACCCGCCAAAGACAAAACACGTTGGACCTTTGCGGACTGGAGGAAGACAGCGCGCAACCGCTCGTCGGGGACGGTAGCGGCCAGGCGGTCGATGATCTCGCGCGCCCGGCCGGCGCTGGCGGCGGCGTCGGCCGGACGGCCCTGCCGCCGGTGCACCTCGGCGAGACCAGCATGGGCACGCCAGAGCGCGGGCAAGCGGCCGGTGCGCTCGGCTTCCTCAGCGGCCTGACCGTACCGTCGGAGCGCGACGCCGTGATCTCCGAGGGCGGCGGCTGCATCGGCTTCCAGCAACAGCGCCGGCACCCGCCAGTGCAGAGTCCCGGTGGCGTCAATCAGCCGCGTGAGTTCCTGGGCGGCATTCGCCGCCTGCTCCGGCCGCGCCAGGAGCAGGTGGACCATGCCCTCTAGCGCGGAGATCTCCTGAAGGAAGTCGAGACGGGTTTCGGTGTCCTCCAGCTCTCGCCGCGCCGCGCGGACGTGGGCGTCGGACTGCTCCCCCTGCCCCAGGTCAGCTTCGTCCGCGGCCACTGAGGCCAGCGCGACGGGCAACCATGTTCCCTGGACCTGACCGGCCAGCTCGGCCGCTTCCCGGTCGGTCTGGAGGGCTCCGGCGTAGTCCTCGAGTTCTCGGTGCACCCGGCCCAACATCAAGAGGTTGTACACTCGCGTTCGAATCGCTCCGATCTGACCGGCCAGGGCGACGCCACGGGTGGCCACCTCCAGGGCGTAACCGAACTCCCCGATGGTCGCCGCCAGGAGGCTCTGGACGAAGAGGGCCGGAGGGGAATTTCGGGCGTCGCCGATCTCCGTCAGCGTGGCGACGCTACGATCGGCTTCCTCCCGCGCCGTCGCGTACTCGCCCAACTTGTGCCGGGCGAAAGCGATCATATACCGGTTCTCGCCGGCGAGAGAACGGTTGCCCACCCGTTCGGAGAGCACGATGGACTCTTGGTAGTGGCGAATGCCTTCCTCGAACCGGCCCAAGAAGGTCAGGGTATCACCCAATCCGTGCAGGCTCTCCGCCACCCCCGCCGCGTCATGGGCGCTCTCCAGGAGCCGCCGCGCCTCCTCATGCACGCGGATGGATTCGCTGTGTCTGTCTTGGGCGAACAGGGTGAATCCGGTGTGATTCAGGATCTGGCCTGTGAGGGCCGGATCCTGCACCTCGCGGCTGAGCGCCAGCGCCCGCTGATGGTGGTCCAGGGCCGCCGCAAACTGGTCTTGTTGCCGGAAGGCATAGGCGGTGCCGTCGAGGGCGACCGCCTCCCAGCGAGGCTGGTTGATCTCCTGCGCCAGGGCGCGGACCGCAGCGAAATCCGCCCGCGCGCGGTCGTACTGGCCGATGAGAAACCACACCTCGCCCCGTCCGAAGAGGGCGCGCAAGCGTATCTCGGCCGCCGGTTCGAGGTCGAGCGCCCTGGTGTAGTGATCGAGGGAGGTGGTGTTGGCGTAGACTCTGGCAGCGCGCTCGCCGGCGAGGAGCAGGTGCGCGACGGATTGCTCGCGCGCCCGATTGTCCGGCGCCAGCCCCAGCTCCTCCCGCAGTCCGACCACCTGCAGCCAGTGGTGGGCGATGACGTCGGCCCACTCGGCGGGCCGGTCGGCCGCCATGCTCGTCGTCCACTCCGCCAGCCGCGCGTGCTGCGGCAGCCGGCGCGACTTGGGGATCATGGCGTAGGCGACGTCGCGGATGAGGATGTGGCGGAACGTGAACTCTTCTTCGCCGAGGAGGGTGGAGCGCGGTTTGCGGATGATCAATTCCTTCTCCACCAGTCCTCGGACGGGGTCGGTCTGATCCGCGTCGGTGAGGAGTCGCAGAGGACCGAGGTAGAAATCCTTTCCCTGCATGGCCGCGCCCTGCAACGTTTGCTTCTCCGCGGGGGGAAGGGCATCAACCCGTGCGCCGATGACTGCCTGCACGGTATCCGGGATCGCCACCTCGGTCAGCGGCACCGTGAGGGACCAGCGGTCGCCGTTTGACGCGAGCGTCCCGTGCTCGATGAGGACGCGCAGCATCTCTTCCATGAAGAGCGGGTTCCCCCCGGCGCGGGCCAACACCAAGTCCAGCAGCGCCTCGGGCGCGGCTTGGCTGCCGAGGATCCCACGGGCCAGCGTCAGGCTGTCTTCCCCCGCCAGAGGATCGAGGAACAACGTCGTGGCGCTGCGCTTGCCGCCCATCCAGGTCGGCCGCCGCTCTACCAGTTCGGGGCGCGACAGCACCAACAGCAGGGTCGGAACGTCGCGGGTCCAGTCTGCCGCCTGTTCGAGGAAATCGAGGGTGACGTCTTCCGCCGAGTGGCAATCCTCCAGGGTGAGCAGCAGGGGAGCACGGCGGGCCACGGCCTGGAAGAACACCCGCATCCCCCCGAAGAGCTCTTCCCGGGTCAGATCGTGTCCTTCACCCCTCCATCCCAGCACAGACAACAGGGCGGGCACGGCCGCGCTGACCTCCAGGGCGCCCGCCGCGTCTTCGAGCTTCCGCCTGGCGACGTCGAGTGGATCGCCGAAGAGGATCGAGCATTCCTCGCGCAGGGCCTCACCCAGCGACCAAAACGGGACACCGGCGCCGTATGGGATGGCTCGGCCGCGCAGGATGTGCAGCTCGCGCGACCGTTCGCGGAACTCCTGCACCAGCCGGGTCTTGCCGACTCCGGCCGAGCCCAGAATGGTCACGACGTGGCCCCGCCCCTCCCGCAGCATGCGTCGCACGTGGCCGCGGAGGAGATCGAGTTCCTCCTGCCGGCCCACGAACGGCGTGGCGCGAAGCGCCCGCTCGCGGGGCGGGGAGACCTCCACCAGTTCCCAGGCCCGCAGAAGCGCAGCGTGGCCTTTGACCGCCAGAGGGGCAACAGCCCGCGTGGCGGCATGCTCCCCCAGGGCGAGAGCGGTGCGATCCCCAAGCAATGTCTGGCCGGGCTCCGCCTGCTGCTGCAATCGGGCGGCCAGGTTGACCGTCTCGCCGGTGACCAGGAACTCACCTTTCTCGGCGGCCCCGGGGTCGGCGACGACTTCGCCGGTGTGCAGGCCGATGCGGATGTGCGGGAGTTCTCCGGTCGCGGAGAGGGGTCGGACGCGATCGCGGATGGCAACCGCGGCGCGGGCGGCGCGCTCGGGGTCGTCTTCGTGGAGAGTGGGGAGGCCAAAGATGGCCATGACCGCATCCCCGATGAACTTCTCGACGGTCCCGCCGTAGCGCTCGATCTCTTCCCGCGCGATGGCGAAGAAGCGGCCCATCTGTCCGCGCAGCCGCTCGGGGTCGACGGCGCCGGCCAGCTGCGTGGAGGCGACGACGTCGGCGAAGAGGATCGTGACGAGTTTGCGTTCTTCGGTCGCGGAAGGAGCTGGCACGAGGGAGGTCCCGCAATTATTGCAGAAGCGCGCAGTCGGAGGGTTCTCGTGCCCGCAGGTGGGGCAGGCGATCGTCACGGCCCCGCCCCGCGGCTACGCGCGAGCATCCGTGAGCACCCGTTGCACCCTTGAGGATTGGAAGTAGATCGCCCGCAGCCGCTCATCGGCCACCGACGCTCCGACCTGCTCGATGATCTCGCGCGCCCGGCGGGCCGTCGCCTCGGCCTCGGCGTGCTGATAGAGGAGCCGCTGGCTCTGGGCGAGCCCGGCCAGTGCGCGCCAAAGCGTCGGCAACCCGCCGCGGCGGTCGGCATCGCCGGCAGATTCCAAGAAGGCTCGGGCCGCCGCGTCGTGATCTCCCGACGCCGCGGCCGCCTCACCCAGGATGAGCAGGGCTAGGGCCGTCCAGTAGGAGGTGCCGGTGGAGGCGGCGAGATCCCTGAGCCGCTCCGCCGCTTCGCGCGCCTTCTCCGGTTCACCGGCGGCCAGGTGCACCCGTCCTTCCGCATACGTGACCAGCTGGGGGAAGTCCAGACGGGTCTGGACGGCCTCGAGGAAGTCCCGGGCTTCCCGCAGGCGAGCCATGGCCTCATCGATCCTCGAGAGTGACGCGTAATCGAGGGCCAGGCCGGCAAGTACCCAGGGCATCCACGCTCCTCCCACCTGGGAGGCGAGGTGCACGGCTTCCTCGTCGGCCTGCCGCGCATCGTGATCGTCTTCCAGTTCCCGGTAGGCCGATCCCAGGGTCACCAGGTTGTACACGGTCGCGCGGATCGCGCCGATCTGCCGCCCCAAAGCCGCCCCGCGGGTGGCCTGCTCCACCGCGCTGCCGAGCTTCCCCCGTTTGATTGCCGCCTGGGCCGCGTGCAAGAGTGCCATGGCCTGGTTGCGGATGTCGCCGATCTGGGCGAGGACGGTCACGCTGTATTGTGCCGAGGCCTCCGCCGCGGGATAGTCGCCCAGGACGTGCTGGGAGTGGGCGATCATCAACCGGCTTTCCTCCGCGAGGGAGCGGTTGCCGGTCTGCTCGCAGAGGCGAATGGCTTCCGTCATCCAGTGCACGCCTTCCGTCCACCGGCCCTGGAACATCCTGTTTTCTCCCAGCCCGTGCAGGCTCTCCGCCAGCCCCGCCGTATCGCCGGCGGACTCGAGGAGCTGCCGGGCTTCCTCATGGTGGCGGATCGCTTCGGCGCTGCGGCCGTCGTTGAAGTTGGAAAAGCCGATGTGGTTGAGGATCCGCCCCGTCAGGACGGCATCCCCGGCGTGGCGGCTGATCTCCAAAGCCTGTTGGAGATGCTCGAGCGCAGGGACGACCTTGTCCTGCCGGTGGAAGGAGTACCCGATCCGCGACAAGGTGGTGGCCTCGAGACGGGCCTCTCCCTGTTCCCCGGCGAGGCGTCGGGCCGGCTCCAGGTCTGCCCGGGCACGGTCATACTGGCCCAGCAGCATCCAAACCTCCGCTCTCCCGAGAAAGGCGCGCGCCCGCCGCGTCGGATCGGCCTCCAGATCAAGCACGCGGGTGTAGTGGTCGAGGGCCGTCGTGTTGGCGTAGACGGCGGCGGCGCGGTCGCCAGCGAGCATGAGGTGGCTGACGGCCTGGTCCCGCGCCTGCGGGTCGGGGGGAAGGCCCAGTTCCTGGCGCAGGCCGATCACCTGAAGCCAGTGGTGGGCGATGATGTCGGCCCACTCCGCGGGACGCCCGGTAGAGATCCGCGCCAACCACTCGGCCAGGCGCGCGTGTTTCGGCCAGCGACGGGATTTTGGGATCATCGCAAAGGCCACGTCGCGGATGAGGATGTGCCGGAAGGTCAACTCCTCGTCGCCGGCGACGAGGGAGCGCCGCTTCGGCACCAGGAGATCCTTGGCGACCAGCGCGCGGATCGTCTCGTCGATGTGATTCTCCTCGGCGACGTGCCGTAGGGCGCCGAGCCAGAAATCCTTGCCCTGCAGCGCGGCGTCCTGCAAGGCCGACTTCTCCGCGGGAGGCAGCCCATCGACCCGGGCCGCGATCACGGCGTGGACCGTGTCGGGAATGACCAGCGAGGGCAGCGCCGCGGCCAGCACCCAGCGGTCGGCCTCCGCGACGAGATCCCCGCGTTCGATCAACGTGCGCAGCATCTCCTCGAGAAAGAGCGGGTTGCCCTCGGCGCGGGAGAGCACGGCGTCCAGCACCGAGACCGGCGCCTCCTTGGTGCCAAGAACGGCGCGGGCCAACGCCTGACTCTCCTCCCCGGGGAGCGGCTCCAACAGGATCGTCGTCGCGCTGCGTTTCCCGCCCATCCAGGCCGGACGCCGCTCCAAGAGGTCCGGGCGGGTGAGCATCAGCAGAAGCAAGGGGTTCTGGCGCACCCACTCGGCGGACGCCTCGGCAAAGTCCAGGGTGACGTCCTCCGCCGAATGCACGTCCTCGAGGATGAGCAGCAGCGGCCGCCGCTGCGCCAGGCCTTCGAAAAAGCGCTGCAGCCGGGCGAAGAGCTCATCCCGCGAGAGGTCGCCGCCGGCGAGTCCAAGGATCGACTGGAGGGCCGGGATGGCCTCTTCCACACTCAGGGCCCGGGCGGTACGCTCGATCTTTCGCTGCACCTCGTCGGTGGCGTCCTCCAGGACAATGCCGCATTCCTCGCGGATCGCCTCGCCGAGCGCCCAGAAAGGCACGCCGCTGCCATAGGGGATGGAGCGGCCGGAGAGGATGTGCACCTCGCTGCTGCGAGTGCGAAATTCCCTGATCAGCCTGGTCTTCCCGACGCCCGCGGGACCCAGGATCGTGACCACGTGCCCGCGTCCCTCCCGCCGCATCCGCCGGAGCAGACCAGCGAGGAGGTCCAACTCCTCCTCCCGGCCCACAAACGGCGTCGCGCCGAGCGGACGCTCCGCCTGGGGCGCCAGGTCCATGAGTTCCCAGGCCGGCAGGGGGTCGGCGCGCCCTTTCACCGTGAGGGAGTCGAGCCGGCGCAGGGTGGCGCTCGGCGGAAGGCTGCGCATCGTCCGCTCTCCCAGGAGAATCTGGCCGGGGGCGGCATACTGCTGCAGGCGGGCGGCCAGGTTCGCCACCTCTCCCGTCACCAGGAACTCCCCCTTCTCGGACGCGCGTGGGTTGGCCACCACCTCCCCGGTGAGCAGACCGATCCGGACCGCGGGGAGGGCGCCCGCGTCGGCGAGAGGCGCGACCCCGCGCCGGATCGCCAGTGCGGCCCGGGCGGCGCGTTCCGGGTCGTCTTCGTGCACGGCGGGGAGGCCGAAGACGGCCATGACAGCGTCGCCGATGAACTTTTCCACGGTGCCGCCGAAGCGGTCGATCTCCTCCCGCGCGAGCTGAAAGAACTGGGCCATCTGGCCGCGGAGGCGCTCGGGATCGAGCTGTCCGGCTAGGCGCGTGGAGGCGACCGCATCGGCAAAGAGCACGGTGACCACTTTCCGCTCTTCCGGGCCGGCCGCGGCGAGTCCGCTACCGCAGTTGCCGCAGAAGCGCATGCCGGGAGGGTTGTCGAAGCCGCAGGCGGGACAAGGCAGCGCCACGGGGCCTGAATTCGGGGGGGCGGGGGGGATTACTTCTTGCGGCGGCCGCCGCGTTTGGCTTCCGTGTTGCGCTTGAGGTCGAGGAGGCGCTCCTCGCTCTCTTTCATGAAAGCCTTGAGTTTGTCCTCAAACGAGGCCCGGGACCGCACCCGGGCGGTGCGTTCCTCGGGGGAGAGGGCCTGCTTGACGGAGAGGTCGAGCTTCCCTTTCTCGTTGACGCCGAGGACCTTCACCCGGATGCGCTCCCGCTCCCGCAGATAGTCCTTGACGTCCTTGACGTAGGTGTCGGCGATTTCGGAGATGTGGACCAGGCCGCTCTTGCCGTCGGGGAGTTCGACGAAGGCGCCGTAATGCGTGATCTTGACGACCGTGCCTTCGATGATGATGCCGGCTTCCAGACTCATGTGGGGCGGAACTAAGGCCTCCTCACCAGGTCCTGGCGAATTGGGCAAGACGGATTATACTGGGCCGCCCCCTCGAGGTGTCAAGGCAAACAAGCCCGGGTCGGGGGCGGGAATCACGGCGGCGGGGCGGGGGTCGGCCGGACGAGGATGATCGGGATCTCTCCCGGCCGGACCAGTCCCAGCTGCTCACGGGCCAGCCGCTCGATGTACTGCGGGGTATGCAATCGCCGGATGTCCTCCCGCAGCTGCGCGTTCTCCCTCCGCAGCGCGCCCACTTCGCGGGTAAGGCGGTCGGCCTGGCGGTGCAGCCGGTAGGTCGCCAGATAGGTCGCGCCGAAGGCGTTCAGCGTCAGAATCCCCACGCCGATCACCAGCACGGGCAAGGCCCAGCGCGGCAGCCGCGGAGTGCGAGGAGGAGGGATGGTCACGGTGCGGCGGCCGGAACTGGCAGCCCGCCGGTGGGAGGATGAAAGGTTCGGCATCCGCGCCCCGAATGTTCGGACGGCGGGGGCCTGATTCCTTGTGTCCCGGCGCGTCCTCGGCGTCAGGTGAGAGCGGGGAATCCCGCCCGCCCGGCGTAGGTCCCGGCCGGCCCCAACTCCTCTTCGATCCTCAGGAGCTGGTTGTACTTGGCGGTGCGCTCCCCCCGTGAGGGGGCGCCCGTCTTGATCTGTCCCACCCCCAGAGCCACGGCCAGGTCGGCAATGGTCGCATCCTCGGTCTCTCCCGACCGGTGTGAGAGGACCACCGCGTAGCCCGCCTGCTGCGCCACCCGGACCGCCTCTAGCGTCTCGGTGAGGGTGCCGATCTGGTTGGGTTTGACCAGGATCGCGTTGGCCACCCCTGCGGCGATGCCGCGCCGCAGCCGCGCCGGGTTGGTGACGAAGAGGTCGTCGCCGACCAGCTGCAGGCGGCGGCCCAGGCGCGCCGTGAGGGCCTGCCAGCCGGCCCAGTCCTTCTCGCTGAGACCGTCCTCGATAGACGCCAACGGGTAGCGGACGGCCAGGGCGTCGTAGTAGTCGATGACCTCGGAGGCGCTTCGGACCACGCCCTCGCGCCGGAAGTCGTACCCGCCGTCCGCGGCGAGTTCGCTGGCGGCGACGTCGAGCGCCAGGGCGACCTCCTCGCCGGGACGGTACCCCGCCCGCGTGATCGCCTCGACGAGCAGGGCGAGGGCATCCTCGGCCCCCCCGACCTCGGGCGCGAACCCTCCTTCGTCTCCCACGCCGGTGGACAGGCCGCGCTCGCGCAGCAGCGCCTTGAGGTGGTGGAAGATCTCCACCCCCGCCCGGAGGGCCTCGCCGAAGCGCGCGGCCCCGTGGGGGGCGACCATGAACTCCTGGATGTCCAGCGTGTTGTCCGCGTGCGCCCCGCCGTTGAGGATGTTCAGCAGCGGCACCGGCAGGCGGCCGGCCTGCTCACCTCCCAAGGTGCGGTAGAGCGGCAGGCGCCGGGACGCCGCCACCGCCTTCGCCAGGGCGAGGGAAGCAGCCAGCACCGCGTTGGCGCCCAGTCGGGATTTGTCCGCGGTGCCGTCGAGGGCGATGAGCCGGCGGTCGACCTCCTCCTGATCAGCCGCCATCCCGCGCAGGGCGGGTGCGATCTCCTCCCGGACCGCGCGGACCGCCCCGAGGACCCCCTTGCCCAGGTAGCGGCCATCGCCGTCGCGGCGCTCGAGGGCCTCTCCTTCGCCGGTGGAGGCGCCGGACGGGACGGCGGCTCGGCCCCAGGCCCCGTCGTCCAGGAAGAGATCGGCTTCGACGGTAGGATTGCCCCGGGAGTCGAGGATCTCCCGGGCCCGAATCGCCGCGATCGCCGGGGTCGGGGTCACGAGCGGTATGAGGACGTGTGGGGCGGTGGGGTGGAGCGGCCGGCCTCGAGGTCTTCGTAAGGCGTGGCCCGCGCCGCCTCGCGCGGAGAGGCGGGCAGGGAGAGCACGCGGACGCGGCGCCGGCGTTCCCCCAGGACGACCTCGAGCACGTCGCCGGGGGCCACTTCGCTCGACGGTTTGGCGCGCCGGTCGCCGATGCGCACGCGGCCCGCGTCGCAGAGGCGCTGCGCCGTGACGCGGCGCTTCACCAGGCCGCTGATCTGCAGGTACTTGTCGACGCGCATCAGCCTCGCTTGCTCTCCGCCCACAGGGCCAGCAGCTCGTCGAGGGTGTGCTCCCGGAGCGGCCGGCCGGATCCGTCCGCCAGGGTCTGCACCCGGCTGAAACGCTCCAAGAACTTGCGCGTAGCGTCGCGCACGATCATTTCCGCATCGACGTTGTAGAAGATCGCGATGTTGATGAGGGTGAAGAAGAGGTCCCCCAACTCATCGGCCACTTCCCCGGGTCCCCCGCCCGCCGCGGCCGCTTCCAGTTCCACCAGTTCGTCCCGCACCTTGGCCAGCGCGCTCCCGGCGTCCGGCCACTGAAAACCCGTGGCCCGCGCGCGCTCCTGCACCTTCTGCGCCTGGGCGAGGGCCGGGAGGGCTTCGGGGATCCCCTCAAAGAGAGAACCCCGCCGCGCCTGCTTCGCTTGCTCCCAGTGGGCCAGCACCGCCGCAGCGTTCGGAAGGGGAACGGGGCCAAACACGTGGGGATGGCGATCGATCACCTTACGGACTAGGCCGTCCACGACGGCGGCGATGTCGAACCGGCCCGCCTCTGCCGCCATCTGGGCGTGAAAGACCACCTGCAGCAGCAAGTCGCCCAGTTCCTCGCGCAGGGCGTCCCCGTCGTCGCGGTCGATGGCCTCCAGCGTCTCGTAGGCTTCCTCCAGCAGATAGGGACGCAGGGAGCGGGGGGTCTGGGCGCGATCCCACGGACAGCCGTCGGGTTGGCGCAGGCGGGCCATCACGGCGATGAGATCGTCGAAGCGCCGCGGCGCGTCCACGGCGTCAGGAGGGACGGGCGAGCCGCTTGATGGTGGCCTGCTTGCGCTCCGCGGTCAGCCACGTCTGGAAGAGCGCCTCCTGGCGCTCCTGGGTCAATTGCTCGCGGATCTGTGCGGCCACCTCTTCGTACACGGCCTTCTTCGCGGGCTTGCGCTCGTGCAAGAGGATGAGATGATAGCCGAACTGCGTCTTCACCGCTGCGCTGACCTGGCCGGGCTGGAGGCTGAACGCGACCTTTTCGAACGCCGGCACCATGGCTCCCTTGCTGAAGAAGCCCAGGTCGCCGCCTTTCTCTTTGCTGCCGGGGTCCTGCGAGTACTGGCGCGCCAGGTCCGCGAACTTCTCTCCCTTGGCCAGCCTCCCCTGAATCAAGAGGGTCGTCTGCTTCGCCCGTTCCTCCAGCTTGGGATCTTCGACGCGGATGAGGATGTGGCTCACTCGGGCCTGCTCCGGCTGATCAAACTGGGCCCGCCGCTGTTCGAAGCTCTTGCGCACCTCCGCCTCGGGGACCGCCACCTTCGTCACGAGCGGCATCAGCGCGCGCACGGCCAGGTTGACGCGCAGGAGCCGGCGCACGTCGTCCATGGTCAGGTTGCGCTGGGAGAGGGCCTGCTGGAACTCGGCCTCTGTACCGAAGTTCTTCTTGATCCGGTCGATCTCCGCACTGACGGCTGTCTCGGAGACCTGCACGCCGCGCTTGCGGGCGGCCTGGAGGATCAACCGCTGGTCGATCAGCTGGTCGAGCACGAGGCGGGCCAGCTCGGCGCGCTGCTTCTCGCTGTCCGGCCCGGCGAGGTTCACGTTGAACTGCGCCGCCGCCCGGGCCACCTCGGCGTCCACTTCGCTCCAGAGAATCGGCTCCTCGTTCACCGTGGCCGCCACCGCCGAGCGGGCGCGCATCCCACGGACGAGAAAACCCAGCTGGCGGTCGCCGGCCTTGAAGCGCAGGTCTGCGCCGAATGTCAGCACAGAGGCGCTGCCCGCGGCGAGTGCGACGATCAGGGCGATGAGGATCCCAAGAAGGATCTTGCGTTTCGGTCTCACGAGTGATGCCTCCCGTCTGTAATGTCGTCCGGACTGAAAGAGGGCCTTCCCGCTCCAGAAGTACGGGATACTTCCGCGCGAAGGCCCTCTCTCGGTCCCTCCGCTATCTCATCCGGCATCATCAGTGCGCCGATGCCGGCTCCTCCGCCGGCTGCCGCATGTGGTGCGCCAGCGCTTCCAAGATCTCTCGCACCTCCGTCACCTGGTCGGCGAAGTGGGCGCCGGAGGTCTTCACGGAGATCATCGCGGGCGTGACCTGGATGCGCCGGCCATAGGCTACGCGCAGCCCGCGCTGCACCGCCTCGGGGAGGTAGGCGCCTGCCCGCAGCCGGATCAGGTAGCGTGGCCCCTCGCGCGTCAGGGCAGCGGCCCCCACCCGCTTGCCCAGCACCCGCAGCCGCACCGCGCCGAGCAGGTGCGTCAGAGGCGCCGGGGCCGGTCCGTAGCGATCCTCGGTCTCCTCGGCCAGACCTTCCAGTCCCTCCACCGTCTGCACCGCACCGAGGCGGCGGTACAGCGTCATCCGCTGGATCTCGTCGGAGACGTACTCGGGCGAGATATAGGCATCGATGTGCACGTCGATGGTGGGGTCGGGCACGTCGTCCACCATCTCGCCCCGCAGTTCCCGAATGGCCTGGTCGAGCAGACGGACGTAGAGGTCAAAGCCGACCGCGGCCAGCTGCCCGTGCTGTTCGGGGCCCAGCAGATTCCCTGCGCCGCGGATCTCCAGGTCGCGCATGGCCAGCTTCATCCCCGAGCCCAGCTCCACGAACTCCTGCATCGCCATGAGGCGCTGCTCCGCCTCAGGAGTCAGCTTTTCACCCCGCGGATAAAGGAGGTAGCAGTAGGCCTGCCGCTCGGCCCGGCCCACCCGTCCCCGCAGCTGGTAGAGCTGCGCCAGTCCCATCAGATGGGCGTCCTGGATGATCACGGTGTTCACCTGCGGGATATCCAGCCCAATCTCGACGATGGTCGTGCACACCAGCACGTCGTAGCGGCCGCCCAGGAAGTCCATCATCACTCGCTCGAGCTTCTCCTCGGGCATCTGCCCGTGCGCCACGACCACGCGCGCCTCCGGGACCAGCCGGCTGATCGCACGGGCGGACCGGTCGATGGTCTGCACGCGGTTGTGCACCACGTAGACCTGCCCCCCGCGGGCCAGTTCGCGCAGGATCGCCTCGCGGATGACCTCTTCGTCCTGTTCGCGGATCTCGGTGTGGATGGGCAGGCGGGCTTCCGGGGGCGTCTCCATCACCGACATGTCGCGCAGTCCCACCAAGGACATGTGCAGCGTGCGGGGGATGGGCGTCGCCGTCAGGGTGAGCACGTCCACCTGCTTGCGCAGCTGCTTCAGTTTCTCTTTGTGCTCGACGCCGAACCGCTGCTCCTCGTCGATGATCACCAGGCCGAGATCGCGCCACGTCACGTCTCGCCCCAGCAGCCGGTGGGTGCCGATGACCACGTCCACCTGCCCCTCCGCCACCTCCCGTAGGATGCGCTGCTGCTCACGGCGGGTGCGGAAGCGGCTGAGGACTTCCACCTTGATGGGGTAGGGGGCGAGGCGCTGCAGGAAGACGTCGTAGTGCTGCTGCGCCAGGATCGTGGTGGGCACGAGCACGGCGGCCTGCTTGCCGTCCATCACCGCTTTGAAGGCGGCGCGGATGGCCACCTCCGTCTTGCCGTAGCCGACGTCACCGGCGATGAGCCGGTCCATCGGGCGGTCGGTCTCCATGTCGCGCTTCACGTCCTGAATGGCCTGCCACTGGTCGGGCGTCTCCTCGAACTGGAAAGTCGCTTCCAGTTCGCGCTGCCAGGGGGTGTCCGCTGAAAAAGCGTGACCCGCCGCCGACTGGCGCGCCGCGTAGAGGCTGAGCAAATCGCCGGCGAGGGCGCGCGCCGATTCTTTGACCCGGGCCTTCTCCCGCTCCCACTCCGCCCCGCCGAGCGTGTGAATCTTGGGCGTTTGCCCTTCCACCCCGATGTAGCGGTCGACCAGCCCGATCTGATCCACGGGGACGTAGAGCCGGTCGCCCTGCGCGTACTCCAGCAGCAGATAGTCGCGTTCGCTGCCATTCATGGTCAGGTGGGTCAGCCCGGCGTAGCGGGCGATGCCGTGATGCAGGTGGACGACAAAGTCGCCCGGCCGCAGGTCGATCCACGAGGAGAGACGCCGCCCGCCGCGGACGAAGCGCAGCCGGCTGCGGCGGCGCCGCCAGCCCAGGATCTCGCTGTCTGTGAGCACGGCCAGTCCGGCCGGCTCGAAGACGAACCCCCCCGACAGCGGCGCCTCCACGGCGGTGACGGTGCCGGGCGCTGGCGGCGCGGCCAGCGCGGCGACGCCGGGCACCTCGAGCCCGTGCTCGCGTAGGATCTCCCCGACGCGTTCGGGGTGGGCCGTCGCCACGATGACGCGCCGGCGCGCCGCGATCCACTCCCGCATCGAGCGGGCCAGCAGATTGGTCTGGCCGCCGAAGGCCTCCATCCCACCGAACCGCAGGGAGATCTCCTGATAGGGGGCCACGGCGCCGCGCAGCGTCGAGATGACCAGCCGGCGGTCCCCCAGCGCGGCGGCCGCCACCTCCCAGGCGTGGTAGTCGTCCTCCCCCTCCGCGGCACTCACTTCGCGCAGGACTCTCGCCTGCTGGACCAGCTCCGGCTCCTCGTCCAGGACTACGAGCGCGGCGGCGGGGAGAAAGTCAGTCAGTAGTGCCGCGCCGTCGCTGGCATCGCCCGGCGCGCCGAGCGGGAGCACGCTGAGCGCATCGACGTCGCGCATGCTCCGCTGCGTCGCCGGGTCGAATTCGCGAAGGGAGTCCACTTCGTCCCCCGACAGTTCGATCCGGTAGGCGGTGCCGCCGGGCGGGAAGAGGTCGATCACCCCGCCGCGAACGGCCATCTGCCCGGGCGCCTCAACGAGCGGGAGCCGATCGTAGCCGTAGTCGCTCAGGAGGTCCAGGAAGGTTTCCCGGTCGAGGCGGTCGCCCCGGTGGAGCAGCCGCCGTTCCGCCGCCAGTCGCTCCAAGGTGGGAAGGCGGCGCAGGAGGGCCGAGGTGGGGACCAGCGCCACCGAGGGCGCCCCCGAGGCCAGCCGCTCCAGCACGACGCGCCGGCCGGCGACCTCCTCGAGGGCGGAGGGGGGATCCGCCGAGGCCGCCCCGTCCCAGGAGGGCCAGAGGATGGTGCGTTCGCGAAGGTCGGGAGAGAAGAGCGCCAGGTCATCGGCCAGACGGCCGGCGGCATCGCGGGTGGGAGTGATGATGAGGACGGTCTGCAGCGCCAGCCCGGGGTCAGCGCAGAGGGCGGCGAGCAGATACCCCTTCTCCGCCCCGGCAGGACCCTGGATCCAGGCCGGCCGGGGCGCCGCCACGGTTTCGTGGATGGCGGCGTACGCGTGGCTCTCCCGCAGCAGGGACAGCAGCCCGCTCAGCATCGGGTTCCTAGATGAATGAGCATCCGCATTGGGTTTGGCGCGATGAAGCCAAGCACTCCATTTTACAGGAGGGGGAGCAGGCAGGTCAAAATCGTGGCAGGGAGCCAGGAATCGTGCACCCGGAAGTAACACTCCCATTGACCGTGGGTCAAGAGTCGGACTGGGACCGCCACCTGGACAGCCTCAGGGAACGGCTATCCGACTTGGGCATTTGGAAGCGCCTGGACTCGGTGAGATTTGTCATCTGCGAGGCTCCTCAACTGACCCATTACCCGCTCGCTGGCGTGCGTGAAGCACACCTTGACCGGAACTCGGTCCGGACCGAGTTCTTCTCCAAAGAAACAAACGCGATTTGCAAGAAAACTCTTGACAAGGTTTTGAGATGAAATCTCGGAGGCGAGACGCGTCGTTCCAGAATGGGGACGATACGCGCCAGGATCTTTGCTAGGAGCTTTCACGGAACAGGAGGACCGCGGCGAAGGTCCGGACGGCTAGCACGGCGCTGGGAACCTTCCTGAGCGGTCCGAAAACGCCATGCTATACATAGGGCATGGATCCGATGATGCTCCCGTCTGTCGGTCATCTCTCCAATCATGAGTTGCTGGCGCGGGTAAAGTCCTTGGCCCAGGGCGAGCGCGAAGCGACCGCGGCGCTCATCGCGCACCTCGCTGAGCTCGGCGAGCGGCGCCTGTACCTCGCCGAAGGGTGCTCCTCGCTGTTTACCTATTGCACGCAGGTGCTCCACCTTTCCGAACACGCCGCTTACGGGCGCATCCAGGCGGCCCGGGTGGTCCGGCGGTTCCCAGTCATCCTCGAGATGCTCGAGGATGGATCGCTGAACCTGACGAGTGTGGGACTGCTCGCCACCCATCTGACTCAAGACAACTACCGGGAACTGCTTGACATGGCCCGGCACAAGAGCAAGCGCCAGGTGGAGGAACTCCTCGCACTACTGCACCCCCAGCCCCCTGTCGCGTCCGCGGTCCGTCGGCTCCCGACAGCGCCTCATACCGCGGCCGCGCCTCCGCCCCCGGACGATGTTACGGCTAGCCTCCTGACCGACGATGGGCAACACGCTACAGCAGACCTGCCCCCTCCAGCCCCCACGCCGCCTCGAGCGCGGCCCGCGGTGGTGACCCCGATGGCGCCCCAGCGCTACAAAGTGCAGTTCACAGCGAGTGCCGAGACGGTCGAGAAGCTCCAGCTGGCCCAGGCGCTCTTACGCCATCAGATTCCGGACGGTGATCCGGCAGCAATCATCGATCGGGCGCTGACGGCGCTGTTAGAGAACCTGACCAAACAGAAGCTCGCTGCCACAGACCGCCCGCGCGGGAGCAGCGGGACGGCCCCTCGGTCGCGTCACATCCCCGCCGCGGTCAGACGCGCAGTCTGGCTGCGCGACGGTGGACGCTGCGCCTTCGTGAGCCGCCAGGGCCGGCGGTGTACCGAGGGCAGCTTCCTGGAGTTCCATCACGTCGCGCCGTACGCCGCCGGTGGTGGGCCCACAGTCGACAACATCCAACTCCGGTGCCGCGCGCACAATGGCTACGAGGCCGAGCTGTACTTTGGGCCGCGGCAGCCGGAGCGTGTACGAGAGGGGCAGGCCTGTTACCTGATACCGGGAAGCAACGGTGCCGGCGGTCGGGGGCGGGGATCAGCGCGGCAACTCGGTCCGGACCGAGTTGGCGAACAGCTGCTCTCAAGTCGAGGAGGTCGGGCTGGGTGAATTACCTGAGAGGTCTTTGAAAGATGCCTTCCGGAACGATCGTTGTGCTGAACGGCGCCTCGAGTTCGG
>JBOGSD010000118.1:0-5186 GCA_050695215.1 bacterium
TCACCGCCACTTCGGTGGTGCCCCCACCGATGTCCACCACCATGCTGCCCACCGGCTCGCTGACGGGGAGTCCCGCCCCGATGGCCGCGGCCATGGGCTCTTCGATCAGATAGGCCTCGCGCGCGCCCGCCTGCAGGGTGGCGTCAATGACGGCTCGTTTCTCCACCTCGGTTACCCCCGAGGGGATGCCCACGATCACGCGGGGATGAAAAATGGAGCGGCTGCGCATGCCGCGCTTGATGAAGTACCCGAGCATCTGCGCCGTCGTGTCGAAATCGGCGATCACGCCATCCCGCAGCGGGCGGGTGGCGGTAATGTGGCCGGGGGTGCGGCCCAGCATGCGCTTGGCGTCATCCCCCACGGCCAGAATCTGCCCGTCCGCCGAGTTCTTGGCCACCACGGAGGGTTCGCGCACGACGATGCCCTCGTGGCGGACGTAGACGAGGGTGTTGGCGGTCCCCAGATCCACCCCCATGTCCCGCGTCAGCCGGCTTGCCAGCCAGTCCAGCACGCCCATCGCGTCCTCACCCCCACGGAGCTTCTGCGAACCTCCGGAACCCCACTGATTCTACGACCCGCTAGCTCCCCGGCAACACGCCGCGCTCGCGCAGACTCACAACACGCCCATGCCCGATGATGAGATGGTCGAGGACATCGATCCCGACGATCTGGCCGGCCGCGCGGAGGCGGGCCGTGATGGCCAGATCGTCGCCGCTGGGGTCGGGGTTGCCCGACGGATGATTGTGCGCCACGATCACCGCCGCGGCGCTGCGCCGGACCGCCTCCTTGAAGACCTCCCGGGGATGGATCGGCGCGCTGTCCAGGCTGCCCACCGCCACCTCCACCACCGCCAGGACCTCGTGCTTCGTATTCAGGAGGATGGCGCGAAAGTGCTCCCGGTCGAGCGTCGCCATCTGGGGCGCCACCAGCGCGGCGGCGTCCTCGGGGGTGCGGATGGTGTAGCGCTCCGTCCACGCGGGGCCGTGGGCCCGCCGGCCCAGTTCAAAGGCGGCCAGCAGCGCGGCCGCCTTGGCAGGGCCGACGCCGCCGACACGATCGATCTCTTCGAGGGGAGCCCGGCTGAGTTCGTGCAGGGAGCCAAACGTCGAGAGCAGGCTTTCCGCCACCGGCACGACGCCCCGTCCACGGGTGCCCGTGCCCAGGACGACCGCCAGCAGTTCGGTGACGCCCAGGGCGGCCGGACCGGCGCTGCGCAAGCGCTCGCGCGGACGCGCGTCTGAGGGAAGAGCGGTCACCTTGAGCCGGGAGAGCTGCGTCACACAACGCCTCCGGTCCTCGGCTCCGCTGGAAACCCGGTGGGGCCAGCCTGGGCTGACTCACGCGAAGCCGGGACGGCGTCCGCCGGGCGCCCCCCGCCCCGCCACCGCCCTGCTCCCTTCCGGTGTCTGCCTCGTCCGGACCCTCCGGACGAGAAATCGAAGGCCGAGCGCCTAAAACGGCCCGGCCGGAGCCGAAAACCCCACTACATCATGTGCAGTATAGCACGCGCCTACGCATCCACCTGCTTGCATCGGCCAGACGGGGATCCCTTTGGGGTGGACCGGCCGCGGATTAGACCATCAGCCTGAACAGCCAGACCGCCAGCACCATCCCCAGGATGACCGCCAGGTTGAGGCGCAGCGTCGTGCCGATGGTCAGGGTGATCACCCGGATGTCAAACGTAAACGGTGGATCGATGATGGCGGCCCGCACCTCCCGCGTGAGAAACCCCAGCGCAGGATAGGCGGAGAGAGCTTCGGTGATGACGCTGCCCAGCAGCCCCCCGGCGAAGATGACCAGCAGGAGCACCCACCAGGGGTTCCGGGTGCGGCGCGTGCGGGCCACGCCCGACCTCTTCGAGCTCAGCGTCCCTCGACCTGCTCCCCCGCGATCGCACGCGGGGCGACGAAGCGGGAGATCCAGATGGAGACCTCATAGAGCAGGTAGGTGGGGACCGCCATCAGGAGCTGCGAGAAGACGTCCCCGCCCGGCGTGAGCACCGCGGCCAGGACGACGATGGCGACGATCGCATAGCGCCGCCCCGCCGCCAGCGAGGCGGGCGTGACCACCCCGATCTTCGTGAGAAAGATCAGCACGATGGGAAGCTCGAAGACGGCGCCGAAGGCCAGCATGAAGGCGGTGAGAAAGGAGACGTACGCGCCGACGCTGATCATCGGTTCGAGGACGCCGGGCACCTTGTAGTTGAGCAGAAAGCGGACCCCCACGGGCACGATGGCCAGGAGCGCGAAGACGGCCCCCCCGACGAAGAGCACGAACGCGGGCGGCAGCAACCACAGCGCCGCGCGGCGCTCGCTGCGCGTCAACCCGACGGACACATAGGCCCAGATCTGGTAGAGCAGGAAGGGCAGGCTGAGGAAGACGCCGGCGAGGAGGGCCAGCTTGAGTCGCGTAAAGAGGGCCTCCGTGACCCCGACGAAGATCACACCCCGCCCGGTGGCGCTCGTGACCGGCCGGATGAGGTAGGTGAGGAGTTCATCGGCGGCAAACCAGCTGGCCGCGGTCGCCAGGGCGAGAGCGGCCACCGCGAAGAGGAGCCGCCGCCGCAGCTCCTCCAGATGCTCCACGATGGTCATCGGCCGGTCGGCGGCCATGACGGAAAGGGAGAACCCTTACGAGGAGGACTCTTTGGGACGCCGGTCCTCGCGTAGGTCGTCGTCGACGTCCCGAACTTCCTTGCGGAAGTCCCGGATCGTGCGTCCCAGCGCCGACCCAATCCCGGCCAACCGCGTGGCCCCGAAGAGCAGCAACAAGATCAGGAAGATGAGCACCAGCTCTTGAGCGCCGACGCCTCCAATGAAGCCCAGATGCATGACGACACCTCCATGCCGATTATATCAAGACGGGGCGCCGGGCGGCGGGGTTGAGTCCCCCCTCCGCCGCAGCAGCAGCGAGAACATCTGCAGCACGTCTCTGCCGGTGCCGCGGATCTGCCGCCAGTCCTGCGGGAGGCGGCCGCGCAGGGCGCGCCAGCGGCCCCGCAGGTCGCCCGCGTCGGCGGCGATCTGTCCCCTCAGTTCCGCGAGTCGCTCTCGAACAGCGTGCTGCGCAGCCACCGCAGATCCTCCTTGACCGCTGCCGCCAGTTTGCTCAGCCGGCGCCGGCGCATCCGGCCGAGACCGACGGCCACGCACACCGCCGCCGCCAACGCCGTCACCCCCAGCATAATCAGCGCGGCCAGCCAGGGGGCCACGACGGTGGCCAACGCCAGGACCACCGTCAGCACCAGCAGCGTCAGCACCAGCACGCCGAAGGCGGCGGCCGCCGCCAGCAGTGCGACGCCGATGGCCATATCCCGCACCGTGGCCCTGGCTTCCCGTCCGGCCAAGCCGGCGTAGGTCTCGAACATGGCGACGACGTTGGCCGCCAGCCGGCGCAGGATGGTCGTGGTCGGCTCGGGTTCAGTCCCGCTCGTGGCCATGGCGATCCCCGCTCCTCCCCACCGCCGTGCCCTTCAGCGCGGCCGCACGAGCACGAACTCGGTCAGCTCCTGCAGGCTCTCCCGCGCGGGTGAGGCCGGCAGGGTGGACAGCGCCGCGGCCGCCCGGCCGGCGTAGAGCCGGGCGACGCCCAGGGCGTAGTCGATCGCCCCAGAGCGCCCCAGCAGCAGCCGCACCTCTTCCATCTTGCCGTCCGGCGACGGCAGCGCCAGCAATCGTGTCAGCGCGGTGCGGTCGGCCGCTCCGGCGCTGCGCAGGGCGTGAATGATCGGCAGGGTGATCTTGCCTCCCTGGATGTCCGAACCGATCGGCTTGCCCAGCTCTTCGGCCCGGCTCGTCAGATCCAGCGCGTCGTCGGTGATCTGGAACGACATGCCCCAGGCCAGGCCGAAGGCGGCGAGGGCCCCCGCCTGCGCCGGCGTGGCGCCGGCGACAAGAGCGCCGGCGCGGCAGGCCGCCGCGAAGAGAGCGGCCGTCTTGCCTTCAATAATGTCCAGATAGACGGATTCATCGCTGTGCGGCTCGCTGGCCACCCTTGTCTGCTTGATCTCGGCCTGGCTCATCCGCACGGCCGCATCGGCGATCGCCGGGGCGACCGCTGGATGACGCACCCGGCTGATCAGGTCGAAGGCGCGAGCGAAGAGCAGGTCGCCTAGCAGCACCGCGATCTGGTTGCCCCACTGGACGTTCACGGTAGGGGTGCCGCGGCGCGTATCCGCCGCGTCGATGATGTCGTCGTGGATCAGCGACGCGAGGTGGATCAATTCGACCGTGCCGGCGATGTAGAGCCGCTCCTGCTCCCCGCCGCCGATCGCCGCCGCGCTCAGGCAGGTGAGGGCGGGTCGAACCAGTTTGCCGCGCGTGGAAAGGACGTAGGCGACGAGCTCGCCGATGAAGGGATCGTTGCTGACCAGTTCCGCGTGCAGCAGCCCCTCCAGCGCATCGAGGTCGCGCTGCACGGGCAGATAGATCGTGGCGAGATCCACCATCGGTGCACACGGCGGCCGCGACGCCCGCGGCCGCCCCCACGGTGCTACTGCGAGACCGCCAGCGTCCCGGTCATCCCAGCTTCCTGGTGGCCCGGGATGGTGCACAGGACCTTGTAACTCCCTGCCGCCAGGGGGGCCGTCGCCGTCTTGGTCTGCCCCGGCTGAATCCCCTCCAGCTTCACGTCGGTCCCTTCGATGATGAAGTTGTGCTCCACGGCCCCGCTGTTCTTGACCTCAAAGGTCACCTGACCCGCCTTCGCCGTCATGGCCTGTGGCTCGAACTTGAACTCGGTCTCCGTCACGGTGACCGTCGTGGCCGCGGGCGGTGTCGTCGTCGTCCCACCCTGCTGACCGCCACCCCCACCACAGGCTGCGACCAGCAGCCCGGTCAGCAGCAGCAGGGCGGAAAGCCGCACTCCTTGCGTCATGGACTGCCTCCTTTCGCGTGTAGCATCGGATTGGGCCGCGCTCGCCGGCCGGCCCACCCTACGGTACCACAGCGGAAAGGGTGAGGGGGCGGGACCTACGCTTCCGCAATCAGTCCAAAGGACGCGACGAAGACCAGCAGTAGAAAGAAGACGATATAGAAGAGCAGGTAGAAGAGCACGGTGCGCAGCGGGAGGCTCCGACGGATCATGACGATTCCTCCCCCGGCGTCGACGCCGGCGGCGGGGGAGGGGCCTGGCCGCTCCCGGCCGCCGCCGCGGTGGAAGGCGCCGGGCGCGCGGGGCGGGCTGCC
>JBOGSD010000119.1:0-20496 GCA_050695215.1 bacterium
TGATCGTCAGCCCCCGCTCCTTCTCCTCCGGCGCATTGTCGATGTCGTAGTACCCCTTCGGCTGCGTCCCCCCCACCCCCGCCAGCGTGTGCGTGATCGCCGCCGTCAGCGTCGTCTTCCCGTGGTCCACGTGCCCGATCGTCCCTACGTTGACGTGCGGCTTCGTCCGCTCAAACTTCGCCTTCGCCATCTCCAGCCTCCATCCCGTTCTTGTCGTTTAACCGTGGTGACCGTCCGTAGCGGTACCCCGGCGGTCCCCAACGTGGACCGTCCGTGGGTATGCCTGGGGCGAGTCAAAACGCCTTCGAGCCCAAGGCATACCCACGGACGGTCAACTCTGGAGCCCACGACCGGATTCGAACCGGTGACCTTGTCCTTACCAAGGACACGCTCTACCGCCTGAGCTACGTGGGCGCGGTCGGCGCTCATTATAACACGCGCAAAATCCCCATCAGCAAGGGTCTATGCAGGAGTTGGCGGCGTGCGAAGGTAACTCCGAGAAGGGACAACACACCGCAGACTATGTGGAGGAGGAATCAGCGTGGACTGGCTCTTCTGGCTGCTTGCCGCCGTGGTGCTCTGGCTGCTCTTCTTCCGCGGCTAACCGCGCCGCGCCCCGCCCGTCCTGACGGAGGCGGGCGCCGCCGGCAAAACCAGGACAAACGTGCTCCCTCCCTCCGGGACGCTGTTTACCAGCGCGACCGTCCCCCGCATCCGCTCGGCCAACCGGCGGCTGATATAGAGGCCTAGTCCGCTCCCGCCGGCCTCGCGGCGGAGGCCCCGTTCCACCTGGCTGAACCGTTCGAAGAGGCGGTGACGGTGCTCGGGGCGGATCCCGACCCCAGAGTCCCGCACATAGGTGGCCACCTGTCCGTCGGTCACCTCGTGCCAGATCTCGATCCCGCCGCGCGGCGTGAACTTGATGGCGTTGTCCAACAGGTTGATCACGATCTGGAGCGTCTTCTCCGCGTCCATCAGCACCGGAGGCGGTGCGCCCCCGTCCTGGCGATAGGTGATGGTCAGCCCCTTGCGCTCGGCGTCGATGGACAGCGTGGTGATGGCCTGTTCCACCAGCGTGGGCAGGCTGCCCCGGTCGATCTGCACCGTGATGCGACCCTGCTCCAGGCGCGCCGCATCGAGGAAGTCGTTGACCAGGCGGATGAGACGTGCGGTAGCGGCGTGGATCTCTGTGAGGACGTGCCGCGACCGGTCGCTGAGCGGGCCGAGCGCGCCTTCGAGCACCAGCTCGACGTGGCCCTTGATCACCGTGAGCGGCGTGCGGATCTCGTGGGAGGCGATGTTGAAGAAATCTTCCCGCATCCGCTCCATCTCTACCTCGGCGGCGACGTCCTGGAGGCTGCAGATCGTCCCCGAGACCCTGCCCTCCGGCCCCTGCAGCGGCGTGGCCGCGAACACCACCGGCACCGGGTCGGCGCCCCCACCACTGACCAGCACGCGTAGGCGGGCCGGGCGGCCCTCCCGCAGCGCCTGACTGACGGGATGTTCCTCGTCGCCGAGCGGCAGACCGTCCTCCCGCATGACCATCAGGAGATCGGCCAGAGGGCGGCCGAGCGCCTCGTCCCGGGACGCGTGCAGCATCCGGTCCGCGGCGCGGTTGCAGAACTGGATGCGCCTCTCCGCATCGAGCACGATCAGCGCCTCTTCCATCGCCGCCACGATGGTCTCGAGTTTCTCCTTCTCCGCGGCCACCAGCGCGCGCTGGCGCCCCGCGCGGGCCGCCAGCAGGTAGGCAAAGACGGCCGCCAGCAGCAGCGCGCCGCCCCGCAAGAGCGCCGTCCAGACGACCTCCAGCCCGGCGCCGTTCAGCAGGGCCCAGAGCACTTCCACGGCGAGGACCCCCACCGCCAATCCGGCCGGGAGGGCCACCGCGCGGGGTGACAACCCCCAGGCCACGGCCATCAGCGGGAGAACGAAGAGGAGGAAGAACGGCGATCCCACGCCCCCGGTCAGGTGCACGGTCGCGCCGATGGCCGTGGTGTAGACGACGGTGCCCCAGAGCGTCCGCGCGCGATCATCCTGCGGCCCCGGGAGCCGGAACCAGACCAGGGTGAAGACGGTCAGGATCAACGCCAGCACCGCGAGGGCGGGGCGGCTGCCCGCCGGCAGCGTCTGCCCTGCCAGGACGATCAGCAGAATGACCGTCCAGACCGTCCCCTCCACGGTCCGTCCAAATGCCACCGCCGTGGGCCGTTCGGTCGCTTCGCGCCGCCGGGCGATCACCGATGCTTCCAGCCAAGGCTGAGCGATCAGCAGGGCGGCCAGCATGGGATAGACGAGGACCCCCGCCCAGAACCCCTGTGACCGGCTGATCGAGACCGCCAGGATCAGCAGCGGCCCTGCCGCGATCACGGCGGCCAAGGCGCGGAAGAGGACCGGGCGCAAGAGGGCCGAGGCCAGCGCGGCGCCGGCGCCCACCAGCAGCAGCGGGCCGACGATCGTGCGCAACGTCCGCAACTCGGCATAGGCGGGAGCGGCAAAGGCGGCCGGAGCCGCCAACAGTAACACCCCCAAGGCCGCCTCCGACACGACCAGCGCCAGCGGGAACAAGTCCAGCTCCCAGTCGCGGCGCTGGCGCAGAGGGCCGGCGATGACGCCCCCCGCCACGGTGAAGATCCCCAGCGATCCGTAGGCGACCCAGGCCGGCACCGCCCCCGTATATGCCGCGGCCCACGCCGCAGCCAGCAGGGGGAGGCCGACGAGCCCGTGGACGATCACGCGCCCGCCTCGGGAGAGGATCCCGGGCAGCGTCTGCAGCAGCAAAGCGCCCGTCCCGGCGACGGCCATCGCGGCGCCGCCGGCGATCAGGAACGCCGTCTGCGGAGATGGCACTCGCCAGGCGGGTGGGAGCGGGAAGGTGAGGATGGCCGAGCCGAGGAGCAGTTCGATAATCCCGATGACCAGCAGGAGCGTCGAAGAGGTGAAGGAGGGCACGATGCTCAGCTCCGAAGCAGGCTTCGACGTAGTTTTGTTGAATTATATCAGGTCAGGAACGCACCGGGCGCCGGTAATCGACCCTCCCTGGCCCCCCGCTGACGCAATGGCTGCGATCACCAAAGGCCCTGCCTCCACCACCCCGCCGGAACTGATGATGGGCCGGCGGCCTCCCCGCGTGGTGGTGGTCGACGACGAGCCTTCCATCCTCGAAATGCTGCGCCTCCGGCTGGAATCGATGGGGGCGACCGTCTTTACGGTTCCGCGCGGCGGCGACGCTCTGCCCCTGGCCCGCCAGGAGGCCCCCGATCTGATCCTGCTGGACATCATGATGCCCGATCTGGACGGATTCAGCGTCATCCGCCAGCTGAAGGACGATGAGACGACCCGGCAGATCCCGGTCATCTTCATGACCGCGCGGGACGAGATCGACAGCCGGGTGCAGGGCCTCGATCTGGGGGCGCACGACTACGTCACCAAGCCGTTCAACACGGTCGAGCTGATCGCCCGCATCCGCGCGGCGCTGCGCGTGAAGTCCCTGCAGGACGAACTGTACGAGAAGAACCGCCTCCTCGAGCAGCTGGCGACCAGCGACCCGCTGACCGGCTTGCCCAACCGCCGCTCTTTCGAGGAGGCGGTCTACGTGGAGATGGAACGCGCCCGCCGCGGCAGCCTTCCGCTCTCCTGCTTGATCTTCGACATCGACAACTTCAAAGAGATCAACGACGTGCACGGCCACCAGGCCGGCGACGAGGTGCTGCGCCAGATCGGCCGGGTGCTGTTGGGACGAAGACGCCGCACCGATACGGTCTCCCGGTACGGGGGGGAGGAGTTCGTCTGGCTCCTGCCGGGCGCCCCCTTGCCGGCGGCCACCGAGCTGGGGGAGTGGCTCCTCCGCACCATCCGCGATCTGGAGATCGTCACGACCCACGTGCCCCTGCGGGTCTCGGTCAGCATCGGGGTCTCCAGCTACGACCCGGAGACGCACGGGGATATTCCCACCAGCCTGCTGCTGGCCAGCGCCGATGAAGCGCTGCGCGAGGCCAAAGCGTCGGGGAAAGACCGCATCGTCGCGCGAGAGCTCAACCTGCTCGCTCAGATCGACCCGGGCGAGGGCGACCAGGCCGAGCAGCCCGAGGAGGATCCGGCCGGACCCCACCTGGCCCGCTGAGCCGATCGGCCTCAGCGTGTCCGCATCTTCAAGATCGCCAGCGCGCCCGCCACGAAATAGACGGCGGCCAGCACGTTTACGGCCACGTACCCCTGCCCCGGGCCGAGCCGGTTGACCGCATCGAGAATAGGGCCACCGATCAGCGGCCCCAGCACCTGCGGCAGCGTCGTGGAGATCCCCCAGATACCCAGATCTTTGGCCGCGGCGTCCCGCGAGGGCAGCACGTCGACGGCGAGCGCCAGGTCCACCGTGTTGAAGGCACCGAACCCGATGCCGAAGACCACGCTCAGGACCAGCATCAGCGGAAAGGAGGGCGCGACCAGGAAGACCAGCACCATGACCCCCATCAACAGCGAGGAGACCGAGACGATCGGTCGCCGCCCGATGCGGTCGGAGAGCCACCCCGAGACGTAGGCGCTGCCCAGCGCCCCGAGCGCCACCATCGCCTGCACCTGCCCCGTCGCCTCCGTGAAGGCGGCCACGCCCAGGTAATCCTTGAGGAAGAACTGCAGGAAGGCCAGCAGCGAATAGACCCCCATCAGCGTGAAGAAGCGCGCCACGAAGAGCCAGGCGAAGTTAGGATGGCGGCGCGGGTCGATCCAGAACGATCGGAGGAAGGTCCGCAGGTGGAAGGCCACGCGCGCCCGCAGCGGGGTTTCGCGTACCTTCGCCACGGTCAGGAGCATCGTGGCCATCAGCACCGCGATGATCAGCAGGAAGGCTTCCGTGACCCGGCCCCGCTCGATCAGCAGCCCGGCGACGACCCCGGCGATGATGGTGCCCAGGATGTTCATCAATCCCCAGAAGCCGGAGACGGTCCCGCGCTGCTCCTCCGGCACCAGGTCCGGGATCAGCCCGCCGTACGCCGCCGCGCCGAGGTTGAAAGCGAACTGCACGAAGAGAAAGGCCAGGATGAAGAGACCGAGCGTCGGGGCGTAGGCAAGCGCCAGCAGGGCGATGGCGTTGAGCAGGACGCCGGCGATGATGAAGGGCCGGCGGCGTCCCAGCGGGTGGATCGACCGGTCGCTGAGGGCGCCCGCCAGCGGCTGCATGAAGAGCGCCACCAGCGCCCCGCCCGCGTAGACGGACCCCAGCACCCGCCCTTTCGCCGCTTCGTCGGCGAAGCGCAGCACCAGCCGGGGAATGGCCACGGCCAGGAGGGCGCCCCAATGAAAGTTCAGCCCGAAGTTGTGGACGCTGAGGAGGAGTTGCTGCCCCAGCGTGAGCCGCCGCGGTCCGTTGCCGGCGGGTCGCGTCCCGTCCGCGGTGGACACGCGCGCCGGACCGGCGGGCTCAGGCCCGCGCGGCGGGGGCGCGGCCGGCCATGCGGGTGAGGAGGCGGCGGAGGGTCCGCGCGTGGTCGAGCGTGTTCACGACGATCGCCACGGCCAGGACGGCGAAGAGCACGTGATCCACGGTCAGAGCCCAGTCCGCCTGCAGCCAGAAGGCGCGCGCCAGCAGCAGCGGCAGGTAGACGAATTGCAGCAGGCCGACCACCTTGCCCGCCGGCGCCGGGGCGAAGACGACGTCCCCGACCCGCTGCACGTGCAGCAGCTGCGTCCAGGCCATCAGCAGGCCGGGGAAGAAGTTCAACCCCCATTTCCACCACGGCAGGGCGCCGATGGCGAACAACGTGGTAAACATCGTGTAGATCAGCACGAAGTCCACCGTGCTGTCGAAGACGGCGCCGAAGTCGCGGGCCTGGCCCAGCCGTCGGGCGACCCGGCCGTCGAGGAGATCGGTGCCGATCATCACCGCCAGCGTCGCCACGGCCATGTTCGGCAGCGGGCGGACCAGCGCATAGATGAGGTAAGGCAGCATGACCAGCCGCGCGCCGGTCAGCGCGTCGGCGAGGGTAAAGCGGGGGTCTTTCCAGGAGAACGGCTGGCCGGCCATGGCGCCTCGTCCCCAAAGGTTATCGGCGCTTAGATATGCGCCACCGGCGGGCCATCCCCTGCCGGCGCGGTGACGAAACCGTGAAAGAGGTGAGGGATAGAATGGGTGAGTGGAGGTGAGGGATGACTCTCCAACGCTACATCTTGACGGAATGGACCGAGGACTACAAGCAGGGCCGCATGGGGCGGCGGGAGTTTCTGCGTCGCGTCGTGCTGATGTCCGGCGGGGCGGCTCTCGCCCTGCCCGTCCTCTCCAGCCTGGGAGTGGCCGCGTCCGCGGCGGAGGTGTCGCGGGCGGCGGCCAGCAGCCCGCCCGCCGCCGCGGCAGCGCCCGGCGTGACGGTGGGCGCGGATGATCCGGCCATCCAGGCGCGCGACGTCTCTTTCCCCCAAGGGACGATCCAGGTGCTGGGATATGCGGCCGAACCCCGCACGGGGACCCCGGCGCCTGGGGTGCTCGTGATCCACGAGAACCGCGGCATGCTGGAACACTTCAAGGATGTGGCGCGGCGGCTGGCCAAGGCGGGCTACGTCGCCCTCGCCGTGGACCTGGCCTCTCCGGCCGGCGGGACGGCGCGCTTCACCGACCTGGCGCAGGTCTCAGCGCTGCTTGGTCGGACGCCGGAGGATCAGCTGGTGGCGATGCTCAACGCTGGGGTCGCCTATCTGCAGGGTCTCTCATCGGTCCGCCGGGACCGCGTCGGGGCGATGGGGTACTGTTTTGGTGGAGGCATGACCTGGCGGCTGGCCACGGCGAATGCCTCGCTGCGCGCGGCGGTGCCCTACTACGGCCCCAACCCGCCGCTGCAGGAGGTCGCCAAGATCAAGGCGGCGGTGCTGGCCATCTACGGGGATCAAGATCGGTTCATCAACCCGGGGATCCCGGCGATCCGCGAGGCGCTGACGCGCGCCAGCGTGACCCACGAGATCGTGGTGTATCCCAACGCCAACCATGCCTTCTTCAACGACACCGGTCCGCTGTACAACGCGGCGGCGGCTCAGCAGGCCTGGCAGCGCACGCTGGCGTGGTTTGAGCGTTACCTCAAAGGAGCGTAATCCAGGCGATCCAGCCAGGACGCCGCGTCCCGCAGGGCGCGCAGCCGTACAACCGTGAGATGCGCATGCTCTTGCCGGTGGAGGAGCTCGGGGTACCCCCGCCGGCGCCGTTGATAGGTCTGGAGCGCCCACACGAAGAGGGAGTTTCGGCTGAGCAACGCCGTCCGAAACCGCTCCCGGTTGCCGCTCCAGAGTTCCTCCCGCGTGAGCGTGCGGGCGATGGTCCTGCGGGTGAGACGCCAGAGGATCACCCAGAGGGGGAAATCGAGCCACACGGCGGTCTCGGCCCGGGGCCAGACGATGTCGCGCGACTTACTGTAATTGCCGTCCACGACCCAGGCCGTTCCCGCGACCGCCTCGCGGACCCGCTGGCGGAACACCTCCCGGGGCACCTCGGTCCAGTCGGGTCCCCAGTTCAACGCGTCGAGTTCGACGTGTGGGATGGCCAGCCGCTCTGCGATCGCCCGCGCCATCGCCGTCTTGCCCGACCCTGTGGTCCCGATCACGATGATCCGCCGCATCATCAGCCTACCTGCCAGGTGCGCCAGCCTCGCACCACCGTCCGGAAATTGCAGGCCGAGTGTCGATTGTAGCAAAGGGGGGCTATGTTCGACCTCATCAACACACGACCCGAGCACTTGTGGTACTTCGTAGGGTTGATCACCAGTGACGGTTGCCTCTCCAGAGACGGCCGCCATATTACTCTGACCTCAAAAGACTACGTACTCCTGGACCAAGTCAGACAGACGCTTGGATTCTCATGCGCAGTTGGGCGGCAGATCGGCGGCAGCGGACGCTCTACTTCCGACTTCAGATCTACAGCGCCAGTCTCTACGGATTCTTGTTGAACGTAGGTCTTACCCCCGCCAAGTCCTTGACTCTGGGTCCTCTCAACATCCGAATGGACCACTTCCCTGATTTTCTGAGGGGGGTAATAGACGGTGATGGCAATATTCACACGTGGATTCACTCAAATAACGGCATTCGTCAATGGGCGCTCAGAATAACCTCCGCGTCTCCGGTCTTCACAACTTGGCTCAAGGCATTGATTGAGGATTACTTCGCTGTATGCGGAAGTGTGCGGGTCGAGAAAGGGAAGCTGTACCCATTCCACACGATCAAGTTTGGCAAACTAACAGCAAAAGGTCATTCTTCGAGCGTGTTATTATGATGGTTGTTTGACGATCCCTAGGAAATTCGCACGCGCCAAGTGGTGCTTAGAGACGCCTAATGGCGTAAGGAATTACGACAACGTCGTTGCCGGGGTGGCGAAACCAGCATACGCGCCGGGCCTAAACCCCGGTGGGCGGAAACGCCCTTGAGGGTGCGAATCCCTCCCCCGGCACCACTCATCTCGTAACGACAAAGTGGTCGTCCCCTATCGGCTCGGGCCGCTCTCTTTGTCAAGGAGGATTGAGAGAGGCTGGAGGCGGCGCCCGGATTCGAACCGGGGAGTCGGGGTTTTGCAGACCCCTGCCTTGCCTCTTGGCTACGCCGCCGCTCTGAAGCTGGAGCGGGAGATGGGACTTGAACCCACGGCCTTCTCCTTGGCAAGGAGACGCTCTACCTCTGAGCTACTCCCGCCCGCTGGCTAGAATTATACCGACATGCCCACGGTCTGTCTCGACCCCGGCCACGGCGGACGCGATGCCGGCGCCTATCGGCAGGGGCTGAAAGAGAAGGATCTCACCCTGGCCATCGCCCAGGCAGCCCGCGACGCGCTGCGGCCCGTCCATCGCGTCGTCCTGACGCGCACCTCTGACCTCTCGCTCTCGCTGGCCGGCCGGCGGGAGACCGCCGACCGCGCCCGCGCCGCGCTCTTCGTCTCCATCCACGTGAACGCCAGCACCAGCGCTCGCGCCTCCGGCGTCGAAGTGTTCGTGGGACGTCCCGCGGACGCGCACAGCTTCGTCCTCGCGGTCTCAATTCTCCGGGCGATGGTCGCCCATCTCCCGCAGCGACCGAATCGCGGCATCAAGCAGCGCAGCCTGGGCGTCCTGCGCCAGGCGCGGCCGGCCGCTCTGGTAGAATGCTACTTCCTCTCCAACCCGGCGGAGCGGGCGCTCCTCGCACGGCCCTCCACCCGGGCCGCCCTCGGACGGGCCATCGCCTTAGGGTGTGAACGCTTCTTGAGTCCTCCCCTGCTCAGTGCGCGGCCGAGCGGCGGCCGCGCAACAACAGGTAGAGGAAAAACGGCGCGCCCAGCAGCGCGGTCACCACGCCGACCGGCAGCTCGGCCGGGGTGACCACGGTGCGCGCGATCAGGTCGGCCAGGATGAGCATGGTCGCGCCGGCCAGCGCGGCCGCCGGAAGCAGCACGCGGTGATCGGGACCGACCACCAGCCGCATCAGGTGGGGCACGATCAGCCCGACGAACCCGATCAGTCCGCTGGTCGCGACCGCCGCGGCGGCCATCAATGAGCCGCCCACCAGCAGGACGCGCTTCACGCGGGGGACGTCTACCCCGAGCTGCAGCGCCCCCTCTTCTCCCACCTGCATCACGTTCAGATCGCGGCCGTAGAGCCAGGCCAGAACCAGTCCCCCCAGCGCGTAGGGGGCAGCCATGGCGATGTGCGCCCAGGTGCGGCCGGCAAACCCCCCCATCACCCAGAAAATCACCCGCTGCAAGCTTTCACCTCCGGCGAGCTGCAGCAGCGAGATGACGGCGGCGAGGAAGGCGCCGACCGCGATCCCCGCCAGCAGCAGGTCCTCCACAGGCACGTCCGTGCCGCGCCGCGCCAGCCGGTAGACCCCGTACGAGACCGCCAGCGCGCCCAGGAAGGCCGCCAAGGGCACGAGGCCGAGGGCGCTTCCGCCGGCGTCGGCCCCGCGGACGATCGCTACCGTCGCGCCTAGGGCCGCCCCGGCCGAGACGCCGACGAGATAAGGGTCGGCCAAGGGATTGCGGAAGAGGCCCTGGAAGACCACGCCCGCCCCGGCCAGTCCTACCCCCACCACCGCCGCCAGTGCGACCCGGGGCAGCCGGAGCGCGAGGATGATCGTCTCCGCTTCCGGCGCCCAGGTCCGCACGACGGGGATGCCCGCCGCATGGAGCAGCACCGCCGCGACCGTGCGCGGGGACAAGGGCACGGCGCCGGCCGTCACGGCCAGCATGGCCACCACGGGTAAGAGCAGGAGGAGAGCGGCGAGGACGGGCAGCGGCGGCGTGCGCCGCGGCCGCGCGATCATCCCGGCCGGCGCGTCAGCGCGAGCACGACGTCCTCGAGGGTGGCGGCGGCGGCCAGACGCTCGGGCGCGTCGACCGCGACGATCCGTCCCCGGTCGATGATCGCCACGCGGTCGCAGAGCCGCTCCGCCTCGGCCATGTCGTGTGTCGCCATCAGGATCGTCTTCCCGCCGCCGTGCAGCGACCTGATGAGGTCTCGGACCAGTCGGGCGCCGTGCGGGTCCAGCCCCACGGTGGGTTCGTCGAGCAGCAGCACCGAGGGCGCGTGCAGCACGGTGCGGGCGATGGCCAGGCGCATCCGCATGCCCGTGCTGTACCGTTCCACCAGGTCGTCGGCGCGGTCGGCCAGATCCACCATGTCCAGCAGCGCCGCGGCCCGGCGGCGGGCCTCGTCCGGCGGGATGTCGTAGAGCGCGGCAAAGTAGAGGAGGTTCTCGCGTCCGCTGAGGCGGCGGTAGACCGCGCGGTCCCCGGCCAGCAGCACGCCGATGCGCGGACGCACCGCGCCCGGCTCGCGGCGCACGTCGAAACCCTCGACCAGCGCCGTGCCCTCCGTGGGCGCCAGCAGCGTGCTGAGCATCAGGAGGGTCGTCGTCTTCCCGGCGCCGTTGGGTCCGAGCAGGCCGAGCAGTTCTCCCGGTGGCACGTCGAGGGTGACGTGGTCGACCGCCGTGACCTCCGCCCGTCCCCCGTTGCGCGAACGGGCGGGAAATCGCTTGGTGAGGTCACGCAGGGCGATGGCGAACATGACACGGACCGGAGGGATGTGCCGGCCGGGAGAGCACGGGGTCGCGCCCTCCCCGCCGGTTCAACGCAGACGTCCTATCGAGTGACCCAGGTCCAGCGCAGGCCGAGGTAGGAGGTGTTCGACCAGTGCTCGAACCCGCGCACGTTCTTGCGCACGGCTTCGAACTGGGTGGAGTGGAAGATCAAGACCATCGGGACGGTCTCCTGGAGGCGCGTCTGCACCTGCTCGTAGATCTTTTTCCGCGCGGCCTGATCGGCCGTGGCCCGACCCTGCTCGAGGAGGCGGTCGACGGTGGCGTCGGAAAAGTTCACGAGGTTCAGGCCAGCGCCGGTGCGGAAGCTGGGGAAGAGAAAGTCGTCGGGATCGGACTGCCCCGACGTCCCCAGGATGGTCATGGTGTACCTCTTTGCCAGGACGGTGGGCAGGTAGACGCTCCAGTCCGCCGCGACGATCCTCAGTCGGATACCAATCCTGCCTAGCTGCGCCTGGATCAATTCGGCCGGGGTGCGCAGGAAGTCAAAGGTGCTGGTGACGTACAGCTCGGCGTCGAAGCCGTTGGGGAACCCGGCCTCTGACAACAACCGCCTCCCGCGCTCGATGTCGACCTTGTCGTAGATGTTCTTGGAGACGGTGTAGTAGTTCTTCGGGGGGATTGTGCTGCCCACCGATTCGATCCCGCCGACGCCGAAGAGCGCCGTGTCCACGATCTCCTTCCGGTTGATCACCCAGGCGATCGCCTGCCGCACTTTGACGTTGTTGAACGGCGCGACCTCGTTGTTCATGTACAGCGCCCGGAAGTTGGCGGAAAGGCCGCCGACGACCTCGATGTTGGCATCGTTGCGCAAACTCTGCACTTCTGAGGAGGGAACGTATTCGATCCAGTCCACCGCGCCGGTGCGCAACGCCGTCGCCCGGGCCACGGCGTCCGGCAGGAAGATGAACTCGATCCGCAGGAGGTACGGCAGCCGCCGGCCGGCCTTATCCGTATCCCAATAGTCGGCGCTGCGCACCAGGATCAGCCGCTGCTGCGGAGTGTAGCTGACGAAACGGAAGGGCCCGGTGCCGATCGGATTCTTGTTCAGGTCGCCGTCCCGCTCCACTACCTCCTTGGCCACGATCACGTTGGTGGAAAAGGCCAGCTTCGCCAGCAGTGGACTGAACGGGCGCTTCAACCTGATCACGACCGTATAAGGATCGGGCGCGCTCATACTCTGGATCTCCGCGAAGTCTCCGGCGCGCGGTGACTTGGTCGCCGGGTCGCGGATCCGGTTGATCGAGTAGATGACATCGTCCGCGGTCATCGCCCGGCCGTTGTGGAACTTGACGTTACGCCGGAGTTTGAATGTCCAGGTGAGGGCAGAGGCCCGCCAGGACTCGGCAAGACCGGGAACGATTTTCCCTTCCGCGTCCAGCATCACCAGGGTGTCGAACACGTTCTCCATCATGTTGCGGGTGGCGGTGGCGTTGGTCAGGTGGGGATCGAGTCCCACCGGGTCGGTCTGCATGCCCGCCCGCAGCGTGGCTCCGTAGCTCGGCCCGGCGGGTTGAGCGCCCAGAGGCTGAAGGCTCACCAGCAGGAATAGGGCGAGCGCCAGCGCACTCCACGTACGCATCGTGTTCCCTCCCTTCGGCGGATTCCGTTCCAATTCGACGCGCACCGCTAGGCCCCTTGCAGGTGGGGGTCGAGGGCGTCACGGACGGCATCCCCGAACAGGTTGAAGCCCAGGACGGTGACCGTGATGGCCAATCCGGGGCCGATGGCCGGCCAGGTGGTGAAGGTCATCACCGCGCGCCCTTCCGCGATCATCTGCCCCCATGTTGGCGCCGGCGGCTGCGTGCCCAACCCCAGGAAGGAGAGGGCCGCCTCGGCCAGGATGGCCAGCGCCAGCCGCAGGGTCGTCTCTACGATCAGCGGGGCCGTGGCATTGGGCAGGACATGGCGGCCGAGTAGGCGCAGGTCATCGGCCCCCAGGGCGCGCGCCGCCTCGACGTACTCCTCGTGGCGGACGGAGATGACCGCAGCACGTCCCACGCGCGCCAGCGGCGCCGTGTAGATGATGGCGATGGCCAGGACCACGTTCCAGAATCCCCCGCCGAGGAAGGCCAACAGACCAATGGCCAGCAGGATGGCGGGAAAGGCCAGCAGGATGTCGGAGAGGCGCATCACCAGGGCGTCGGCCCAGCCGCCCCAGAAGCCCGAGAGCACTCCCAGCACGCCGCCGGCCAGCAGCGCCAGCATGACGGCGAGCCCGGCCACGGCCAGAGAGATGCGGCCGCCGTAGAGCACGCGGGTCAGCGTGTCGCGCCCGTAGAGGTCGGTGCCCAGCGGGTGCGCCGCGCTCGGCCCCTGCAGCCGCTGGGCCGGCGCGACCTCGACCGGGTCATAGCCGGTGAGGAATGGGGCGAAGAGCGCGCCGCCAATCACCAGGAGCAGGAGGACGCCGCCGATTCGCGCGCCGGGATGCCGGAACAGCCGGCGGCGCGTCCGGGGGCGCGGCAGCACCGGCGCTCTACTCGTAACGGATGCGAGGGTCGATGACTCCATAGGCCAGATCGACCAGCAGGTTCACCAGCACGAACGCCAGCGCGATCGACAGCACGGCGCCCTGAATCACCGGGTAATCTCGAAGGTTGATGCCCTCCAGGGCGTACCGCCCGATGCCGGGCAGGCTGAAGATCTGCTCGATGATCACCGTTCCCCCGAGCAGCGTCCCGAACTGCAGGCCGATCACCGTGATCACCGGGATCAGCGCGTTGCGCAGGGCGTGCCGGAGGAGGACCCGGCCTTCGGGCAACCCCTTGGCGCGGGCCGTCCGGATGTAGTGCCTCCCCAGCACTTCCAGGAGGCTGCTGCGGACGATGCGCGTGATCGCCGCCGCCAGGACGAGGCCGAGTGAGACCGCCGGCAGGAGCATGTGGCGCAGGCTGGCGGCCAGATCCTCCCCCGGGGAGATGTATCCCGTGGGGGGCAGCCAGCCCAACCGGAGAGCAAAGAGGAGGATCAGCAGGACGGCCAGCCAGAAGGAAGGCACGGAGAGCCCCACGAGCACGAAGCCGGTGACGGCATAGTCTCCCGCCCGCCCCCGCTTGATCGCGGCCAGCACGCCGGCGGGCAGCCCGATCAGCAGGGCGATGAACACGCCCATGGCCGCGAGCTGGATGGTGATGGGAAACCGGCGGGCCAGCTCCGGACCGACCGGAAGCCCGGTGCGCAGCGACCGGCCCAGGTTCCCCCGGGCGACATCCCCGAGATACTCCGCGAACTGCACGGGCAGCGAGCGGTCGAGGCCGAAGAGGCGGCGCAGCTCCTCGACGCGCTTCGGCGAGATGGTGGCCTCGAGGCCGATCAGTTGGGTCACGACGTCGCCGGGGACGAGCCGGATCAGCAGAAAGACGGCCAAGACGACGCCCACCACGGTCGGCAGCGCCAGCAGGATCCGGCGGATCAGAAACGGTCCCACGGAGGCTAGCGCAGCGCCTCGTCCCTGTAGCGCACGTCCGGGTGCTCCCGCAAGTGGGCGGCCACCCGTTCGGCCATCTTCGGCCCGATCACGGCGGCGATCTCTTCGGCCGTCGCGCGGCGGATCTGCCGGACCGACCCGAAGGTGCGGATCAGGTCGCGCTTGCGCTTCTCGCCGATGCCGGGGATGTCGTCGAGCACCGAAAAGACGATCCGCCGCTGCCGCAGCTGCTGGTGGTAGGTGTTGGCGAACCGGTGCGCCTCGTCGCGCACCCGCTGCAGCAGCCGCAAGGCCTGGCCGTCTTTGGGCAGCACCAGCGGCTCGGGCCGCTCGGCCGTGTACACCAGCTCCAGTTGCTTGGCCAGCCCGATCGTGGGGATCGGCTGGTTGAACTCAAACAGCACCTCTCCCGCCGCGCTCAACTGTCCGCGTCCGCCGTCGATGAGGATCAGATCGGGCAGGATGGACCACTTCGCGCGGACCGGCTCGTCGCGGTCCAAGCGCTCCTGCTCCTGGCGGGCCTGGGCGAAGCGCCGCCGCAGCATCTCCTGGAGCATGGCGAAGTCGTTAGGCCCTTCGGTCCACTTCATCTTGAAGCGCCGGTAGGCGCCCTTCGCCGGACGGCCGCCTTCGAAGACGATCAACGAGCCCACCGCCTCGCCCGCCTGGAAGTTGCTGACGTCGTAGGCCTCGATGCGGAACGGCATCTCTTCCAACCGCAGCGCTTCCTGGAGTTCCTTCAGCGCCACCCCCTCCGGGCCAAGGCTGCGGGCTCGCTCCTGGTGCAGATAGAGGGCGGCGTTCTCCGCCGCCAGTTCCACCAGCCGGCGCCGGTCGCCGCGCTGGGGGACGTCGACCGCGACCGGCCCACCGCGCCGTTCCCGCAGGAACGCCGCCAGGAGGACCTGATCCTCGATCTCCTCCTGCAGCAGCACCTCCCGCGGCGGGGAAGGCGACTCGGCATAGTACTGCGTCAGGAACTGACCCAGGATCTCCGCCCGCGTCAGCCCCTGCGTCCCGTCGAGGAGGAACTGCTCCTGCCCCTGCACGCGCCCGCCGCGGATGAAGAACATCTGCACGCAGGCCGCGTCCCCCGACTGGGCCACCGCCGCGACGTCGCGGTCTTCCATGCCCGTGCTGGCGATGCGCTGCCGTTCATAGACCGCCTCCATCGCCTGCACCCGGTCGCGCAGCTGCGCCGCCCGCTCGAACTCCTGCCGCGCCGCCGCCTCTTCCATCTCCCGGCGCAGCGCCTCCAGCAGCGGCGCCTGCTTGCCCTCGAGGAACGCGGCGGCCTGGCGGACCTGCTCGGCATACTGCTCCCGGCTGGCCCCCCAGGCCACGCACGGCGCGGTGCACTGCCCGATGTAGTAGTCCAGGCATGGGCGCGGCAGGTCGCCGGTGATCTCGATCTTGCAGGTGCGCAGTTTGAAGAGTTTGCGCACCGTGCGGATGGTGCGGCGAATCAGCTTGGGCTCGTGGTAGGGATACGGCCCGAAGTAGCGGGCCCCGTCGCGGACGACTTTGCGCGTCATCACGATCTTGGGAAAGGGCTCGTGGGTGAGCTTGAGGTAGGGGAAGGCCTTGTCGTCAGCCATCCGCACGTTGTAGATGGGGCGGTGCCGCTTGATCAGATTCACTTCCAGGATCAGGGCCTCCACCTCGTTGTCCGTACCGACGACCTCGACGTCGGCGATGCGGGACATCAGGTGCTGGACGCGCGGGTTGTCCACGGCGTCGGGGTCCTGAAAATACTGTCGGACCCGGTTCCTCAGAGACGCCGCTTTCCCGACGTAGATGACCCGTCCCGCCCTGTCTTTCATCAGGTAGACGCCGGGCTGGGTGGGGAGGACCTTCAGTTTTTCCTGGATGGCCTGCTGATCCACGGTTCGATGATTCCCTTCTAGCGCACGCCCTCCAGAAAGTCCAGCACGATCCGAGTAAACGTCTCCGGCTGCTCCAGGCTCAGCATGTGCGCCCGCCTTACACGGCGGGCGACAGCGTCGCGAGGACGGCGCCGATCCGGCGCAGCCCCTCCTCGAGCACGGAGGCCTCGCCGCCGTATCCGACGCGGATGAACCCGTCCAGCCCGACGTGATCGCCGGGGACGACCAGGACGTCCTGCTCCACCCGCAGGCGCTCGGCCAGCGCGGAGGAGGTGATCCCCCCGGCGTAGCGCAGCATAGCGATGGCGCCGGCCTCCGGGGGCGTCCAGCCGACCCGCCCCTCCTGTTCAGCCACCCAGGCGGTCAGCAGCCCCAGATTCGACTGCAGGGTGAGGCGGGCGCGCTGGGCGAGCCGGGCGTGGACGCGCGGCGAGAGAGCCACGCGGGCCAGCATGTCGCTGAGGTAGGCGGGGCCGATCGTGGTGTAATCGTGCCGCGCCATCAGCGCCTCGAGCGTCTCCCGCGGCGCCACGATCCAGCCGATGCGCAGCCCCGGCAGGCCAAAGGCCTTGGAGAGACCGCCGGTGACGAGCACCCGGTCGGCCCGGCCCCAGAAGGTCGGGGTGAGATCGCGGACCACCTCCGCCCCGCGGTAGACCTCGTCCGCCACCACCCAGGCACCCACGCGGCCGGCGGCGCGGACCACCGCCTCCATCTCGGCGGGGGTGAGCACCGCGCCGGTGGGGTTGTTGGGGTTGCAGACCACGATGGCCTTGGTCCGCGCGGTGACGAGCCCATCCAGGACCTCGGCGTCGGGACGCCAGCCGCGATCGGCGCGCAGCCACCACGGCTGCACCTCCCCGCCAAATCCACGGACGAGGCCGTGGATCTGCATGTAGTTGGGCAGCATCAGCACGATCTGATCCCCCGGCTCGATCAGCCACCAGGTGATGAGGAAGTTGGCCTCCGCCGTCCCCGTGGTGACGAGGATGTGGTCGCGGTCGGCGTCGGGGTAGAGCGCGGCGATCGCCTCGCGGAGGTCGGGGCTGCCGCGCGTATGACCATATCCCAGCGCCTGGCGGGCGAGGACCTCGCGGATCCAGGAATGGTCAACCAGGCTGGCCAGCGTCACGGGCATGACGCCGCTCTCGCTGAGGTTGTAGGTAACCTCGGTCTCGTAGGTGGATTGCCACCGCTCCATCGCAAACGGATCGAGCGGCATCGTCCCTCCTCCTAGCGCGGGCGCGACCGTGCGCCGGCGGCGGTGCGGCGTCCTCGGCCGTTGCTGCGCCCGTTCGTCCGCCCAGCGCCCCGGCCGTTCCCCGCCCGCGCGCGTTCGGGCGTCTCGATCCCCAGGACCCGGCGGAGAAACTGTCCGGTGTACGATCGCCTGACGCCGGCGATCTCCTCCGGCGTCCCCTCGGCGATGACCTCGCCGCCGAGTTCTCCGCCTTCCGGCCCCAGGTCGATAATCCAGTCGGCCGTCTTGATCACGTCCAGGTTGTGCTCGATCACGATGACGGTGTTGCCGGCGTCGACGAGGCGGTGCAGCACTTGCAGCAACCGTTCCACGTCGGCGAAGTGCAGCCCCACCGTCGGCTCATCCAGGATGTAGAGGGTCTGGCCGGTATCCTTGCGCGAGAGTTCGGTGGCCAGTTTGACCCGCTGCGCCTCGCCGCCCGAAAGGGTGGTGGCCGGCTGGCCTAGCTTGACGTAGCCTAGCCCGACGTCGTGCAGCGTCTGCAGCTTCCGGCGGATGCGGGGCACATTCTCGAAGAAGGACAGCGCCTCGTCCACCGACATCTCCAGCACCTCGGCGATGTTCTTGCTGCGGAAGAACACCTCCAGGGTCTCCCGGTTGTAGCGCTTGCCCTTGCAGACCTCGCAGGGCACGTAGACGTCCGGCAGGAAGTGCATCTCGATGCGCATGATGCCGTCGCCCTCGCAGTTCTCGCAGCGGCCCCCGCGGATGTTGAAGGAGAAACGGCCGGGCTTGTACCCGCGGACACGGGCGTCGGGGGTCTGGGCGAAGAGGTCCCGGATCAGGTCGAAGGTCTTCGTGTAGGTGGCCGGGTTGGAGCGCGGCGTGCGGCCGATCGGCGACTGGTCGATGGCGATGACCTTGTCCACGTGGTCCAGCCCATCGATGCGCTCGTGGGCCCCGGCACGCAACCGGCTGCCGTAGACGCCGTGCGCGACGGCCCGATAGAGGATGTCGTCGATGAGGGTGGACTTCCCCGACCCGGAGACCCCGGTGACGCAGATGAAGAGGCTGAGCGGGATCCGCACGTCGATGTCCTTCAGGTTGTGCTCCCGAGCGCCCCGGATGACCAGGGATGCCTCTCCGGCCTCGCGCCGTTCCGCGGGAATGGGGATGCGCCGCCGCCCCGAGAGATAGAGTCCCGTGATCGAGTGCGGGTGGCGGGCGATCTCCTCTGGCGTTCCGCTGACCACGATGTGGCCGCCGTCTGCTCCGGCGCCTGGGCCAATGTCCACCACCCAGTCGGCGGCGCGGATGGTCTCTTCGTCATGCTCCACCACCAGGATCGTGTTGCCGAGGTCGCGCAGCCCGGTGAGGGTGGCGATGAGCCTATGGTTGTCCCGCTGATGCAGGCCGACGCTGGGCTCGTCCAGGACGTACAGCACGCCCATCAGCCCCGAGCCGATCTGCGTGGCCAGCCGGATGCGCTGCGCCTCGCCGCCGGACAACGTGGTGGCCGTGCGGTCGAGGGTCAAGTAGTCCAGCCCCACGTTGACCATGAAGCCCAGCCGCGAGCGGATCTCCTTGAGCACCTGCTGGGCGATGAGGCGTTCGCGGTCGGTCACCCGCAGGTCGTTGAAGAAGCGTTGGGTCTGCCGGATGGTCAACGCCGTCAGCTCGGCGATGTTTAGTCCCCCCAGGCGCACCGCCAGAGACTCCGGCCGGAGGCGGGCGCCGTGGCACTCCGGGCAGGGCAGCGTGGTCATGAACCGCTCGATCTCTTCGCGGATGTACTCGGAGTCGGTCTCCTTGTAGCGCCGCTCCAGTTGATTGACGACGCCTTCGAAGGTCGTCTCGTAGACGCGCAGGGCGCCGTACTTGTTGTGGTAGCGCACGCGCATGGGCTCGTCCGAGCCACGCAGCAGCACCTCGATGAAGGCCTTGGGCAGCTTGCGCAGCGGCGTCTTCATGTCCGCCTTGTGGTGCGCCGCCAGCGATTGCAGCAGTTCGTAGTAGTAGTCGCTCGTCGATTCCGCCCAGGGCAACACCGCCCCGTCCATCAGCGAGAGGTCACGATCCAGCACGAGCTCGGGGTCGATCTCCTGCTTGAACCCAAGGCCCGAGCACGTCGGACACGCCCCGTACGGGCTATTGAACGAGAAGATTCTCGGTTCGATCTCCGGGAGGACGGTCCCATGGTCTGGACACGCGAATTGTTGGCTGAATACCAGCATTTCCTCGCCTGACTGTTTGGGCGCGGAGGGCCGATCGCCGGCGAGTAAAGACGCCTTCGAAGCCGGTGAGCGGGCCTCCGCGCCTTCACCGTTGGGGAGGACATGCACGTAGACAATCCCCTGCCCCAACTTCAAGGCCGTTTCCACCGAGTCGGCCAGACGGGTCTTGACGTCGGGGCGGACGACGATCCGGTCGACGACGACCTCGATGTCATGCTTCTTGTTCTTGTCGAGGGGGATGTCTTCGCTCAGGTCGTAGACGGAGCCGTCCACGCGGACGCGCACGAAGCCCTGGCGGCGGAGGTCATCGAAGAGCTGACGATACTCTCCCTTGCGCCCGCGCACGATCGGGCCGAGCACCTGGATGCGGCTCTCCTCCGGGAGGGTGAGCACGCGGTCGACGATCTGCTCCCGGCTCTGCCGGCTGATCGGCTTACCGCAGATGGGACAATGGGGCTGGCCGATCCGGGCGTAGAGCAATCGCAGGTAGTCGTAGATCTCCGTGACCGTGCCGACCGTCGAGCGAGGGTTACGGGGAGCCCCCTTCTGGTCGATGGAGACGGCCGGCGAGAGCCCCTCGATGTAGTCCACATCCGGCTTCTCCATCAGCCCGAGGAACTGCCGGGCGTAGGCGGAGAGGGACTCCACGTATTTGCGCTGCCCTTCCGCGTAGATGGTATCGAAGGCCAGCGAGGACTTCCCCGA
>JBOGSD010000120.1:0-2807 GCA_050695215.1 bacterium
GCTCGAACCCGATCAGGTCGATCTGGTCGCCGAGTACGCGGATATGCTGCAGGTCGGCGCCCGAAACATGGCGAACTTCCCGCTCCTGCGGCGGGTCGGCACGTCCGACAAGCCCGTCCTGCTCAAACGTGGGTTCTCGGCGACGATCGAAGAGTGGCTGATGAGTGCGGAGTACATCCTGGCCAGCGGCAACCCGAACGTCGTCCTCTGCGAGCGCGGCATCCGCGGCTTCGACCCCGCCTTCCGCTTCACCCTCGACCTGAACGCGGTGCCGCTGGCGAAGGAGCTGACCCACCTGCCGGTGATCGTCGACCCGAGCCACGCCGCAGGGAAGTGGCGGTACGTTGGGGCCATGGCGCTGGCCGCGGTGGCCGCCGGCGCAGACGGCGTGCTGATCGAGGTCCATCCTGACCCCGAGCACGCCCTCAGCGACGGCCCGCAATCACTGAACCTGCCGAACTTCGAGCGGCTGATGACCGCCCTGCGGGCGGTCGCCGCGGCCGTGGGGCGCACGCTGTGAGGCAGATCGCCATTGTTGGACTGGGGTTGATCGGCGGCTCGCTGGGGCTGCGCCTGCGCGCGCTGGGTCTGGGGCGGGTCGCCGGAATCGATGCCGACGAGGAGGTGGCGCGCCGGGCGGTCGAGCGCGGCGCCGCGGACGAGGCGAGCGCAGACCTCAGCGGTGTCGCGGAGGCGGAGGTGGTGTTCGTGGCGGTGCCTCTGGAGCGGACCATCGCCGTGGCCCGCGAGGCGGCCGCGCGGGCGCGGAAAGACGCGATCGTCACGGACGTGGCCAGCGTGAAGGCGCCGATCACCGCGGCCCTGGCCGGGCTGCGGGAGGTGCGGTACGTTGGCGGCCATCCGATGTTTGGCAGCGCCGGGCGAGGGATCGACGACGCCGATGGCGATCTGCCGGCGGGCCAGCCGTACGTGCTCACCCCGACGGAGGACGCCGACGACGGCGCCACCCAGACCCTGGTGCAACTGATTCAGCAGTTGGGGATGCGGCCCGTTCTGCTCTCGCCCGAGGCCCATGACCGTGCCGCGGCGGAGGCGAGCCACCTCCCCTATCTCGTCGCCCAGCTGTTGAGAGCGGCGGCCGGCGTGGATGCCCGCGAGATCGCGGGGCCGGCGTTCCGGGACGCGACGCGGGTGGCCCAGAGTCCGCCCGATCTGTGGGCAGAGGTGCTCAAGCACAACCGCAAACACGTCCTGGCGGCGCTGGACGAGTTCGCCGAGGCGTTGACCAAGACGCGCGAGGCACTGGCGCGGGGACACTTTCAGCAGGTGGTGCGGGTGCGATGAGCCGGACCCTCGAGATCGAACCGACGAAGAGCGAGTTTCTCTCGCAGGCCCGGGGCGGGAATCTGGTGCCGATTTCGGCGGACCTGCCGGCGGATCTGGAGACGCCGATCTCCGCCTTCCTCAAATTGCGCAACGGCAGCGAGGCGTTTCTGTTGGAGAGCGTCGAGGGCGGGGAGAAAGTGGGGCGGTACTCCTTCATCGGCGCGGGTCCCTTCCTGCGGCTACGCGCGTCGGGCGACGCGATCGACATCGACGGGGACGACGGGCGCGAAACGCGGCGCGGCGACCCGCTGGCGGCGATCGCCGATCTGCTGTCCCGGTATCGCCCCGTGGCGCCCGGCGGCGGTCTGCCGCGCTTCTACGGCGGGGCCGTCGGGTACTTTGGCTACGACCTGGTGCGGCACTTCGAGCGGCTGCCCCAGCGGCCCCCGGGGGGGTTGGACCTTCCGGACGTCTACCTGGTCTTCGCCGACGCCGTGGTCATCTTTGATCACGTCAAGCACACGATCCGCGTCGTCGCCAACGCCCTGGTCGATGGGGACGGCGGGGGCGCTTACCGGCGGGCGGTGGAGCGCGTGGAGTCGCTCTACGAGCGGTTGCAGGCGCCGCTGGTGCTGCCTGACCTGGCCGGGCGCATCGAGACGCTGCAGCAGACGCAGATGCCGGTGGCCGACTTCGTCGGCGCGGTCGAGCGGGCGAAGGAGTACGTGCGGGCCGGCGACATCTTCCAGGTGGTGCTGTCGCGGCGCTTCTCGCTGGAGGCTCCCGGCGTGGACGGGCTCGACGTCTACCGTGCCCTGCGGATGGTCAACCCCTCCCCGTACATGTTCTACCTGGATTTCGAGGGCGTGCAGGTGGCGGGGTCCTCCCCGGAGCTGCTGGTGCGGCTGGAGGGGGAACTCGTGGAAACCCGGCCGCTGGCGGGGACGCGCCCGCGCGGCCGCGACGAGGAGGACGACGCGCGCCTGGCCGCGGACCTGCTGGCCGACGAGAAGGAACGAGCGGAGCACGTCATGCTTGTGGATCTGGGGCGGAACGACCTCGGCCGGGTCTGTCGCTACGGCACGGTCGAGGTCAACGAATTGATGCAGATCGAGCGCTTCTCCCACGTCATGCACATCGTCAGCAACGTGCGCGGGCGCCTCCAGCCGGGGCGGAACGCCCTGGACGTGCTGCGGGCCTGCTTCCCCGCCGGGACGGTGACCGGGGCGCCGAAGGTGCGGGCGATGGAGATCATCGACGAACTCGAGCCGGTGGCGCGGGGGCCGTACGCGGGGGCGGTAGGGTACATCGGTTTCTCCGGCAACATGGATACCTGCATCACCATCCGCACGATCGTGATGGCCAGAGGGCGCGCACACGTGCAGGCCGGCGCGGGGATTGTCGCCGACTCGGTGCCGGAGCGGGAGTATGTGGAGACGGTGAACAAGGCCAAGGCGCTCGTGCGCGCCCTCGAGGTGGCGGGGCGGCGCCGGCGTGAGCGCGAACGCGCGGCGGACGCG
>JBOGSD010000121.1:0-9546 GCA_050695215.1 bacterium
AACGGGAACGCGCGCTTTGCCTTCAACTTCGCCGACGGTGCGGCGGCGGCGCTGCTACGGCGCGGCGATGGAGGCCACCGCATCCTGGGGTCGGCGATCCTCACCGACGGCTCCTTTGCCGACGACGTGCGCGTGCCGGCCGGAGGGTCGGTCTACCCGCCGTCGGCGGAGACGCTGGAGCGGGGGATGCACGTCCTCGTCGTGGCCGATCCTGAAGGGATGAAGGCCCGCCTCGATCCGATCTCGCTCGACCGCTTCGTGGCGGTGACGCGGCGGGCCGTGGAGCGCAGCGGCTACGCGCTGGATGATCTGGCCTTTCTGGCCCCCCTGCATACCAAACGGTCCCTCTACGACGCGCTGCTGCGCGCGCTGGGGTTGGAGGAGCATCAGTCCATCTATCTCGAGGAGTACGGGCACATGTCCGCGATCGACCCATTCGTGGCGCTGGCGGAGGCCGACCGCCGGGGGCGGCTGGCGCGCGGCGATCTCGTGGTCACGCTGAGCGGAGGGACGGGACACTCATGGGCCGCGACGGCGCTTCTCTGGTAGCGGCGGCGGGCGGCCGGGCCGCCACGGCGATGGGGCCGGCCGAATGGGGGATCTGGCATTGGCTGGAGCGCCGCGCCGACATCAGCCCGGCAAAGCCGGCGATCGTTGATGGCGGTCTCTCACTGACCTACCGAACGCTGCGCGACCGGGTCGCGGCCGCGGCCGGCGGCCTGCGCGCCCTGGGGGTGCGGCGGGGGGACCGCGTCGCGATTCTCTCGATGAACCGGGCGGAGTACGTCGAGACGCTCTTCGCCGCCGCGCGCCTCGGGGCCATCGCGGTGCCGCTGAACTGGCGGCTGACGGCGCCGGAACTCGCGTTTCAGGTGGGCGACAGCGAGCCGGTGGCGCTGCTGGTCGATCCCGCGCTGCGCCCCCTCTTTGAGGCCCTGCGCACCCAGCCGGAAGCGCGCAGCCTGGAGAGGATCCTCGCCTTCGAGGGGGAGGAGGGCCTGGAGAACGCCCAGCCCTACACCGACCTGCTGAGGCATGCTCCGAGCGAACCGGCGGGTCGGTTCGAGGACCCGCTGCTGATCATGTACACCTCCGGCACCACCGGCCGCCCCAAAGGCGCCGTCCTCTCGCAGGGCACGCAGTTCTGGAACAGCATCAACGTCGGCACAGCGATCGCGCTCACCGCCGCCGACGTGACGCTGAACATGATGCCGATGTTTCACACCGGCGGCATCGGCCTCTACACCCTCCCCACGCTGCATCATGGCGGGACGGCCGTGATCGCGCGGCAGGTCGAGCCGGAGGCGACGGTGCGGCTGATCGAGCAAGAGGGCGTCACCGCCATGCTGGCCGTCCCGGCGGTCTACCTGATGCTCCTCCAGACCGAAGCGTTCCAGCGGGCGGATCTGCGTACCGTGCGGTTCGCTTGCGGCGGCGCGCCGTGCCCGCTGACGATCATCGAAGCCTTCCGCGACCGCGGGCTGCTCTTCCAGCAGGGCTTCGGGCTGACCGAGACGGCGCCCACCTGCACCCTCATTCCCGCCGCGGACGCGTTTCGCAAAGCCGGCTCGGCGGGAAAGGCGGCCCTGCACGTGGAGGTGCGAGTGGTCGACGAGGAGGGGCGCGACGTCCCTCCCGGCGAGGTGGGGGAAGTCTGGACGCGCGGGCCCAACCTCTTCTCCGGATACTGGCGCCGCCCCGACGAGACGGCGGAGGCCCTCGCTGAGGGCTGGTTTCATACCGGCGACTTAGCCCGCCTTGATGAAGAGGGGTTCCTCTACATCGTCGATCGGAAGAAGGACATGCTCATCTCCGGCGGCGAGAACGTTTATCCCGCCGAGGTCGAAGACGTCCTCTACCGCCATCCCGCCGTCGCGGAAGCGGCGGTGATCGGCGTGCCGCACGAGCGTTGGGGCGAGGTGCCCAAAGCCATCGTGGTGCGCAAAGCTGGCGCGGCGCTCAGCGCGGAGGAGCTGATCGCCTTCTGCGATGGAAAGCTGGCCCGCTACAAGATTCCCAAGTCGGTGGCCTTCGCCGAGACGCTGCCGCGCAACGCCGCGGGCAAAGTCTTGAAGCGGCACCTCCGCGAGCAGTTTGGAGCCTGAGAGCCCATGCCTCGCGTGCAGGTCGACGGACTCAACCTCTACTACGAGACCGCGGGGAGCGGTCCTGTGGTGCTGCTCGTCGGCGGGCTGGGCGCGGATGGCCACTTCTGGTACAAGCAGACGCCGGCGCTGGCGGAGCGGTTCACGGTGATCGTCCCCGACAACCGGGACACCGGACGCAGCGACACACCCGACGAATCCTACACGGTGCGGACGCTCGCCGAAGACCTGCGCGGCTTTCTCGACGCGCTGGAGGTGCCGGTGGCGCACATCGTCGGGGCGTCCGGCGGCGGCTTCATCGCCCAGGAATTCGGCCTGGCCCACCCCGGTCGGGTTGCCCGGATGGTGCTCTGCTGCACCTCCTTCGGCGGGCCGCGCAGTATCCCCATCCCCCCGGAGACGATTCAGGTGCTGCTCAACCGGACGGGCGACCCCGAACGCGACCTGCGGACCTTCCTGCCGCTGCAGCTGGCGACCGACTACCTGCAGACGCACGCGGCCGAGGTGGACGCCTACGTGGCCTGGCGCGTCGCCCATCCCCAGCCCCTGCCTGCCTATCAGCGGCAGGCGGCGGCGTTTCTGGCCCACGATGCGGGAGCACGATTACCGGCACTCCGGCTCCCTGTGCTCGTCCTCCACGGCGAGATGGACCGCGTCGTTCCGGCCGGGAACGGCGACCTGCTGGCGGAGATCATCCCCGGGGCTCGGCTGCAGCGGCTGGAGGGGGTGGGCCACAACTTTCTCTGGGAGGCGGCGGACGAGGCCAACCGCCTGATCATCGGTTTCCTCAGTGAAGACGAGACGTGACCTTGCGAAGAGGAGGTGAACGGGGGAGAAACGGGTGAGTAGATTGCATTCTGAGGAGGAGAACGCATGAGGAATCTGCCACGAGTGCTCGTCGTGCTGACACTGCTCGCGCTGCTCCTGGCGGGCGTGCACCAGCCCGTGCTGGGACAGGCCGGCACGATCAAGATCGGCGCGATCATTCCGCTGACCGGACCCGCAGGCCCCAGCGGACAGGCGATGCAGAAGGGGTACCAGCTGGCCCTGGACGAGGTCAACCGGCAGGCCCCGCTGGGGCGCCGGGTGGAACTGATCATCGAGGATGACCGCGGCGATCCGCCCACGGGCGCGGCGGCGTTTCAGAAGCTGGTCACGCGCGACCGCATCGACGTGCTGGTCGGCGGGCTGCAGTCCGCCGTCTCCATCGCCGTCGCCAGCCAGGCCCGCCAGCGCCCGATCCTGATGGCGTGGACGGGGGCGGCTTCGCCGCTGGTCGAGCAGCTGCTGGCGGAAGCGGACTGGTTCTTCCACTATCACCCCTGGCAGTACAATAACGCCGACTCCACCTGGGCCTTCATCGCGAGCACGGGCGCCAAGACGGCCACGGTGGCGGTGGAGGACGGCCCCTTTGGGGCCAGCGCCGGGGACGAATCGGCCGCCTTCTCCAAGAGGTACGGGATCACCATTGCCTCCGGGGAGACCTTCAGGAGCGGCTCGCCGGACCTGACCCCGATGTTGACCAAGGCCAAGAGCACTGGGGCGGATGTCTTCGTCTTCGTCGGCTTCGACCAGGACGTCATCCCCCTGGCCACGCAGGCGCGCCAGGTCGGGTTCTCACCGAAATTGATCCTGGCCGCCCCCCCGGGATGGCCGGTCGGGTATGACAAGCTGGCGGCCGGCAACTACGTGGCCGGCATGGCGCTCTGGACGGCGGAGAATGGCCACCCCGCCTCCCGCCGCTTCGTCCAGCAATATCGGGAGCGGTTCAAGGAGGAGCCCGGCTTCTACTGGGCGCCGCTCGCCTACACCAACCTGATCACCGTCGCGGACGCCATCCGCCGCGCGGGCAACACCGAGCTGAACGCGCTGGTGGCGGCGATGAAGGCCACGAGCTACGAGGGGCCTATCGGCGTCCCCCTGACCTTCAAGCGGTCCATCTACGGAAAGAACCAGGGTTTTACCAGGCTGATCGCCTTCCAGTGGCAAAACGGCAAGCAGGTCGTCGTGTGGCCGTCCGAGATCGCCGGGGGTAAGTTGCTGTATCCGGCTCCGTACGGCCGGTAACTGACCGGTGCGCTCTGCGGGTGGGAGCTCAGAAAACCGACTGATACGACCACGGTTTTCATCGCTCCCACCCGCACGCGTATCGATCACCATTCGCTAGGAGCCGGGCATCGAAACTTTCCTTCAGATGGTCATATTCGGGGTCCTGCGGTCGGGACTCTACTCACTGACCTCGGTCGGTCTGGCGCTCGCGGTCGGTGTCGTGGGCATCGTCAACTTCGCGCATGGCGAGTTCCTCATGCTGGGCGCGTTTCTCGGCTACTGGCTCTTTGCCTCCTACGGCCTCGACCCGCTGGCGGCCATTCCCATCGGGGCGGCGGTCGTCTTCCTCCTCGGGGCAGGCGTCTACCGGGTGGGCATCCAGCGGGTGCTGCGCGCGCCGGAACTGAACCAGATGCTGCTCACCTTCGGTCTGTCCATCTTCCTGCAGAATCTCGCCATCATCCTCTGGGGCGGCGACCCTCGCGTGGCGACGGTCTCGTACAAGGCGAATGCGGTAGCCCTCGGCCCGTTCACGGTGGGCGTCCCTCAGCTGATCGTCTTCGCCCTGGCGATGACCCTGACCCTCGGCCTCTACGCGGTCCTGGGCGGCACGCGCATCGGCAAGGCCATGCGCGCGGTCGCGCAGAACCGCCTGGGAGCCTCCCTCCTGGGGATCGAGGTGGACCGGATCTACCTACTGGCCTTCGGCCTCTCCACCGCGCTGGCGGGCATGGCGGGTATGATGATCACCCTGCAGCTGTCGGTCTCGCCTTTCGTCGGGCTGCTCTACACGCTGAAGGCCTTTGCGATCATCGTCATCGCGGGGTTGGGGAACATCAACGGGGTCATCTACGCCAGCCTGGTCCTCGGCCTGTCGGAGGCGTTCGTGGAGTTCTACGTCCCCCAGGGCGGCGGGTGGGCGGAAGGCGTTTTCTTTTTCCTTATTCTCCTCGTGCTGCTGGTGCGGCCGCGGGGGCTCTTCCGGTGAGGGGGCGGTCCGTGGGGCGGGCGCTGCTGGGCGCGGCCGTGGTGGCGCTGGCGCTGCTGCCGCTCGCCTTCCGGCACAGCCAGCCGTACTACCTGCAGCTGGCCATCAACGTGCTGATCTTCGCGACCCTGGCGCTCAGTTGGGACCTGCTGGCGCGCACCGGGCAGCTCTCTCTGGCGCACGCCGCCTTCTACGGGTTGGGCGCCTATACGTCGGTGCTGCTGACCACGCGCGCCGGCGTGCCCATCCCGCTGGGCATCGTCGCGGGAGCGGCAGTCGCAGTTGCCGCCGCGATCCTGCTGGGCTTCCTGACGCTGCGCCTGCGCGGCATCTACTTTGCCATCGGCACCCTCGCCTTCGCCGAGACGCTGCGCGTCATCACCAACCAGCTTCCGTTCACCGGCCGGGCGACCGGGCTGGTCGCGCCGCCGCTGCTGGGCGGGCACCGTCCCTCCCAGTACCTGGTCATCCTGGCGATCCTGGCCGTCCTCGTGGCCGTCTCCTGGTGGGTGAACCGGTCGCGCTGGCACTTTGCCTTCACGGCGATCCGCACCAACGAGGAAGTCGCCGCGGTCATCGGCGTCGACGTCGTCCGCTTCAAGGTGCGGGCCTTCGCCATCAGCGCCTGCTTCGCGGGACTGGTCGGCGCCTACTACGCACACGTCTTCCTCTTCATCAGCCCGCTGGAGGCCTACAGCCTGGCGGTCTCGGTGGGGGCGTTGGTGGCCCCGATCTTCGGAGGCCTCTATACGACGGCCGGCCCTCTCGTCGGCGCCGTCGTCCTCCGGGGGGGCGAAGAGGTGCTCCGCTCGATCCGGCAACTACAGAGCGGCTATCCGATCATCTACGGGTTTCTCCTGGCCGTGGTCATCCTTTACATGCCGCGCGGGCTGGCGGGCGTCTGGGCAACGCTGGCGGCACGCCTGGCCCGCCGCCGCCCCACGGAGGCTTCACGGTGAGCCTGCTCGCCCTCGACGGCGTGACGAAGGCTTTCGGCGGCCTGGTGGCGGTTGGCGATCTCACCCTGGAGGTGCGGCCCGGGGAGATCTTCGCCCTGATCGGGCCCAACGGGGCCGGCAAGTCCACCACCTTCAACCTGATCTCCGGCCTTTTCTCCCCGGACCGAGGGCGCATCCGCTTCGATGGGGCCGACATCACGGCGGCGCGCCCCGAGCGGCGCGCCCATCTGGGGATCGGCCGGACCTTCCAGGTGATGCAGCCCTTTCACGATATGTCGGTGATGGAGAACGTGCTGGTGGGCGAGCTCTTCGGCCACGCGGTGGCCAAGTCCATGGCCGCGGCCCGGGCGGACGCGGTGGAGATCTGCGGCCTGCTCGGCCTGGCGCACCTCGCGGAGCGGCCGACTACGGCGCTGGGCGTCGCCGACCTGAAGCGGCTGGAGATCGCGCGCGCCCTGGCTACCCATCCCCGTTTGCTCCTGCTCGATGAGGTAATGGCCGGGCTGACCCCCACCGAGGCCCGGCAGGCGGTGACGGCGATCCGGGAGATCCGCGACCGCGGGACCACCGTGTTGTTGATCGACCACGTCATGAGCAGCGTGCGAGATCTGGCCGAGCGGGTGGCGGTCCTCAACTTTGGGCGCAAGATTGCCGAGGGGTCCTTTGCGGAGGTGGCCCAGGATCCCCAGGTGATCGAGGCCTATCTGGGCCAGGAGGAGAGCGCCCACCTGGAGAGCGAGCAGAGTTAATGGAGACCTCTCACCGCACCCTGCTCCAGGTGGAGGGGTTGCGCGCCGGCTACGGGCCGGTGCGGGTCCTCTGGGACGTGCACCTGCACGTCGATCGCGGCGAAATCGTCTGCCTGGTCGGCGCCAACGGCGCGGGCAAGACCACCCTCCTGCGCGCCCTCACCGGAGTGTTGCGCCCCGCCGGCACCGTGGTCTTCGACGGCTGGGCGATCGCGGGTCGCGGCACCGCGGCCATCGCCCGCAGCGGCGTCGCCCACGTTCCCGAAGGGCGCCAGCTCTTCCCGCTGATGCCGGTACGCGAACATCTGGAACTGGGCGCCGCCTTCATCCCCGGCGCCTGGGATCGTCGGGCCGAGACCCTCCAGCAGGTCTACGCGCTCTTCCCGCGGCTGCGCGAACGGGAGCGCCAGGCGGCGGGCACGATGTCCGGGGGGGAGCAGCAAATGGTGGCGATCGGGAGGGCGCTGATGGCGCGGCCGAAAATGCTGCTGGTGGACGAACCCTCCCTGGGGCTGGCGCCGGTGTTGGTGCAGGCGGTCTTCGCGGCGCTGGCGGAGATCAACCGGACGGGCGTGACGGTCTTGCTGGTGGAGCAGAACGTGCGGCAGACCCTGCAGATGGCGCACCGCGGCTACGTGCTGGAGAACGGCCGGATCGTGCTGGAAGGCAGCGGACGCGAGCTGATGGGCAACCAGCACGTACGCACCGCCTACCTGGGACTGTGATGGTAGAGGGAGCGAAGCCGGGACGGAAGGGAGCGCGCCGATCCGCCGACCCCGGGGCCGCGAATCCGGCCGCGGGCGCGGGTGCGGCGGCCCGCTGGCGAGAGGAGGCGCAGCGCAACCTGGCGCGCATGACCAACTTCGCGGCCCTCGCGCTCAACCCGGAGCCCAGCGGCGTGGGCAGCACGCCGCGAGAAGAGATCTACCGCAAGGGCAAGGCGGCGCTGTACCGCTACGCCTCCCCCAAGACGCGGGGGACGCCGGTTCTCTTCGTCCCCAATCTCGGCCTGAGCCGACCGTACATCTTCGACCTGCTGCCCGGGGCCAGCTTCATCGAATACATGACCCGGGACGGGTTCGACTTCTATCTGCTGGACTGGGGCCTCTTCGGCCCAACGGACCGCGGGCTGACGATGGAGCGCTGTCTCACCGGCGTGCTGCCCCGCGTGATCGACCGGGTGCTCGAGCGCTCCGGCGCCGACCGGCTCGCTCTGCTGGGCTACTGCATGGGCGGGACGCTCTCGGCGGCCTACCTGGGGATGGAGCCGCGCGCGCCCGTGACGACCTTCATCAACATGGCCGGACCGATCGACTTCTCCAAAGCCGGTCTCTTCGGGCAGTGGCTGAGCCGGGAGCACTTCGACGTCGACCGGGTCGTGGACGCGTTTGGCGAGCTTCCCGTGGAGCTGGTCCGCGTCGGCATGCAGCTCTTGAAGCCGACGATGGAGCTGTCCTCGCGGCTCAACCTGTGGTGGAATCTCTGGAACGACGAGTATGTCGAAGGGTATAAGGCGCTGAACCAGTGGGCCAACGACTACCGTCCCATGCCGGGCGAATTCTTCCGGGAATGGGTGAAGGCGTACTACCAGGGCAACGGGCTCCTGCGGGGCTCGCTGCGCTATGGCGGGCGTCCGGTGCGGCTGGAAACGATTCGCTGCCCCGTGCTCGTCGTGGGGGCGAAGGAGGACCACATCGTCCCGCCGAACTGCGCCCGCGCCCTCCTCGACGCGGTGTCCAGCCGCGAGCGGGAGTACGTGGAACTCCCCGGCGGACACATCTCGCTCATCGCCGGACGCAGCGCGCCGCGGCACTGCTGGCCGCGAATCGCCGCCTGGCTGGCCGAGCACGCCCCCGACAACGCCGCCACGATGTGAGGTGAGAGTGATGGCCGAGCGCACAGGCGCCGAGCAGATGTCGGAGTTCTGGAAGCGGCAGATGGATGAGGGGACGAAAGCCTGGCTGGAAGCCATCGGCCGGGGGGAGAGCGCCGACCCATCGCGCCTATGGCGGCCCTTCGTCGATCAGTCCATCGCCTCCTGGGCCACGGTGATGGGGCAGGGGCCGGTCAGCCCCGAGCTAATGACCCAATGGAAGCAGTTCCTCGACCAGTGGATTGCCGCCTGGGGGGAGGCGCTGGAACGGGCTATGCGCAGCGAGGCCTTCGCCAGGGTGCTGGGGCAGTCTCTGGACCAGTGGGTGAACGCGCAGGCCCCGGTGAGGAAGGCGACGGCGGAGGTTTCCGCGACCGCGCTGGAGGCGCTGGGGCTGCCCTCACGCGCAGATCTGGAAGCGCTCTCCCGCCTGGTCACCGATCTGGACGACCGACTCGAACGGGTGGAAGATCAGGTGCAGGTCATCGCGGCCCGCTTCGCCCCTTCCCGCCCCAGCGCAGCCGCTTCTCGTCCCCGTCCTCGGGCCGCCGCCGCCCCATCACACCGCCGAGCCACCGCCTCCGCTTCTCACCGCCGAGCCGCCGCCTCCCCCTCGAGGAAGAGGCGTCGGCGGTGAGCGGTCGGACCATCGAGGAGATCGCCGTGGGAGAGGTCGCCGAACTCTCCCGCGCGGTGAGCCAGGAGGACATCGCTACGTTTCTCGCGCTGGTGGGGGACAGCAACCCGATCCACTCCGATCCCGCGGCGCTGGCCGGCACCCGTTTCGGGGGGCCGATTGCCCCCGGCATGCTGACGGCCTCCT
>JBOGSD010000122.1:0-9401 GCA_050695215.1 bacterium
GTCAGCGCGGGCGGAAAGAGGCGCAGCACCGACCCGCTGGCCCCGTCCACGCTGATGCCGTTGCCGAGGGCCAGATCGACCGCGCGCAGCCGCAGGGTGTCCACCTGCGCCGCCACCTGCACGAGGGGAAGACGGCTGTCGATGACCCCGCGCAGGACCTCCTGGTTGCGCAGATACGCGATGTCTCCCTGTTTCAACTGGCGCAGGCGGGTCTCCGCGTTCTGGATCTCGGTGCGCAACCCCCCGATCTGCTCCTGCAGGGTGCGGAACTGGAAGAGCGCCTGCCGGGCGTCGCGGGACACTACCAGGACAGTGGCCACGGTGATCACGGTGATGATCATGCCCGTGGCGATGGTGATGATCTGGGCCGTGTAGCGCGGGCGCAGGCCGAAGAGGGTGAGCCGACGCCGGCCGATCGCGCGTCCGACCAGGTTGCCGACGTAGGCGATCCCGCCGCTGACCACGATCAGGAGCGGGACGAGGATGACCCCGAACTCCATTTACGGTCCCCGCTCCCCCTGAGGGTAGCTCACCCGCTCGCCCCAGAGCCGCCGGAGCAACTGGAAGTAGGCCGTCACTTCGCCGAGGGAGAGTTTGCTGCGCCCGGCGGCGCGGTCGGTGAAGGCGTAGGGAACCTCGGCCACCGCGAGGTCAGGGTTCCGGCCGAGAATTTCCAACAGGATTTTGAACCCGATGCCCCAGTAGGCCCGCCGGGTGAAGACCTCGCGGCGGGCGGCGAAGTAGCCCGAGAGCGGGTCGCGGACCGCCGGCGCAAAGAGCAGACGGGCGGCGGTGGTCGCGGCGAAGCTGGCGACCCGCCGCCAGAGAGGCCAGCCGCGGATGTGGCCTCCGGCGTACCGAGAGGCCACCGCCACGTCCGCCCCCCGCTCGAGCGCCGCCACCAACGCCGGCAGCGTCTCGGCGGGATGAGACCCGTCGCTGTCCATCACCGCGATCATCTTCCCCGACGCCACCGCCGCGCCGGCCAGCACCGCCGAGGCCAGTCCCTCCTTGCCGGGCCGGCGCACCAGCCGCAGCGGCAGCGTCCCTTCGCCGGCGAGGCGACGCGCCACCTCCGCGGTACCATCGGGGGAGGCATCGTCGACGACGATCACCTCCAGGCCCAGCGGCGCCGCCAAAGGCGCGAGGGCAGCGATCAGCGCCGGGAGCGTCTCGCGCTCGTTGTAGGTCGGCAGCACCAGCGAGGTCTTCACGACGGCGGGCAGGGCAGCCGCGCCGCCGTCCGCAGCAGCACCATGTCGCCCCTCTCCGCGAGCACAGTCAGTTCGCCGGCGAAGGCGGCGCGCGCCCAGCCATCGTACTCGGCGCGCGTGATGATCATGAACGCCCGGCCCGGCCCGCAGAGGTGTCGCCGCGCGAGGTCTTCCACGCCGATCACCCAGATGATGGGGTGGCCGCCGTAATAGATGAGGGAAGCCCGGTCAGACAGCCCCACCCCGACCACGCGGTCCTCCGGCCGCACCACCGCCGCCAGCGCCAGCGCCATGGGCTTTGTGGCGCGGACGCGCTCGAGCTGCGGCACGGTGGCGAGGGCGAGCAGGATCAAGGTCGCCGCCATCGTCGCGGTCAGCGCGGCGAACCCCCACTGGTAGGCGCGCGTCCACACGAGGAGTGCCGATGCCACCACACCCGCCGCCAGGGGAAGCCCCAGCAGGCGCATGTGCGGGAGCAGCGCCGCCGTCTCCCCCGGGTACTTCGTCCGCCCGTACACCAGCACGGCCGCCCCCAGGGTGAGCCCCGCCGCCAGCAGCAGCCCGGCACCCCAGCGCAGCGGCCCGGCGTGCTCAGGGTCCCGGTCCCACACCGCCCGCGCCCACAGAGGCGCCGCGGCGATCGCCGCGATGGGAAAGATCGGCATGATGTAATTGGGCAATTTCGTGCCGGCCGCGGAGTAGAAGACGAAGACGATGCCGATCCACCAGAGCAGGAGGAGGCTGCGCGGGTCGCGGCGGAGACGACGCGCGTGGTAGACGACGAACGACGGGAGGAAGGCGCTCCAGGGGAATCCGCCGAGGGCCAGCACGGGCAGGTAGTAGTACCAGGGCCCGGGCTGGTTCTCCACCACCCCGAAGAACCGCCCCACGGTGTAGACCCCGACGATCCGCTGCAGAAACGGCAGGCCGTGGCGCACCGCTTCCAGCGCGTACCAGGAGAGGCCGATCAGGGCATAGAGCGCCGGCCCCTCCCAGGGCAGCGCGCGCAGCCGGCGAACCAGGACGCCGCGGGACAGCCACCAGGCCCCCACCACCATCGCCGGCAGCACCAAGCCGATGGGGCCTTTGGTCAGCGTGGCCAGGCCGGTCCAGACGAAGGCCCAGCGGAAGGCCCGCCGCCGGGCGCCCCCCTCTGCCTCTTCCGCCACGAGCACCGCAAAGAGCGCGGCCAGCATGAAGGTGACGAGCACCACGTCGAAGATGGCCAGGCGCGAGAGGATGAAATACTCCAGCGTGGTCATCACGATCAGGCCCGCGACCAGGCCGGTGCGTGCGTCGTAGAGGCGGCGACCCAGCAGGAAAGTCATCAGGACCCCCGCCGCCCCAAAGAGGGCCGTCCAGATGCGGGCGGTAAACTCGGAAAAGCCGAAGAGCGCCCCGGTCGCGGCGACCAGCCACATGAAGAGCGGGGGGTGGACGAACCAGGGCTCCCCGTTGTGATAGAGGGTGATCGGATCGCCGCGCTCGATGATCTGCCGCGCGATGTCGGTGTAGCGGGGCTCGTCCTGATCCCAGAGGCTCCCCAGGCCCAATCCGGTGGTGAAGAACAGCAGGGCCGCCGCCCCCAGCGCCAGCGCGGCGCGGGCTCCCGCCGTGCGGAGGAGAGGCGGGGCGGTCAGCGTGCCCGCCACAGCAGGTACCCTCCGACGGCGCCGACGAGCAGGTTCGGGGACCAGGCCGCCAGGGCCGGGGAGAGCCGTCCGGAATGTCCCAGCGCCAGCGTCGAGTTCATCAGCAGGTAGTAGACGAGCAGGATGACGATGGTCAACCCCAGCCCGATGGAGGAACCGGAGCGGTGGGGGCGTAGCCCCAGCGGCACCGCGAGGAGGGCGAAGATCAGCGAGCTGGCGGGGAGGGCAAACCGAGAGTGCAGATAGACCAGATACTCCACGATCGACTCCCCGGTGCGCCGCAGGACCCCCATGTAGGCGCGCAGCTCAGCGATCGTCATCTCCGAAGGATCCTTTTGTCCAATCAGGATCTCCGCCGGCGTGCGCCGGATCGACGCCTTGATGCGCTGGAAGGCGACCGAGACCAGCTGCGGCCCTCCGAGCAGGTGCATCGTGCCGTCTTCGAGGTCCCACCCGCCCGGGCCGTAGCGGGCCCGGGCCGCTTCGATCACGCGCACCAGCCGGTCCTCCTCGAACTGGTTGGCCGTCAACCCCTCCATGGTCTCCCCGCCGGGGGCGACGCGCCGGGCATAGTACACCGAGATGCGGCTGCCCTCCCGTTCGCGGAAGAGCAGGTAGCTCTGCGGCGCCAGCGAGCGCGACCCCGCAGAGAGGAACTCGGTGCGGTAGCGTTCCTCCGCCAGGGGAACCACCCATTCGTTCAGCGCGATCCCTGAGAGCGAGACGGCCAGGCCTCCCGCCAGCACCGGCAGGGCCACCCGGATGAGGCTGATGCCGCTGGTGCGCATGGCCACGACCTCGTTGCGGTCGGAGAGACGGCCGAAGGTGAGGAGCACCCCCAGCAGCAGCGCCATGGGCAGAGAGAAGGCCAGAAAGTATGGCACCCGCAGCAGCAGCAGCCGCACTACCGTGGTGACGGCGATATGCTCCGTCGCGGCGAAGCGGGCCAGGAAGAAGATGTGGTTGACGGTGAGGATGAGGGTGAAGAGGGCGATGCCGAAGAGGAAGATGGCCCCCACCTCGCGGACGATGTAGCGGTCGAGAATGGCCATCACAGCTGGAAGCCCTCGCCCAGGTAGACGCGGCGGGCCTCGGGACTCTCCATGATCTGGGCGGCCGTGCCGGAGAAGAGCACCGACCCGTCGTAGACGATGGTGGAGCGGTCGGTGATGGCCAGCGTCTCGCGCACGTTGTGGTCGGTGACGATCACCCCGAGCCCCCGCCGGCGCAGGTAACGCACCACCTCTTGGATCTCCGCCACCGATTTGGGGTCGATGCCGGTGAACGGTTCGTCCAGCAGGATGTAGGCGGGTTCCATCGCCAGGACGCGGGCGATTTCGACGCGGCGGCGCTCACCACCCGAGAGCGACACGCCGACCTGGCGCCGCACCGTCTGCAGCCCGAATTCCTCCAGCAGCTCCTCCAGTGCCGCGGCGCGCGCCTCCGCCGGCTTGCCGTTGGCCTCCAGCACCACCAGGATGTTTTCCTCCACGGTGAGCCCGCGGAAGATGGAGGGGTCCTGCCCCAGATAGCCGATGCCGGCCCGCGCCCGCTCGTGCACCGGCCGCCGCGTCAGGTCGGCGTCGTCGAGCCACACCTCCCCCGCGTCCGGCCGGACCAGCCCCACCATCATGTAGAAGGTCGTCGTCTTGCCCGCGCCGTTGGGCCCCAAGAGGCCGATGATCTGGCCTCGCTCCACCGCCAGGGAGATCCCGTTGACGACGGTGCGCGCCCCGTACCGCTTGACCAATCCGCGCGCGGCCAGCACCTCAATGCCCCCCGCTCGCGCCGATAACCAGGCGGGCCGCGCCGGTGGCGACGACCCGCCGCGTGCGCAGATCGGCCGTCACCGTCTCGGCAGAAAGGGTGTCGGGGCCGCGGCGCACGAGCACGCCGCCGCTGAGGTGGGCGATCCCCGTGCGCCGGTCGATGCGTGCGCGCGGCGCGGTGGCGGTCAGATCCTGAGAAGAGAGGCGCACCATTCCCACCGCCTCGAGGCTCTCGGCGGCGAACGCGGCGGTGATCCGCTCCGCGCTCATGCGCCCCTCCGGCAGGGTCACCTCGGCGGCGCCGGCGACCGCGGTCTGCGTCTCCCACTCGTAAGTGAGCGAACTCCCCCGCAGGGTGCCGTCGCGGTGGGTCAAGACCGGACCGTCCCTGGCGCTCACCCGGCGCTCTCGCAGGAAGGCCTCCAGCCGCCCGGCGGTGAGCCGGGCCTCTCCCTCCGGCCGCTGTTCCATCAGCGCCACCTCGCCGCGCGCGAGCACATATTGCTCCCGGAGCCTGCCCTCCGCCTCGGCGGCGCGCAGCGTGATAGTCTCGTGGCGCACCACGACCCTCCCCGAGGCCAGGGCGATCCCGCTGCGCTCGGCGTAGCGGATCTGCGCCGCCTCCAGCCGCGTCGCGCCGCGCGTGATCACGACCGGCGCGCCGCGCAGGATCCACACCCCGGCGCGCGCGTCGAACTCCGCGTAGGCCGCTCCGCTCACCTCCACGGGCAACGGGGCGGACTGGACGGCGGCGGCCGGGACCGGAACCCTCAGCGGGAGCAGGCCGACGGTGATCACCGTCAGGAGGCGCGCGCCGACGAGGCGGTTCATGGTCTCACGTTCCTCATTCCCGAATCGTCACGGTGATGTGCCCCGTCAGCCGGGTCCGGCGCAAGGTGACGTCGCTCTCCAGGCGGTCGGCGCGCACGATCATCCGTTCCTGCACGAGGCGCACGCCGCCGGTGGCAATGAGCAGCCGGCGGGAGGCGACATACCGGATCTCCTGCGCTTCGACAGAGCGGCTGCCTCCGGCGCGGGCCCGGACGCCCCCGCTGAGAGTGATGTCGCGCGTCTTCACGTCAAAGCGGGCGCGCGGCGCGGTGAAGGTCACGGCCGGGCTGCCGCGTTCCAGAAACGTCCCCTCCACGCCGGTCAGCCGGACCTCGTCCTGGTCGGCGTCGACCTGCAGGCTCTGAGCCCGCAGTTCCCACTGTACCCGACCGGAGGGATCGGCGCCCCGGATCCGGCTCCCCTCCACCGACACCGGCGGCAGGTCCGGCCCCCCGCCCGGGCCGGGAGTCGCGGGCGGCGGGGGTGAGGGCGCCGGCGTCGAGGCGGCGGGGGTCGGGGTCGCCGTCCCACCCGGCGCGCGCGCAGAGGGGCTTCCTCGGAAGAGATACCAGAGCCCCACCAGGATCAGCACGACCAGCCCCACCGCGGCGATAGTGCGTCGGGGTCTCCTCATCAGGATTCTCCCGCCTCGCCGGGAGCGGCGGTGACCCCGCTCCGGGCGGTTCGTTGGAGGTGCGCGGCGGCGGGCTCGATCAGACCGACGACGCCCAGGATCTCTCCGGCGGCGCGGTCAACCGCGCCGCCTTCACCGAGTCGCGCGCGCAACGCCAGCAGCTCCGCGGCCATCGCTGCCCGGGCGCGCCCGTCGCCGAGCCAAGTCGAGAGAGTCGCCGCCAGCGCCTGGGAGGTCAGAGCGTCCTGCAGCAATTCGGGCACGACCCGGCGGCCCGCCAGCAGCGAGGGGAGGGCGGCGGTGGAGACCGCGGCGACGAATCGCGTCGCGTACCACCAGGTGAGGCGGGAGAGGCGGTAGATCACCACCATCGGCAGACCCAGACACATCGCCTCCAGCGTCGCCGTACCCGAGGCGACGGCGGCGAAGTCGGCGGCGGACAGCGCGTCGTAGGCCTCCTGGCTTCCTCCCTCGAGCAGCGCCACCGGCGCGGCGAGCGCAGCGACCTCCCGCTCCACCATGTCCCGAAAGGCCGGCGCGGCAACCGGAAGGACCGCGCGCAGCTGCGGGTGATCGTGCCGGAGCCGTGAGAGCGCCTCGACCATGACGGGAAGGTGACGCCGTAGTTCGCCGCGGCGGCTCCCCGGCAGCAGCGCCACGACCGGAGCGTCGAGAGGGAATCCCAACCGGGCGCGCACCTCGCCTGGCCCGGCGCTGGGGCGCACCCGGTCCAACGCCGGGTGCCCGATGAAGACAACATCGGCGCCCGCGCGCCGGTAGGCATCGGCCTCAAACGGGAATGCCGCCAGCAGGCGCAGCCCCAGCCGGGCGACAGCGCCGGCCCGATCACCGCGGCGCGTCGAGACCATCGGCGGCATGAAGTAGGCCACCGGCCGCCGGCGACCCAACCGCCGCGCCAGCGGGAGGTTAAACCCGGGAAAGTCGATCAGCACGACGCCCGCCGGATTGGTGGCCTCGATGGCAGACATCACCACCCCCAGCCGGCGCAGGAAGACGGGGACCTGGGGGAGGGCCTCCATCCAACCGATCACGCCCCAGGCTTCACTGTCCAGGAGATGGCGCACCCCGGCCGCCTCCATCCGTGGGCCTCCCACGCCCACCAAGTTGAGGTCGGGGCGGCGCCGGCGCAGCGCGGCGGCGAGATCGGCGCCGTAGATGTCGCCGGAAACTTCGCCGGCAACCAGAAAGAGACTAGGATCCACCGGGCAGCGGAGGGGCCTCGACGGCGGTGACGGTGATGGACGCGGCCTCCGCCGCCGCAACCAGCGCCTCCCTGCCCAGGACGAGGGTACGCCCGGCTTCCACGGCGAGCGCGCGTGCGCGCACGCCTGCCATCGTCTCGACCGTCTCGGGCCCGATGGTGGGGAGGTCGAATCGCGGGTCCTGGCGGGGGCGGCTCACCTTGACCACCACCGCGCCGGGTGCCATCTCGCCGCCGCGGCGGATCGCGGCGTCGGTGCCCTCGGCCGCTTCCACCGCCAGGATCACTCCACCCTTGAGAATGATCGTCTGCCCGACGTCTTGGGCCGCCAGGGTCCGCGCCACCCCGATGCCCAGGGCGACGTCCCGTTCCTCCTGCGCGGAGAGCGGCGGCCCGGCCAAAGGTCCGGGTGAGGGGAGAAGATCCCGGGCATAGGCGCGTTGATCCACCACCGTCATGCCCAGTCCCGCCAGCCTCGCGGCGAAGGCCTCAAGGAAGCGCTGGTCCCGCCGGTCGGTCTGCTGGACGAGGAAGGCGCGCGCGGCTTCGCCCCCCGCAGCGAGCGCGTCCGGGAGCGCGGCGCGGTCAAAGCGCCCGGCCAGCAGCACCTCGCGCACGCCATGCTCCTGCCACAGGCGGAAGAGCCCCTCCCAATCGCCCGGGGCGAGACGCACGAAGACGTCGGCCGCGGCCTGGAGGGCCGCGCTGGAGCCGGCCATCTGGACGCAGACCAGCGGAAGGCCGGCGCGCCGCACCGCCTGGGCCAGCACTTCAGGCAGCTGGCCCTCCCCCGCCAGCAGCCCTACGGCTCGAGGTCCGGCTCGGGCTCGGTCTGCCCCGACCATCGCACCAGCCCGCGGTCGCGGCCGCTAGAGGCCTGCAGGAAGTCGATCAGTTCCCGGACCAGGGGGTGGTCGCCCAGCTCATCGACCAGGGCGGCCACCGCCCGCGTCGTCCCCAAATGCGACTGGTACAGGATGTGGAAGGCTCGACGCAGCAGGGAGCGGTCGGCGGCGAGGATCCCCTTGCGCCGCAGCCCGACCAGGTTGAGGCCGCGGGCCCGTGCGGGCTGTCCCGTGATGAGAAAGAAGGGCGGGCAGTCCTGCCGCGCCATCGTGTACCCGCCGAGCATGGCCAGCTGTCCCACGCGGACGAACTGGTGCACCCCCGACATCCCGCCCAGGTACGCGTCGTCGGCCACATCGACGTGGCCGGCCAGCATCGATCCGCCGACGAGGACCACCCGGTCCCCGATGCGCGCGTTGTGGTCGATGCGCACGTAGGACATGACAAAAGTGTCGTTGCCGATCGTCGTCGCTTCGCCCGGCCCCGTGGCCCGGCTGACCGAGGCGTACTCGCGGATCAGGTTGCGGTCGCCGATGATGACGTGGCTCCGCTCCCCCAGGAAGTGGCGGTCCTGCGGCAGACAGCCCAGCACGGCGCCGGTGGAGATGAGATTGTCGCGCCCGATGCGCACCCCGTTTTCAATGACCACGTGTGGGCCGATGCGCGTGCCCGCCCCGACGATGACGTCGTCCCCCAGCACCGCATAGGGGCCCACCACCACCCCGGGGTCCAGGTGCGCCCCCGCGCCCACGACCGCCGTGGCATGGACCGCTGGGCCACCGGCCGCCGCGGCCCGCCGTTCCGCCTTCACGGGCCGTCCCCCTCCTGCGGAACACTCCCCCCGGTGGGCGGCGGAACGCTCCACCCAGTGGGCGCGCCGGCGTCGTCGGGGAGGGCGAACGTGATCTCGGCTTCGGCCGCGACCTCCTCACCCACGCGGGCGGTCGCCCAGAGCTTGCCGATCCGGCCGCGCAGGGCGCGCACCTCCACCTCGATGCGCAGGATGTCGCCCGGGACGACCACGCGGCGGAAGCGGCAGCGGTCGATGCCGGCGAAGTAGGGCAGCAGGCCTCGCAACCCGGGGCGGTTGAGGATCAGACAGGCGCCCACCTGCGCCATCGCCTCGACAATGAGCACCCCGGGCATCACCGGCTGGCCGGGGACGTGGCCGGCGAAGAACGGCTCGTTGATCGTGACGTTCTTCTGGCCGACGATCCGCTTCTCTTCGAGCTC
>JBOGSD010000123.1:0-3259 GCA_050695215.1 bacterium
GCCGCGGCCCGCGCGCGCGTGGGCCGCGCCAGCCTGCGGGCGCCCTTTGCCGGCGTCGTCACCAGGATCTACCTGCAGCCCGGCGCGGCGGTGGCGCCCGCCATCCCGGTCCTCAGCCTGACGGCGCCGAGCGGATGGGTGACCGCGGAGGTGGAGGAGGCGGACATCGGGATGGTGGTGACAGGCCAGACGGCCCGCGTCACCGCCGACGCCTATCCCGGCCGCACCTTCACGGGACGCGTGAGCACGATCGCCCGACAGGTGGAGCTCCGTCTGGGCACCCGCGTGGTGCGGGTGCGCATCGACCTGGACTCCGGCGGCGGAATGCGCGCCGGCACCAGCGTGGACGTCGAACTGGTGCGGCAGCAGATCGCCGGCGTGCTCCTGGCTCCCGCCGAGGCCGTCTACGCCACGCCGGCCAACGGGACCCCCTACGTCTATCTCGTCGAGGGCACGGTGCTGAGACGGCGGGGGGTGCGAGCCGGCGCCAGCAACGACCGCGAGACGATCATTGTGGCCGGCCTGTCCGAGGGGGACGTGGTGGCGGTGGCCGATCCCGTCGCCCTGCGGGACGGACTCAGGGTGACGGTCCGATCGGTGCGATGACGGAGGCGGGGCACGGGGGATCGGCGGCGTCGCCGGTCGTGGCCCTGCGCGAGATCAGCAAAGTCTATCGGATGGGCCGGGTGGACGTGCCCGCCCTGCGCGGCGTCACCCTGGAGATCTCTCCCGGCGAACACGTGGCCATCATGGGGCCCTCGGGGTCGGGCAAATCCACGTTGATGAACCTGATCGGCTGTCTCGACCGGCCCACCGCGGGGACCTACTGGCTCGATGGACGGGACGTCAGCCGCATGACCGACGATCAGTTCGCCGACGTGCGCAACCGCCGCATCGGGTTCGTCTTCCAGACCTTCAACCTGCTGGCCCGCATGAGCGCCCTCCGCAACGTCGAGCTGCCGATGCTCTACGGCGGGGTGCCGCGGGTGGAACGCCGCCGCCGCGCCCTCGTCGCCCTGGAGCAGGTGGGCCTGGCCGGGCGGGTGGCCCACGGCCCGCAGGAACTCTCCGGTGGAGAACAGCAGCGGGTGGCGATCGCCCGCGCGCTCGTGGGCAACCCCTCCATCGTGCTGGCCGACGAACCCACCGGCAACCTGGACAGCCGCTCCGGCGAGGAGATCCTGGCGATCTTTCAGGAGCTGAACGCGCGGGGGATCACCCTGGCCATGGTCACGCATGACCGCCGCGTCGCCGAGCACGGGCGCCGCATCCTCTCGCTGCTGGACGGCCGGCTGGTGGCCGATGACGCGGTCGCCGTCCCGATCACTGCCCGCCGCGAGCTGGCCGGCTGACGGGTCGCCAGGCGCGCTCACGCTGATGGACATCCTGGAGGCGTTCGCGGTCGCCCTCGAAGCGCTGCGGGCGCACAAGCTGCGCTCCTTCCTGACGATGCTGGGCGTGATCATCGGCGTGGCCGCGGTGATCGCCCTGGTCTCCGTGGGCCAGACGGTCCGCAGCAGCGTGGTCGGCGAATTCGCCGAACTGGGCCCGGACCTGCTCTGGGTCTTCCCCGGCAAAGCCGACGAGGGCACGCCCGTCTCCACCCAGGAGGGCCGGCTCACCCTCACCTACGACGACGCGCGCGCGATCAGCCGCGGCGCTCCGGCCGTCTCGGACGTCACCCCCTTCCTGCAGACATCCATCGAGGTCGCCGCCGCCGGGGAGAAGGCGGTCACCACCGTGATCGGCACGACCCCCAACCTGCTGACGGTGCGCAGCCTGCGGATGCAGGCCGGGCGGTTCCTCCAGGACGCGGACCTGGTGCGGCGCAAGCGCGTCGCCGTGATCGGCGAGACCCTCGCCCGCACGCTCTACCGTACGCCGGCGAGAGCCGTCGGCCGCACCCTGACGATCAGCGGGCGCGCCTTTGACGTGGTGGGCGTCCTCGAACCGGAAGGCGGGATGCTCGGCGTCGACCTGGATGACCGCGCCTATCTACCGCTGACCACCGCCCAGCAGCTTTTCAACATCAACTACGCCTCGTTCTTGTTCGTGAAGGCGCGCGACGTCGGCAGCGTCGCCCGGGCGCTGCGGGAGACGCAGCGCATCCTGCTGCGCGAGCACGGGGACGAGGATTTCACCGTTCTCACGCAGAGCCAGCTGCTGGGCTCCCTCAACGCCATCCTGGGCATTCTCACCGTGGCTCTCTCCAGCATCGGCGCCATCTCGCTGCTGGTCGGCGGCATCGGGATCATGAACATCATGCTGGTCTCGGTGACCGAACGCACGCGCGAGATCGGCATCCGCAAGGCCGTGGGGGCGCGCCGCCTGGACGTGCTCACGCAGTTCCTCATCGAGGCGATCGGCATCAGCCTGATCGGGGGGATCCTGGGGATGGCGGTGGGGTTGGGGGTCGCCTGGGGCATCAGCATCCGACTCTTTCACAGCCAGCCCTCGCTGGCCAACAGCATCCCCATCGTGGTGCTGGCCTTCAGTTTTTCAACGCTGGTGGGCGTGGCCTTCGGCGTCTACCCGGCCTGGCGCGCGGCGGGGCTGCACCCGATCGACGCGCTGCGCTACGAGTAACGATCTAGCGCGGCCGCGACAGACACGGGGTCCCATGCACGACGAACCGCCACGGCCGCTCGACCCCCACGCGGACGCCGACGCGGGGGCCAGTCTTGACCACGAAGAGGCCAGGCCGGCCGTGGGCGATGAACAGGGGCGGCGCGGTGAGATCCCAGCCATTGTGTGCCTGGCCGATACCCATCGCCTGGGTGAGCCGCCCCGGTCCGGAAGCCAGCAGATGCGCGCGGCGGCCGTCCGCCGTCCCCAGGCCACGGCGTCGGGCCATCACGTCGATGCCCTCCAGCGGCTCAATTGCCCGCAGGAGGACGGCGCCGGCGGCGCCCGCGGGGTGGGCGACGACGTTGACGCAGTAGTGGTTGCCGTAGGTGAAGTAGACGTAGGCCATCCCCGGCGGGCCGGCCATGATGCGGCTGCGCGGGGTAAGGCGGTAGGCGTGGCTGGCCGGGTCGTCCTCGCCGCGGTAGGCTTCCGTCTCCACGATCCGCCCGACGGTGCGGCCCTCGGGGGCGTCAGACACCAGGAGATGGCCCAGCAATTCCCGCGCCACCGTGAGGGTCGGGCGCGCGAAGAAACGGCGCGGCAGCGGCGCCGGGGTCCGCCCCGTCATCGCCGTTTCCGCCGCGACGCCCCGGTTGAGCCGGCGGCGGCGCGGGCGGGGGCCTTCCCCGCG
>JBOGSD010000124.1:0-30121 GCA_050695215.1 bacterium
GTCCCGAACATCAGGGACGACTGCCGCAACGACGGCGAGCAAATGAGAATCCTGCGCCGCGGCGTGCTGAACGCACGATGGAGAGCAAGCATCGCCGCAGCCATGCTCTTGCCGACCTGGCGGGCGGCCACCGCAACAATGATCTTGGCCTTGCTCCGGAGGATCTGCGCCTGGTGCGGCCAGGGCGGCAGGCCCAAGGCCTCCGCCGCAAACGCCGCAGGATCGTCCAGCCAGCGGCGAAGCTTGCCAGCAGTACGATTCATTGGCCCGGACCCTCGCCATCTTCCGGCAAAGCAGCAAACGCCGCCGCGAGGTCGAACGCTTTGGCTCGGTCGAGACCCAACTTCATCCGGCCCGCAGGCGAGAGGCCCAGCGTCTCGGCGAAGGCCCGCACCTCCCGCGCCAACGTAGGCAGGAGCTGCGCGACGCCCCGGACGCGCCCGCGCCGGTCGGTCAGGCCAAAGGCGCGGAGGTAATTATCAGCTGCGCGCAGCTGCCGCAGGACGACGGCGAAGCCCTCCACTGTCGGGCCGTCGACGGGCGCGATGTGGTCAACGTTCTCCCCCGCCAGGAGGTTCGTGATCTCCCTGAGGACCTCCCGCGTCTCCGGCTCTGCTGCAGTCATCCTGCGGAGGGCCGCCACGGAAGGATGGCGGTTGCGTCCGGAGCGGTTCACCTCCTGGATGATCGCCGTCACCTTCGCGATCCCCTCCGCCGTCCTAGGCCCGGGCCGCCGCCGGACGGGGACGTCTAGCGGGCCGTCTCGTTCGTCCACTGTGCGAATCTCTCCCGGGCAAGTTGCTCGTAGTCGGCCAGAGCGCGCACGAACGCCACCGTGTCCCGCCTCAGCGCGGCCGCCTCGATGCGCGCCTCGGCCTCGAACCAGTCCGGGCTGTCCCGGTGATAACGGGCGGCCCACTCGGTTCGGTAGGCGCGGGCGACCCGCCGAAGGGTTTCCTGCAGGAGGCCCTCGGCGCGCTTCTCCTCCCAGGCGGAAATCCGTAGCGCGTCCAGGAGCGCCGGCGTCACCGTCAGCAAGGCGCCGGCGAGAGGGCCGTCCTTGACGCGCACGACCGTCGCCACGGCTATCCGCCCTCCGCCTGCCGCACCGCAGCAGGGGCGTCCTCGTCAGGCACTTGAGCGATGACCTCGACGTCGCCCAGGACGGCCGTGACGTCATCGGCTGCCTGTACCTGCAGCTGCAGATCCTCCGGCCGCGGGAGGCCGGCCTCGGGCGGCAGCGGCTCGCCGAGATCGAGGTCGTAGACTCGCCTGCGATGGTCGAGATTGGCGAGCCACCCCCCGGCCAGCGCCTGATGCACGCGGTTCTGCGCGGTGGGCCGAGAGACGGACATGTGTCTCCCGACGGAGGTGATGGTGATGGGCTTCTCCCCCTTCTCCCGGAGGGCACCCACCGCTTCTACGGCTTCCCGCACCCCTCGCCCAGCGCCGGTCACCGTCGCGGTATAGATGTCCCGCACGAGGTCAAAGACGGCGGCGTAGTCCTCGATCTCTGCGATGACGCGCCTCGCATCATCGCGCCGCCGCCACCGATGGCGGAGAACCGCGACGGCCTTGATCAGGGCGAGCAACCGGCTCAAGTCCCGCAGCACCCGCGGTCCGATAGGAGACTGCGCCACGGCTTTCGCCAGAGCCCGCACGAACGGGACGACGGCCTCCCACGGGACAGTGGCCTGGAGGTAAGCCTGCAGTGCGACCAGGGCCGCGGGCGGGGCCGGTGCTGAGGCCAGCTCAAGGTCGCTCTGCATGCGCAGGGCCGCCCTGACCTGCCCCTGGTCGTCGGCCATCGGGACGGTGAACAGGCGAGTGTCGAGCTGAAGCCCGAGGCGGCGCACGGCCGTGGTGATCATCACCGTCGGGCCCGGCTTGGTGACGGTCTGCACGGTGAACCGCCGCGTCTCGGGATCGCGGACGGTCACCTGATATCGCAGGACGCCGTCCTGGAGGAGGTTCCGCACCGCCGACGCGGCCGGGTTCTCCTCACCCGAGGGCAGGCTGTCCGCCTCACTGAAGACCAGCACGCGTTGCTGCAGGTCCGCGGCGTCGTAGATCAGGCTGCGCGGGGAGCCGGCGTCGATCACGTGGTAGGCCTCGGGCGGAAGCAGCCGCAGGATCGCGTTGATGGTGTAGTTCTTGCCGGCTCCCGGCGGCCCGACCAGCAGGAGGTGCGCCGGCATCGTGCCAGACCGCCCCGCCAGGACGCGGGTTGTGCTAGCGAGGTACGTGATCATCGCCGGACGCAGGTCCCCGCCGTACCCCCCGGACCGCAACGCGCCCTCCACCAAGACAAGCGGGTCATGTGCCTCAAGAACAGGAGCCGCACGCCGGCGGAGATCCTCCAGGTCCCAACGGGGAGCCGCGACCCGGCCGGTCGTATTCGGCTGGGGTCGGCGTAGCTCAGTGACCCCGAGGGACAATAGATCATCCACAGTGTGCCCCAGCAGGAAGTCGTCCAGCCCGACCTTCATGCCACCCTCGCCCGAAGGTAGGTACGTCAGCGCCACGGGCGCGCCGCGCACCTCCAAGAACGCCCGCAGGCGGACGAGGGCCTCGTGGACCGAGGCCTTCAGCATCACGTCGCTGTCGAAGACGACATAGACCTGCCGCCCTTTCAGGGCGACGGCCTCCCAGTCGGCGAGGACCGTCAGGCCGCCCTTCTCGTTCCGGCCGCGCCAGTTCCAGACGCCGAGCAGCGCGATGCAGCAGAGTCCGCGGGTGACGGCGGCGTCGGCTTTTCGGATGCCCTCGGTAACGAACAGCGGGCGCGACGGGTCGGCGATCCAGCCGCGGGCGGCGGGGTGGACATCCAACGCCATGCGGACCTTCGTGGGCATCTCGTACTTGACCACCCTCCCCGCACTATTGATGCGAGGTTCGTCCGGCCGGTACTGGTAGAAGGCCCGCTCGCCGGTAACCCGCCACACGGGCAGGAGGAGGCCGGGCACGCGCTGCTGCGCGGGGCTGAAGCCCTTTCGGCCCAGTTCGGCCTTCGTGTCGACGGAGACGTAGCCGCGGGCCCGCGCTACCTCCGGCGCGATGCCGGAGCCCAGCATCAGCTCTATGTGCTGCGGGAAGAGAAACCCGAACTCGTTACTGGGCACCGTTCCCGCCTCCCCTCAGGCCTGAGGCCGCCAGTGCCACGAGGGCCTTCCTGGGGATGAGCCGGCGTCGCCCGATAACAACGTAGGGAACCGCCCCTCTCCCATCAGCGAGTAGAGCATGCTACGGGAGAGGCGCGTGAATTGCTGGGCCTCCAAAAGCGTAGCGAGCCCGTCCAGGACTAGTTGCTCTCTCGCCGTGGCCATTAGTCGCTTTCCCTCCCCAAGACTTGACTCAGCGTCCCCCAATGTCCTAAAGTGAACACTAGCATCTTGGGTTCGACGTGTCATCGGGTTCGTCGAACGTGTATGTATCAAGATTGGGTCACATGCGCGAACAACTGACAGCCGCCGAGCAGGCTCTCCTCGAAGCAAGCCGGTCATTCGCCAACCTTCGGACGATCAGGTCGACGCGCCAAGTCGAAGATCTCTTCCGCCGCGTGCCGCTTGTGGGCCCGGTCTTCAAGGTCCTGCCCCCGAGGCAGTTCAGGCAGTATTACCGAGATCAGGCCGAGCTCCGCTTCTGGCTGGAACAAATCGCCAAACTTGGGAAGGCCGCCCGCGACATCATCGGCCGCCAGGTAGCGGAGCGTCTTGGCACGGTTCCCATTCGAATGACCTACGACCCTGCCGAACACCGGATTAGGGCCGTTTTCGTCCTGAACGGCGTGCAGGCGGCCTACAGTTACGCCGTCGCCCTCCTGCTCGCCGCTGATCGTGGCCTCACTACGCGCCTCGGGCAGTGCGGGTGGTGCACACGGTTCAACCTCACTGTGCACGGCAAACCAAAGGCGTATTGCAGCGTAGAACACCGCCGGCGCGATGACGCACGGCGCGCAAGGGAGCGCATGCGCCAGTTGCGCGAGTCCAGAATGAAGCGGCGAAAGGGGGAAGGCGAAGATGGCACGGCAGAAGCGGGGACGCGGTGAAGGGTCAGTCTATTTCCGGCCCGACCGGAAGGTCTGGGCGGCGACGGTCAGTCTAGGCTACGCCGACACCGGCAGGCGGCGGCGGCGGACGGTCTACGCCCCTTCGAAGGCGGGCGTCCTGGAGAAACTCGCTCGCCTCCAGGTGGACGCCGCCAGCGGCACCCTCGGGGAACCCACGCGCCTAACCGTGGCGCAATTCCTCGGCCACTGGCTGGAGACCGGGGCGAGACCAGCTGTGCGCGAGGCCACGTTCGTACTCTATGAGATGATCATCCGCCGGCACATCAACCCGCACGTCGGTGGCGTGACCCTCGCCAAACTGACCCCGGCGCACGTCCAGGGGTTGCTGACGGACACGGAGAAGGCCGGGGCATCGCCGAAACTGCGCCTCATCGTCTACCAGGTCCTCTCCGGGGCACTGAAGCAGGCCGTGCTGTGGGGGATGGTGCCCCGCAACGTGTGCACCGCCGTGGTACGGCCCCGCGTGCCACAGAAGCCCATGCAGGTGCTCGATGGCGAGCAGGCGCGCCGTTTCCTTGCGGCCGCCGAGGCGGACCAACACTGCGCCCTTTTCGTCCTCCTGGTGTCGGTGGGCCTTCGGGTGGGTGAAGCCCTGGGAGTGACTTGGGGGGACCTTGACTTGAAGGCCGGCACCCTCCAGATCCGCCAGCAGCTCTGCGAAGTTCGCGGCAGGCTGTGGCTGGCCGAACCGAAGACCGCGGCTGCCCGGCGGAAGATCGACCTCCCACAGGTGACTCTCCAGGCGCTGCGTGATCACCGCCAGCGCGCCCTGGCGACGGGCACCTACGGCAATCCGATGGGCCTGGTCTTCACCGACACCGAAGCCCACCCGGTCAGGAAGTCCAACCTGAGGCGTCGATCATTCGAGCCGCTGCTCCGCAAGGCGGGCCTACCGAGAATCAGGCTGCATGATCTGAGGCATACGGCAGCATCCTTGCACCTCGCGCAGGGCACCCACCCGCGTGTGGTCCAGGAGATGTTGGGCCATTCGAACATCGGCATTACCCTGGCGACCTACAGCCACGTCCTCCCTTCCATTCAGCGGGAGGCTGCGGTCAGGATGGACGCCCTCCTGGCGAACGTGTAAAGGTGTAAAGGCCGTAACCGATGGGTATGCCCGTACGCGGCCCGAGGGTCTTCAACTGGCTACACACTGGCAACACCGTCGCCGGCAGGTGCACCATTCCTGGGCTCTAGGCTGACCTCCTGGGTAGGCCTTAGGTGCAATTTATCTCGCTGCACCCTTAGGCTAGACTGGCAGCAGCCTGACTCCAAGATAAAAGCGGCAGAGAGGCGCTGCCTAGTGTGTAACCCTTAGGCTTTCGTAGCCCAACTTACGGAGGTGCGGGCGATGCGAGATATTGGCTCGCTGTCTCGAGCGATAACACTGTTGCCAAGCGCGCTATTCATCGGGTTGGCACTCGTACTGGTCGCTCTGAATCCGGGTAGCGAACTCAATTTCGCTACCGCCCAACGACCCAGCAGGATTGTGTTCCACTCTAACCGTGACGGGAACTATGAAATCTACGCGATGAACGCAGACGGGACGAGTGTAACCCGGTTGATGAACCACCCAGCGGACGACCAATTACCGGCGCTTAGTCCGGATGCCACCAGAATCGCGTTCACGTCTAGGCGTGACGGCAACTCTGAAATCTACATAATGAACGCAGATGGAACAGGAGTGACCCGCCTCACCAACCATCCGGCCGAGGATGTGGAACCTGCGTTCAATCCGGACGGCAGCAGGATCGCGTTTGCATCTAATCGTGACGGCAATTATGAAATCTACGTGATGGGCGTAGACGGAACTAACGTGACCCGCTTATCGAACAGCCCCGCCAGCGACAGGTCTCCCTCCTTCAGCCCCGACGGTTCCAAAATCGCCTTCCAATTGGATCGCGGAATCTACGTGATGAGCGCGGACGGGACGGGGGTGATCCGCCTGACTAATGCAACAGACCTTGCCCCTAGGTACAGCCCAGACGGCCGTAAGATTGCATTCATGTCTTTGCGCCATGTGCCGCCATTTGTGCCAGGCGGACCCTTGCCGTCGGTCTACTTCCAAGTCTATTTGATGAATGCGGACGGAACGGGCGTGATGCGCCTGACAAATACTACCGTGTCAGAAGCGTTTCCAGTGTTTGGCCCGGACGGACAGAGAATCATGTTCACATCCGAGCGGAGCAGAACCTCGGCCGAAATCTTCGTGATGAATGTAGACGGCACCGGCAGGACACGCCTCACGAACTTCTCGGCAGAAACCGTAGGAACCGACTGGCGTTAGAAACACGTTGTGATTGTATTCCGTCTCTACTCCGTGGGCTGGCACGCTGAGGAAGGGTCTAAAACCTCAAACCGGGTTTGAACCTATCGGGACTTGACCTTCCAATCCCCGTTACGGTTAGGTCACGCAATTTACGACAGCTAGCTCAAGACCGTCGTTTGCCCAATCTATAGACACAATGAGAATAAAAAGACACGCGCCAGTGGAGGCGGGCGGGGTCACCGATGTCGCCGCAGCTACACGAGTTCGCTGCCTCGGAGCCGCGCCGCGGGATCGCCGAGCAGCACGTATGCTCGCGCGTCGTTGCGTTCTATCCATCCAGACACCAACTCGGCGTCGCTGACGGGCGGGGCGCCGGGAGCGAGCGCGTCCAGCAGCTTCGAGGATAACGACGCGGACCGTTCGCTCATGTCCTTCGTCGCGTTCCCGAGGCACATACCGTTCATGATCCTGGCGAACGCGTTCCAGAACGGAACCAGCTGGGGGCCGAGCCCCGCAGGGCGTATTGAATAGCCCCACGCGCGCTCAACGTGTCCAAAGACACCGAGGGCGCCGCCGTTTGGGTGTCCGAGTAACCGCTTCGGCAGCGCCGCGACGAACGGCTTTGGGGCGATCTGGGCGGGTGCCGCTCCAAGATCCACCGGGAAGTTGTCAACCTGCGGCGTGCCGGCACTGTAGCACGCGAAGAAAAACGCGACGATCCCATGCAGGCGGGCGTCGTTGGCGATGTCAGCCGCGGTCACGTAGTGCGCTGGTTGGATATTCATGAAGCCCGACCAGTCCTGCATCAGCAGGGCGCCCTGAGCGGCGAGCTGCCGCGAGTCGCCTGCCGGAAAACCCATTCCGTGGCTGGCCGTAAACATGACAGCGGGGCGAGTTCCGCGTCCGTGCAGCACATCGAGCAGCACGCTCCGCTTCGCCTCCGCCTGAAGCCGCGACGTGACCCGAAATCCGAACTGCGCGCCGAGAGCCGGGAGATCCGGTGTGCCGGCGATAAGGGGATCCACTAGGCACGTGCGGCTTAGCTCGGTCGCGGCATCGCCCGCATGTTGGGGAGCGAAGAAGATGGCATCCCGGGTCGTCTCGGGTCGAGCACCCGTTTCATAGCGAACGACGCTCTCACCATAACGCTTGTACTCATCCTTCGTGTCGAATGCGAGACGACCGACAGCGTACTCGAGATCGAGTAGGTACTGGAACTCGAATGGAATGTCCTCCGGACCGCCCAGCAGCAGGAGGTGGAACGGAACGCGGGCGGGCGCCACAGACCCGAACGTCACGCCATGGCGGTTCAGCCAATCCACCACCTGTTCTCCAGGACGGTATTCGAGGGTTTTCAAGACGCGGGCGGGCACGTGTGTACCGCGATGGCGAAGCAGTGCGTCGACCGCGCCCACGAGTCCGTTCGGATCGCCCTGGCGAACGACGAGACCCCAGCCTGTCTGCGCCAAGTTGTTCGGGTCGACGCCTTCGAGCAGTCCGAACTCCCGGTAGCGGGCGCGCGACGCCAAACTCCTAACTTCCGGTTCGAGCCCGCTCCTCGTCGCGCGTATGACATCGGCGACGTCCGTCACGGGTCGGGGCTTCACGAGATAGTCGCCAGTCGCACCATTGATCCCGTTGACGACCACCATCTCCACCGTCGCCGCAGCCGGCGCGCCCGGCCCGAAGGCAACCCCTACGCCACCACTTGCCACTGCAGAAGCCGCGGACGGGACAATCTCCATGGGGCGGAGCGCAGGGCTCTCGTCGAAGACTGATTCCCACGCCATCCGGACCGCACCAGCGAACGGCGTCTCGCCGTCGCGCGCGACGCGGGGCTGGCGACGGGCGGTGCGCGAGGTCGCCCGACTCCAGTCATAGAGGAAGATAGTCTCGCAGTACTGCGCGATCTCCTCGTCGTGGAAGAGCAGGCTGGCGTCGCGGTTCGAGACGACGCCCTCGTTCGACCAGTTGTGACTGCCGATGAGCACGCTTTTCCCGTCAAGAATGACAACCTTGGTGTGTGTGTTCCGGAGGAACCGGAACCGCGCCGGATTGAAGCCAAGCGCGACGAGGAGGTCAAGCTTCTCGGGCTTCATCAGGTCGCGGCAGATGATCCGAACGTCGAGGCCAGCCTGCAACTTGCCGAGGAGCACGCGCAGGAGCCGCGTGAACTCGGGGAAATCGCCCTCGGGGTTCAAGTTGATGTACTGGTTCTGGAGATAGATGCGGTTACTCGCCGACTCGATCAGTTCGAGGGTGCGAGTGGCGTAGTTGTCGGGTGTCAGGAGCGGCTGCACACGAACCTGCCGAGTGAGCCGCAACGGCGGGAAGTACCTCGGTGGTGCGAATTCAGCAGCCAGTTCGGGATCCACGGCAACGAATAGATCGGGCGTCACCGCAAAGTCCGGCTCCTCGGTGGTCGCGCCGTGCTCAAAGTCGTGTTTGAGGAACTGCTCTAAGGCACGCGCGAGGCCGGGATGCTCGAGGACAACGTGGTGCTCTCGGTTGTACGAACGGAGATAGTTCGGCGGCAAGTGCGAATGATCGCCGATCGGGTCATACGGAGGCTGGTTCGAGGACTGCCAGTTGCCGCTCGACAGCCAAATCCGCTGCCCGTCGGCGACCGCCACCTTGATATGGTAGGCGCTAGCGAACACGCGCTCGCTACCGACCGACATCCACTGATAGTCGAAGCGCGAGCCGAGAGCCCGTCGCAACCGGTCGAGGAGATCCGGGCCGTACACATCGTCCGCCTTGTTTCCCTCGTCACGGATCTTCTCGGGTTTTGGGTCGAGTGTCATCCGGAGCTGCGAGTCGTCATCCGCGAGCAGCGTACGGCGGATCTGCTTGTAGATGTGCGGCGCTGTGAACTGGTAGATGCCGACCTGAAGCCGGTCCTGTACCGGTTCGGCAAGGAACGCCTGCAGCACGGGCCAGCCCGCGTCCGGACTCGTGCATACCGTGAGGCTCATCTCCTCGTTTACCTCTTCGAGACGCGGCACGCTCTCGCCGTGCGGGGGCTGGTACGTCCCGCGGAGCGGCGGGCGAAACTCGGGCACGACGGGTTGGAGAAAACGGTCGAACTCTGACGACCGGAGTGGCACCCGAACGGCGTCGCTTAGGTAACGCACCTGCTCGTCGGGCGTGGCCTCCAGTGCGCGCACCGGTACGCCGAGCTGCTGTGCGTACTCCTGTTCGATTGCGCTTGCGGGTCGCGCGAGGGGCGGCATGAACGCGAGCACGACAGCGGGCCTGGCTCCATCCGGCTCGTAGCGGTATCCGGGCCGCACCGCGACGAGATCCGGAATCGTGGCGAGCGTCCCGCGATGTCGGTCGATCGCGCGCGTATCTCCTTGAACGCCGCGCGGATAGCCTCGGTCGGCCGCAGCAAGGCGTCATCGTCCATCAGTGGTCTCCTTCCGCCTGGATCAGAGCGAGAAGCCCGCGATAAGAGAACGGAGCGTTGCATCCTCGGCTTCGAGGATGGTAAAGAGAGTGTCGGGACGGGTGGCCGATTCGAGCGCGGCAACCCACTCACTGAGAGCTTCGAACTGTTCGTCGGCCCGCCTGCGCCTGTACTGGCCCGGCGCCTCGGATCCCGTCGCTTCATAGTTGGCGAGGACCCGCAGCCCGTCTCCCAGGAGCTGCACGCCCTCGACGAAAACCGGCGCGCCCCTCTTTGCGGCGCTGAGAAGTGCCTCCCGGATCGCCTTTTTGTTCCGGTCGCGGGTGCGCAGCATCTGGGTTGCGTAAATAATCGCGCCGTCCGGTAGCCAGTCGAAACGAGCCGCGAGGTTCCTCGGCCAGTCGTGCAAACGCTGGAGCGCACGCGTCTGCAACAGGAGATACGCGCCAGCCGCCGCCGCGATCGGGTTCATCGCCTTCTCGGAGAGAAGGTCCTCCGCGTTCTCGAGCACTGAGGCCTCGAATTGCCTTGCCGCTGCGAGGTCTCCCGACTCGAGGTAGCCGAGCATTGGAGCGAGCCAAGGATCGTGAACGAGCACGTCGACATCGTCGCGTTCCTCGCCCTTCGCGAGGCGGATGACCACTTGCACGCGCGGCACTTGGCCCTCCCTCGACCACGGCAGTGGGATCGTGGCCAGCATGGTCGACGACGGTGGTGCCGGGTCGATCGTTAGGAACGGACGCTCACCCCAGCCAGCGACCGATCCGGTGAATGTGTAGCTGACGAGCCTGCGCCCGGCGTCAACGTCCTCGTGCCACAGCGGGCCCGGCCGGAGCTCAATAGTGCCGTTCTGGCGGCGGACCCACAACGCCGGGTGAAGATCCCGGATGCGGTAACCCACACCCTCGGGTTCGGGGGCCGTCTGAGCCGCTTTGCTCAGAAAGCGCGGCCAGCTCATCCATTCGTGCGGCGAACTGCGTGTCTCGAGCACGACCGTCGACTCCTGTCCGTCGGGAAGGACGATGTCGCGGTTGAGTATCTCTCCTGACGGGAGCCGGACCTGGATTGCCAGGCGGCCTGCTGGTACATCGATCAATTCCGTCCGACCGTGCGGACCAATCGGAACGAGACGGCGAATCGTCTTTTCTTCGCTGCCCGCTAGCGGCGTGATCTCAGCAAGCACACCGCTCGGTTGCCGAGGATCCGTCGTGGCGACGGTATCACCGAGAAGGTATTTCCTGACGCCGAGATGCAGCTTGCTGCTCATGGCGCCTGCACTCCCGCTTCCTTGGATGGGGGCCGCACGAGTACCTCGTTTGCCACTAGCTTGCTGGACGGAAACGTGGCGTTTACGGTATACGGCGACGCTGCTGCGTCGAGGTCGAACTCCCATGGATCCGGATCGCCCGCGCCGCGCTGGCCGTAGTCGACGCCGTCTCTTTCCACGGCGAGGGAGGCCTCGTGCATCCGGTGCGGGGGGTTGCACGAAACGATCACTGGGACACGCGGCGATCGGTTTGGCTGCCAGAGGACGAAGCCGCCGCTGTCCCCACGAACCCGCGCCCTCTGAGATGGGGCCCCGTGGAGTCGCTCCTCGATCTGAAGCAGATGATTTATTGTCGTGACCAGCCGCTCCGAACGCACCGCCCACGAGATCCATGGTTGGTTGTCGTCATCCCACGCCGCGCCGTCCAGCGCCCTAATGAGCGCGCGCGTGAATCGACTGGGCTCGCCGTCCGTGCCGTACGCCACTCGCTCGGCGGCCGTCGCCTGAAGAATGAGGTGATCACGCTCGAGCCCCGACGGCCGATCGTCGGCGTCAGGCGCGATGCCCGGTCGGCCGAACTGGCCAAGCGAACTGATCAGCCCGGGTGGCGTGATTCGACACGCGTCAACGATGAACCATTGCTTCCGTGCGCGACAACGCTCCATGCCGACCGCGAACTGGCTCAGGTTCAGCGCATCGTCGCCGACGTCCAACTGGTTCCCGCCGAAGTCCGCCGTCAACAGAGACGCCACCAGCCCCTTCTCGACGCCGTGGCCCGCGAAGTAGAGGATCGCGAGATTGTTCTCGTCAGTGTGGCATCGTTTGAACCAGTCCGTGATCGCTGTGAAAACGCCCACCGTCGTGGCTGGGTCGACCGGCGTTCCCGGCGGCGCACCGAGCGTAAGTGGGCCGGCGCGGACGGACACACGCAGATCGATCGTGCTGAGCGGCCACGGGCCGGCTCTCGGCCACGACTTCTCGAGCCACCTTGCGAACGCCACAGCAGATTGGGCCGCTGAGTCAAGATCGCCGACGCCCCAGCCCTTGTTCGGGTAGTGCCCTACCCCGATGACCAACGCATGCGTGCTGGGCCCCTGGATCGGAGTGTTGAACACGAGGGACATTCGCTATCTCCTCACGCTAAACGCCCGCGTTCACTCGGCCCGAACCTTCTAGCATGGCTGCGTTGTCCAGAAATACACAGCTGATAGTTAAGCATCTGTAGACTGCTACATTTTCCGCCGGCTCCTGGGATTCCTTCTATGATCCGATGGAACCTTCAGCTGACCGCTCCTAACTCCTAGACTCCAGTTGCCGGATACGGAAAAGCCGTCGGTGGTGCGAGATTCATGTCGAGGTAGCTCCGGATGGCCGCATCTGCTACCGCATAGCCCCAGTTTATGAGACGTTCCTGAAGGGCGCCTCCTAGCTTCCCGAGCCTGGTTGCGACGTTGGCGAGTTCGCTTGTTTTTTCGAGTGGACAAGGAAGTAGACTCGGAGCCCTATACTCGTTGATGGGCGTCCGTATCCCCCAGTAGGCTCCCTTTCGAGTCCCATTCTTAAGTGAGTTGACCACCTGCTGGCTCCGGAGGCTGCGGACCTGGTTGTCGATAACGCTCAAGACTCTAATCGGCTGACGGATCCAGCCAACGCCCGGCGACGAAAGAGCTTGCATCTTGCCACCTGCATTACTAACAAGAACCGTCTGATACCGCTTCCAGGCTGTCTCTAACCCAAGATTGTCATAGACCCCTCCATCCGTCAGCACGACACGGGTGAGATACGATGGCTGCTGGAGATCCATGCCGCTCCCTAACGTGTAATCTGCCTCTTGCAGTCGAAGCACGACGGGAGATAGGAACGGCGGAAAGGCCGCCGAAGCGGCCACCGCAACCGCCAGGAGTACCGTTGGTCGTCGAACTTCTCCAACACGATAGTCACGCATGTACGGCTTCATGAACCGCCATAGGACACCAGACTGTAAGTTCGTGGCGTTGATGACGAACCGAGGCCGATTGGGCAAATCCTGAAGCGTTGCATCCCCGAACAGATGTCGCTGGTAGGCTCTGACGACTTGATCAACGATGGTCCCGGGGCCTAGCATCCCCCGAAGGGCTGCCCAGACATCAATCGTCCGCACAGCGAGCGCCCGGATCGGCGTAATCACTTCCTCAAAGTTCCTGATTACGCCGTGTCCATCGAAGGACAGCCGCGACCAGCGAGACCCGAGAACTGCGGCCGTAATCGAACCTCCTGAGACACTTGAGATCCGATCCAGTCGTGAGAGGTACCCAAGCTCGTTCAAACGCCAGAGCGCACCGAGGTGGAAAAGCATGGCTCGATAACCACCGCCAGAAAGACAGAGTGCAATTCCTGGTTCCGGTCCACGGCCTGAAACATCTGTCTCGAGTGCGAGAACCGGCGAGACCTCAGGCACGACTACCTCCGCAAGCTGCCTCGCAGGGGGCGAAATTCGCCCGTTGATTACCTTCACCCAAAAGGACTTTTGGTAATAGGCACAAAATTCCTGCGGCGGCGACTTACGAGGAACTCGTAGCAAGAGACACCGAGACTCCGCCCCGGAGTTACGCTTTCGAATCGACGGAAGGCGCTGCTGCGCTCGCGGCAACGCGAAGCTCATTAACCTCTTTGAGCAGTAGCGAACTAGTAGCCTAACCCTTTTGGCAATCGAGCTCCGCGGCCTCGACCCAAGCTCCGGCCCCGGCCTCGCATCTCGGATAAGAATCCACGTAGGAGGCTCCGAACCTTCCCTACTCCTTCGCCTTGTCCCGGTGCTTTGAGTGAGGGGTCCGTTACAAATGGGCCCCGCCCAGAGGAAACCTTTGAGCGGGGCCCGGCGGGTCCCCCATCAAAAGAGGGACAGAAGACATCCTAGCAATTGTCAATGGAACGCGCGATAAGTGGTGCAAAGGCCCTGGAGCCAGAATGAGCTTAGCAAGAAATAGATAATATAGGTTTGGCGAAGCTCCTGCTAGCTGACGCAGAGACCCAGGCCATCATAACAGACCTTCGAACCGCCCTCCACCAGCCCCCTACCGGTTGAGGTGATGAAGGAAATCCTGGGACTGGCGGCCTAGCCGTCCGGAATCGTAGGCGTCGATGGTGTGCTAGTCTGAATCCCGCACCGTTTCAAAAGAGAGCCTCCACTTGAGAGGCCCCTCTCCCCCCGGCAGCGGAGGAAGTCCGATGGCATCGACAGGACCAGAGCCTTATGTTGTCCAGGTGTGGATTGTGCCAGCTGCCCCACTGGAGAAGCCGGTCACCATCCCTGGTGTTCCTGCGGTCTCAATGCGAAATGTTCAAATAGACTTTCCGCCCACCTATCGGGGTTCCGCAACCCTACTTGAGACTGATGGAACACAGCAAGGCATGCACCAGGACCCTGTCCCCGATATGGCGCGGATTGGAAAGGTGATATTCCGACTCTCTTTCAGCCTCCTATCCGGGTTCAACGTCCTTGCTGCACGCATCGTCCCAAAGGGCTTGAAGGAGGGTGAACGGACCGATGAGATCTATTTCCCTGGGGCGCCACCAGGCATATCCTTCCTTGAGCAAAAGGTCGGACTCCGCCAGCACCGTGAATTCGGATTGGATTTTCTGCGGGGCGACCTTGAGCCGGAAGTGGAAGGCGCCATAACGTGGTTCTTGGCAGGCCTATTTGCGCCCAACTCAATCTACCAAGTCTTGAATCACTGGATCGGATTGGAAATGTTGGCGCCCACAATTGAGGGACCTTGGCGATGCGGGCGATGTGGTGTGGAAATGGAGGTATGCCCAAATTGCGGACATAAGACCGAAGAACCAAGAGCAACCCGATCCATTCGAGAATTCCTAATGCGAAGACTCGGAGTCAGCTCAAGAGAGTTCGAAGAACTTTCTGAGCTCCGTAACGCAATCAGTCATGGACGCTTGCCGATGGACCAAGCGGGAATCCGGGAAGCTAGCAACAAATCTTTTCGAATCCAGGAACTCCTACTTCAAGGGATCAAACATTCGCTCGGGTGGCTCCCCGACAAACCGCCTCTAATTGAACCAGAAGGAATCGTCATCGGTGGAGTGCCCGCTGTCGGATTCACGAACGTCACGGTCCGTTCGGATTTCTACGAAAAATTCCATGAGTGAGCCGGCGACGCGCTCCCTCGGACATTTGTGTAGCCAATGTGTAGCCAACTAACCAGACAACTGTGGTCAACGACGGACAGCAACGGAATCTCAACTAGGTCCGAAACCCCTGCGGGACGCTACTTCTGGACGTTAGTGGACAGACGCGGACTTCTACAGAAAGTATGCCTGAAGTAGCTGTGGCCCAGGAGGTCGCGGGTTCAAGTCCCGTCGGTCACCCCAGAGCAAACGAAGACACTAGACGGCTTTCTTAATCGCGTTTCAGCGAACAGCCGCGCCTCCAAAGCCATAACCGCCAGCTCCGGCATCCTCGGCACCCTTTGACTACAGAGGCTTCAGTCGGGGTATGGTGCCTCTACGTGCGCCCTCAGCTGACAGGCTTTTGCATCGCAGACTAACCCAGCAGTTGCGGACGAATCGCCGACAATGGCGCCTCGCGACAAGTGGGAGCGCGAAAGGTAGATCAGGTGAAGAAACCAGCTTTCTGGCTCATCCTGATCCTCCTCGTCTATGCCTTCACCGAGATCGGATCATATACCGCCTTGATCCTCCTGCGAGCCGTTCGCGGTATCGAGTACATTCCCATTTCCGCCGCATCGATCTCACCGCGACATAAGGACATTCTCGAGAACCTCCTGGCCGGGAAGACCACCTACGTCGGCTTTAGCTCCACGCTGGGGTGGACCATCAAGCCAAACGGATTCGCGCCTCGCTATAGAGCGAACTCGGCGGGCATCAGAGCGAACCGTGAATTTGCCCTCCACCCGCCGCGGAGTACGCTGCGGGTCGCTGCCTTCGGTGACTCCTTCACGCACGCGGATGATGTCGAGACCAAGGACACCTGGCAGGAAGTGTTGATGCGGACACACGAACGCGTAGAGGTGTTGAATTTCGGCGTCGGCGGGTATGGACTCGACCAGGCATTCCTTCGGTATCGGCAGGACGGTGTCAGGTTCAATCCCGATATTGTCCTAATCGGGTTCATGTCAGAGAACATCTACCGGACTGTCAGCGTCTATCGCCCATTCTACGCGCCTGTGACGAACCTGCCGCTGGCCAAACCATGGTTCACGATTCAGAACGACGCGTTAGTGTTGATGGACAACCCGACGCCTACGCTGTCCCACTATCGAGAGCTCCTGACGCACCCCGAATCGGTCCTGCCGCGCCTGGGCGCCCACGACCATTTCTTCCACACCTGGTACAAGCAAGGGACCATGGACTTCCTTCCGTCCCTTCGCCTCTTCAAGATTGCGCGTTATCGAATCCTGGCACCCAGGTCAGGTATAGAGAAGTCCGGGGTCTACGCTACGGACTCGCACGCCTTCAAGATCACGGCCGCCGTTTTCGAGTTGTTCTTCGAGTCGGCAAGGCGTAATGGCTCGCTGCCGATCGCCCTCATCTTTCCAAGCGACAGAGACATAGCCCGATTCCGGGCGAAAGGAACGAAGCGGTACGCGCCGCTGTTGGACCATCTGCAGGCCAAAGGGCTGCCGTACATCGACCTGCTGGACGGGTTCGAGACGCAGGGAAATCGCGTCCCGGTGGACGCTCTCGCCCCGGATCATTACTCGCCCTTGGGCAACCAACTGGTCCGCTAGAATCGTGTGGGACTACCTCGAGACGAACCGGCTGGCCGACCCCGAGGTCATCAGGCGGGGGCGAAGACGACCGTAAGGGCATACCTATTCGCGCGGGCCGTCAGGGCCAGGGAACGCGTCCACCACGCCCAGGCAGGAACCTCCGATAGAACCTGCCAATGACCAAAAGAGCGCGCAGGTCCAGAACATCTGACCCTCATGCCTGAACGCAGTGAGATTACTGACACCATGGCCGGCCTGGCCTTGTTTGCCGACCTCAACCGGGCGCAGCTCGAGGGCGTCGCCCACGTCTTCGAGGAGCAGTGGTTTGAAGAAGGGGAGCGCATTCTACGCCAGGGACTGGGCGGCTCGGCCCTGTACGTCATCCTCGACGGGGAGGCAACTGTCACCATCAACGGGGTCCCCACGGCGGGCCTGGGGCGCGGTGACTTCTTCGGAGAGATTTCCGTCCTGCTGAACGACCCGCCGTCGGCCGACGTGGTTGCCGTCCGTCCGGTGCATTGCGCCGTGCTGTCTGGCCCCGACGTCGAAGGATTCCTGATGACCTATCCCCGCGTGATGTTTCGGATGCTGCAGGCACAGGCCCGGCGGTTACGGCAGGCCAGCCGGTGGCGGAGTTGAGCCGGCCCTTCCCGCCCGGCACCTATCCTCTCCTCGTGGTGGGCAGCGGGCCCGGCGGGCTGCAGCTGACCTACTTTCTGCGGCGGTGGGGGGTGCCCCACGCGGTCATCTCAGCGGACGAGGAGCCCGGGGGGATGTTTCGCCGCCTCCCCCTGTTCGAACGCCTGATCACCTGGTCGAAGCGACACCCACCGGTCTCTCCGGAAGCCCGCTCGTACGAGTGGTACGACTGGAACACGCTGCTGGCGGAGGAGATGTCCCACCGGGCCCTTCTCCCTGAGTTCATGGACGGCACATCCATCTTCCCGTCGCGTTCAGAGATGGAGCAGGCCCTCGTCGCTTTCGCGGCGCGGACCGAGGTGCAGATTCGCTACGGGTGCCGGTGGGAAGCGACACACCGCCGCGAGCAGGGCTTCACCCTTGAGACGAGCGACGGCTCGTATCACGTGCGCGTCGCCGTCTTCGCCGTGGGGATGGCGGAGCCGTGGAAGCCGCAGATCCCCGGCATCGAAGCGGTCCCCCACTATGTGGAGACGCGGCCGGCGCACGAGTATGCCGGAAAGCGAGTCTTCATCGTCGGCAAGCGCAACTCGGCATTCGAGCTGGCCGACGCGTTCCACCCGTGGGCCCGCCAGATCATCCTGGCTTCGCCGCGGCCGGCAGTCCTATCCCTCTACAATCGGTCGGCTTCCGCATCCGTCCGCGCCCGCTACGCCGTGCCCTACGAAGACCACCTGTTGGGCGGGGGGACCTTTGCCCTCGACGCGTCCATCGAGCGGATCGAGCGGCACGCTCTAGGTTGGCGCGTCAGTGTCACCGGCACGGCCGTCCCCGGAACGCTCACCCTTGAGGCCGATGACGTCATCGCCGCCACCGGGTTCAGCACCCCGTTGCGGGACTTGCGGGCCTGTGGGGTAAGGACCTTCAGTCACGGCCGCATCCCGTATCTCACCCCGTTCTGGGAGAGCGTCACCGTCCCCGGGATGTACTTCGGCGGCGCCGTCTCCATGGGTGCGGTCGGGCTGCGCAAGTTTGGCCTGAGCAGTCTCTCCGCCGGGGTCTCGGGGTTCAGACACAATATGCGCGTCCTCGCCGAGCACCTGGCCCGGACCTACTTCAACGCCGGGCCTCCGCTGCGGGAACTCCGCCCCGATGAGGTCGTTCCGTTCCTCATCGCCGAACTCAACGGGGCCCCGGAGCTGTGGAACCAGCGGGCGTATCTCGCCCGCGCCGTGTCTGTGCGCCCCGACGGACGCCTGGTGGATGAAGGCGTCCAGCCGCTCCAGCACTTCGTGGACGGCAGAGGGCCCGATGCGGTGGCCGTCACAGTGGAAACGGACGACCGCGGTGAGCATCGCTCCGCGCTCTATGTGCGGCAGGGAGGGTCCGTGACGGAGACTGTTCTCCCGGCGGGTCCGTTGCTGGACTTCGACACGCCCGACCATCGGGCGCGCCTGGCGGATCTGCTGAAGGTGCTGCTACCCTCCGGCGTTCTCTGACGGCCCTTATCTCGATGCGCCCTGGGGGGCCCCAGGAACGGCAGAAGCACCCCAGGTGAACCAGTATCCCCGGAGGTCGCGGGTTCAAGTCCTATCGGAAGAAGAGCAGGTAGATAATGATGATCAATACCACCGTACCCAGACCGATGTACATGGGTGTCCTCCCTATCTCTGTTCTCCGCCTCGACTTCGGTCCGCCCACCCCCTGATGGACCGCTCGTCAGGACGCTTCATCAGTTCCGTGGAACATAGAGTAGCACGACTAGGAGAGCCTTCCACCTCCTTTACAATTCTCTAACCATTCCTTGACCGACCGCTTGTCCTAGCTTCGTATACCCCCGCTACAGTAGAACGGCACCGAGGCGTTCGATGTATTCATGATTCCCAAGGGGGGGATGTCAACATGCGCGCTGCGATGCTCCTTCTGCTTGTTGGGGTGATGCTGTTGCCGGCGACCGCCTCCTCCGCGCCCGCGCTCATTGCCTACCGGGTCCGGCTCTTCAACCTGACCAGCGGCCAGCCATTCTCACCCCCGGTAGCCGCCACCCACCAGCCGTCCATCAGGATGTTCCGGGTCGGCGCCCTGGCCTCCCTCGAACTCGAGGCGATCGCCGAGGACGGCAACCAGATCCCGATGTTCAACTTGTTCGCCGGTGACAGCAGGGTCACTCAGGCCGTCGATGTGGGAAGGCCGCTGACGCCCATAGGCAAGACGGTGGGCACGTTTACGCCTTGGGTGACGTTCGACATCAACGCCCGCCCGGAAGACAAACTCTCTCTGGCGACCATGCTGATCTGTACCAACGATGGCTTCCTGGGACTCGATGCCGCTACCCTGCCGGCGGTGGGTCGGGTCGTCTACGCCCTTAACGGCTATGATTCCGGGACAGAGGACAACACCGAACAGAGCCTCGATATCGTGGACCCCTGCACCGGTCTAGGGCCGGCGATCCTGCCGGGCGACCCTGACGGCAATGATGACGCGGCCGTCAATACCGTCCCTCGGCTGCGGATCCGTCACCACCCGGGTATCCTGGGGAATGGCGAATTGACGCCCGGCCTGCACGGCTGGACCGACCCGGTGGCTGTGGTGGTCATTGACCGACTCCCCTAACGAGCCGCCGATTTGCGCAAGAAGAGACCGGGCAGCGTGGCGAGCCCGGTCTCTTTGTTGAGCCCCACGACTAGGCCCCCGCGGGGCAACCGCCCAGGGCAAGGCGATGATCCTCCCGGCGGAGAGGCCCGCAGGGAGGACCATCGCGAATCCCTCCAGCGTGATCCTCGCGAAGCTGCTCGGCCTGCTCATCCGCCTGTTTCCTCGGCTCAAGCGCTCGCTGTGGCAGACATGGTACGACTTCCTCGCCGCCAAGAACACCGAAGCCGGATGGACGTTCATGAATTACGGCTTCGCCCCGCTCGAGGCGGACAGCCGGCCGCTCACGCTCCTAGAAGGCGACGAGCCGGACCGCCTCTGCATCCAGCTCTATCACCACGTGGCCGCAGAGCGGGACCTGCGCGGCCTGACCGTCCTCGAGGTCGGCTGCGGTCGGGGCGGCGGGGCCAGTTACATCTCCCGCTACCTCAGCCCGCGCTCCTTCGTCGGCATCGACTTCTCGGCCAACGCCGTCGCGCTCTGTCGCCGGCACCGGGGCCCCGGGCTCGCCTTCGCCGTGGGCGACGCCGAGGGCTTGCCGTTCGCGGACGAAAGCTTTGACGCCGTGATCAACGTAGAGTCTTCCCATGGCTATCCCTCGATGGCGCGCTTCCTGCGGGAAGTGTACCGGGTCCTGCGCCCCGACGGCCGCCTCCTGTTTGCGGACCTCCGAGGCCGCGAGGATGTCGAGCTCTTGCGGGACGCGCTGCGCGCCGCCGGATTGACGGTGCTCGTCGAGCGCCTGATCACGCGGAACATCCTGGCGGCAATGCAACAGGACAACGCACGCAAGCTCGCCCTCATCCGGGCGAAGGTCGCCTGGCCGCTGCGCGGTCCGTTCCAGCACTTTGCGGGTCTCCAGGGGACGACGATCTACGAGGCGCTGCGGAGCGGCCGCGCTCACTACTTGAGCTTTGTGTGCGCCAAATCTCCGGGAGCGTGAACACGCCGCGGCGAAGGACGTGGTGGGCTGTCCTGCGTCCGATCCTCCGGGTCGATCTGCTGGCCAGCGCCAAGGCCATCGACGACCCGGCCCCCGCGCGGACCGCCGGGCAGGCGTCAGCATGGCCTACACCTTGCCGGCCTTCCGCGGCGGGGGGGTAGCGACCGCGGCGGGGCTGGAGCGGCACCGCTGGCTCCGCGACCACGGGATCAGGCGAGTGTATGGCTGGATGAGGGCGGAGAACACGGCCATGCACAAGGTCCGCGACCGGGCCGGTTGGCGCACGGTGGGGCGGCTCACCCAGTTCTACTGGCGCATCCGCCGGCGGTACGCGCTCCTGACCGTGACGATCAGCGACCCGGCCGACCCGCTGGCGGCATGGTGTGGTCCCGACCGCCTCCGCGTGGAGGGCGGCATCCGCATCGCCCGGAGACGGGGCGCGTCCTCAGGGTGAGATCGTGACGGCGACGCCGAGATGGTCCGAGAGCGCCTCGGAGAAGGTGATGAACTCACGCGCGGTGAGATCGGGCGACACCAGAATGTAGTCGATCCGGCGGACGGGACGGCCGAACTCCAGGAAAGTCAGGCCCGGTGGCTCGCCGCCTCCCAGTTCGAAGGCATCCCGCAACCCCGTCTCTTTGAGGACGGCCAGGGCCCGGGATTCGGGAACCGCATTGAGATCCCCCATCACCACTGTCAGGTCCTGACGGTTCCAAAAGGCCGCCAGCGCCTGCGCCTGGGCGGCGCGGAGCTCGTCGGCGGGGATGTCCAGGGCGCGCTGGTTGTGGAAGTGCACACCGATCACGACCAGGCGCGCGCCACCGCCCAGATCCACCTCCGCCCGCAGCCCACCCCGGCGCATCGGCGCGGCCCCGCGAGGAAAAGCGACGCGATCGCCAACAGCGAGCGGCCGGCGGGAGAGGACGGCGTTGCCGAAGACGGCGTCGGCGGCGGGGCTCCAGACATAGACCATCCCCAGACGGCGGGAGAGCCAGGTGAGCATCTCCGTGGAGCCGCTGATCAGCCAGCCGCGGGAGACTTCTTGCACCGCCAAGACCTCGGCCCCCGACGCCTCGATCGCCCGGGCGAAGGCCTCCAGGTCGTGCCGCCCGTTGATATCGATGGCCTGATGCAGGTTGAAGGACATCACCCGGACCGGAAATCCTGTCCCCGCCGCTGGTTGAGGCGGCCGGGCGGCGATCCAGAGGACCACGGGCACGGCCAGCAGGAGCGCCCCGCGGGGGATCTTCCAGGGCGGCGGCGGCGCAGGGTCCTGCGGCCCTCTCGCGCGGCGAGGCCCCCCGAGCGCTGCGAGCGCTCCCATCCCGGCCAGGACCGGCATCAGCACCGCGTTCTCGAAGGGCAGCCGGCGTTCGTACGCGATGTAGTACAGAAAGATCGCCACGACGAGGAGGAACATCCCCGCGCCCCACCCGCCGGCGGTGCGGGCCAACCCCGGCTTCAGCGTGCCCCGGCCCTGCGCGGCCAGCACCGCGGCGGCCACGACGGCTGCGGCGAGGCTGCCCACGGCCCAGCCCGCGGCCGCTCCCACTCCGGCCCCATGGGCCAGTGACGCCGCAGGGATCAACAGCAGTGCCATCAGCGCGATGGCCCTGGCGCTCGTGGTGCGCTCGATCATCATCAACGCGAGCACGTCAATCAGCAGGATGAACAGGAGCGCCGCGGGGAACGGCCACCCCGTGACCGCAGTGAGGCGGGCGGTGTTGTGGAAGACCATCAGATGGAGAAAGAGCAGCGGGGGCAGGCCGGCGAGGGTCCAGGCGCCAGGGGCGTCCGTATGCCCGCGCCAGCGCCCTCCTTCCTCCGCCAGCCCACCCAGGAACCAGACGTAGGCGACGCCGCGCAGGCTGGAGACGTAGATCGCCAGCAGCACCAGGGCGGCGGCGTACGCCCAGAAGGTACGCTGCCAGATGGGATCCCAACTCCAGAAGAGGCCGCTGAGAGTGACCTCCAGCGCCAGGCCGAGCACGAAGGCGCCCCCGAGGGCCGTCGCCGCCTCAGGGGCGGTGCCGCGGAGGACCGCCAGGAGGGCCGGGACGGTCCAGGCGAAGGCCACCACGCCGAGCGCCGTGAACCAGAAAGCGGCCATCGGCGGGGCGAATTGCGCCCCCAGGCGGGCGAGCGCCAGCGCACCCGCGGTCACCAGCAGGGCGCGCCGCGCGCCGAGGAGGCGGACCGGTATCGCGCTGAGCGCGGCGGTCGCGAACAGCCCGATCGCCAGGAGCCCCAAACCCGTCGACGTGACGCCGGGCCGCGCCCCGTACGCATTGACGAGCAGCGGGAAGAACGCGCGGATGATCTGCGTCCCCAGGGTGACGGTCAACGCGAACAACACCACTTCGGGTCGGGTGCGGAGGGCAGCCCCGAAGCCTTCACCCGGCGCGCGGCTCATCGGGAAGTTACCATGGCTGGGGAATTCGGCGGCGTTGTTCGAGCCCGCGCCCGCCAAGTCCTCTCGGCGTCCGCCGCCCGGGGACGAGGGCGACATCAAGATAGGATTGTTACCTCAGTATCACCGCCGAACTGTCGGCCAAACGATAGCCGACCTGGCCAAGCATGGCATACACGTGTGTTTGCCGATCTCGGAACACTTGCCGTTCGACTTGATCGCAGTTTCGCCATCAATGAGGGAAGTTCGACGCGTCCAGGTTGCATATGTTGCCTTGAAAGAGGGTGCCATTAGGGTGAAGCTTCAGAGAAGTCATGCCGAATGACACGGTGTCCACACCCGACGACTCTGCTTAGACGAAATGGACGCCTTCGCGATCTTCTGTCCTCAGACGGATGCTGTATACTATCTTCGATGCGATGAGATTCCGGCTGGACTCGGGAGAATGCTCGTCTTGAGGGTCACGCCGAGCAGAAATGGTCAGACGAAGAGAACCAGACCCGTCACCGACTTTGTCGGTGCAAGTCGCATTTTCGGGCCCGTAGCTCAGTGGATAGAGCCACCGGCTTCTACCCGGTTGGGCGGGGGTTCAAATCCCTCCGGGCCCGCCAATAATCGAATGGCCCCGTCAGGCCATCAGCGGCCTCGGGGCCTTCAGCTTTCTTTGGCGGCCCGCGCTGGCAATCCGACTTGGACAGACCTGCCAGATTACGAGACAGGTAGGGAGGGTCGTAGGTAGCGTTGCACGCCCGCGCGTGGGCTCAACCACTCCGCCGCGGCTTGCAGCACACGGTCCTCGGGGGTCCTTGACCTTCCCGCAGAAGGTGCCTCGAGGCACTGCTGGATCCCCTGGCCGTCGACCATCGAGCCGTTAGCGTCAGGTATTGAGCGATAGAGACGCGTAGCAACGCGGCGCCCGGCGCCTGTCAGGCCACCGCGAGGAAACGCGCGGCCACGCGCGATTCCAGCCAGCGCAGGGCGGCCTGCACGACGCGATCCTCGTCGGAGCCGAGCACGGCGTCGCCCGGTTCGGCGTCAATGGTCGGCGCGATCCCCCGGCCGTCGACGACGGCGCCGCTGGGCGTGAGGTACTGCGCCACGGTCATCTGCAGGATCCCCCCGCCGGGCAGCCGGCGCAGCACCTGCACCGTGCCCTTGCCGTAACTGCGCGAGCCGACCACCGCGTGCCCCGCGTCGGCCAGCGCGCCGGCGACCATCTCGGCGGCGCTGGCGGACCGGCGGTCGATCAGCACCGCCACGGGGCCGGTGACCTTGAAGCCGCCGGTCGTCAGCGCGACCATCGTGCGCTTCCCGGTGCGGTCGACCAGAGTCGCCAGCGCGCCGCGCGGCAGGAAGGCGCTGGCGACGGCCACCGCTTCCTCCAGCAGACCGCCGGGGTTGCCGCGCAGGTCGAGGATGATCCCGCGCGCGCCCTGGCGCTGCAGTTCCGCGACCACCGCGAGGACCTCTCTCCCCGCCCCTTCGTCGAACGACTCCACCTTCAGGTAGCCCGCCGACCCCACCCGGCGAAAGCTGGTCTGGCCCAGGGCGATGATCTCGCGCACCAGCGTCACGGTGAACTCTCCGCCGCCGCGGCGCACCCGCACCGCCACCGACGTCCCCGGCAGCCCGCGCAGGCGGGCCACGATCTCCTGGGGCGGCATGGTCACCGTGGAACGGCCGTCGATTTCCATGAGGATGTCCCCGCGGCGCAGCCCCGCCCGCTGTGCCGGGGTCTCGTCGATGACCTCGACCACGACGGGCGGGTGCACTTCCAGGTCGAGGACGATCCCGACGCCGCTATACCCGGCGGGCCGGCTCTCCCGCCGGGTCGTACCCGCCGAAGGAACGAGCAGCCGGGTGAACGGGTCGCCCACCGCCTTGAGCATCCCCTCGATGGCGGCATAGCCGACGTCGCGGGCGGCGGCCCCCGTCCCCACCCTCCGGCCGGCCGCGGTAATCGCGTCCCGCACTGCCGCCAGATCGCGGGTCTCCGATCCGGTCAGCGTGACGGCAACCGCCGCGAGGCCCCGGGTGCGCAGGTGGTCGTTGAGGCCGGCCACTCCTCCGGCGAGCAACTCGCGCGCGGGCACGCCCCGCAGATGCTCTTTCTGCACGAAGAGATAGGCCGCTTCGAAGGCGTCCGCCCCGACGTCAAGGGATTGGGAGGATACCGGAGCGGCGAGGGTGCCGATCGCCAGCGCCACGGCGAGGGCATAGGCCGGCAGGCGAGAACGCGCGCGTCTCATCAAGCGACGCGGTGCACCGTGAGGTACGACACCAGCAAGGCGCCGATGAGGAGCGCCGCCGCGGCGCCCGCGGCCAAACTCCCCACCTCAGTGGGCCGCCGCTCCCAGCCGATCGTGCGGCCGAGCTGGCGATAAGCCTGCCGCAGCGCCTGCGTCGAGGTGGCCCGGTAGTACGTTCCCCCCGTGATCTCGGCCATCTCCTTGAGGGTCTCCTCATCTAGCCGCACCCAGATGGAGCGGCCGCCGAGACTGAGGAAGGTGCCCTCCGGCGTGCCGACGCCCACCGTGTACACCTTCACCTGCTGCTCCTTGGCGATGCGCGCCGCGTCGTGCGGCAAGATGCCGCGGTTGCTCTGCCCGTCGGAGAGCAGGACCACGACCCCCTCGGGCAGGGTGGACGCGGGCGGGGCGGGCGGGGTCTGCGGGTCCGGCGGGCGCACCCGCTCGGGCAGCGCCCACACCGCTTCGATCAATCCGTCCCCGATCGCCGTGGCGAACTCGGTGGTCAAGAGGTCGATCGCGTCGAGGAGCCGCGCATGGTCGGCGGTCGGCGGCACGATCAGGGTCGCGTACGAACTGAAGGTCACCAGCCCGACCCGCAGCCCCGCCGGCAGCGCGCGCACGAAGTCCTTCGCCGCGATCTTGGCCGCGGACATCCGGTTGGGATCGATGTCCTGGGCCAGCATGCTGCGGCTGACGTCGATCGAGAGGACGACGACCACCTTGTTGGCCGGCACCGGCAGCGGCGCGACGGGCCGGGCCAGCGCTACCAGCGCCGCCGTGATCCCCAGCAGAAAGAGGGCCGGCGGTAGATGGCGGCGGAGACGTCCGGCGTGGGCCATGGCCGCGGCCAGGGCGGGCGCGTTCGGGAAGGCGATGGGATGGCGCGGCGGGCGGCGCAGCAGACGCAGGTAGAGCAGCACGAGCAGAGGCACGAGCACCAGCCCCCACAACAACGCCGGCCACTGGAAGGTCAGCGTCATCGCCGCCGCCTCACGGGAGCCGCCGGAACCAGACCATCGACAGCAGCCCTCCAGAGAGCATCAGGAACACGGCCGCGGCGGAGAGCAGCGGGGTCATCTCGGTGCGGCGCCGCTCCCAGCCGATCGCGCGGCCCACCGCCCGAGCGATGCGGCGCAGATCCTCCGGATTGGCCGAGGCGAAGTACTCGCCGCCGGTGGCGCGCGCGACCTCCTGCAGCGCCGTCGGATCGAAGGGCACCAGCACGAGTTGGCCCTGATAGGTCGTCACTGTGCCGCCCGGCTGGCCCAGCCCCACCGCGTAGATCTTCACCTTGGCCTCGGCGGCCAGGGCGGCGGCCCCGCGCGGGTCGGCGCCCAGGTTGGAGACGCCGTCCGAAAAGATCACCAGGGCGGCAGCCGGCAGATCGGCGGCCGTGAGCAGCCGATCTGGCCCACCTGGTGACGGCGCGGGAGAGGGCGCGGGCGGCGGGGTTCCGAACGGCCCCTGCCCGGGGGGCTGCGGGCCCTGGGGGATCGGGCTGCGCAGGCGGGTCAGGCGCTCGCCGAGGAATTCGGCGCGGCGCGGCAGCACGCGCAGCGCTTCGAGGATCCCCGAGCCGACGGAGGTGGCCTGCTGGGGCTGGAGCCGGGCAATCGCCTCCTCCAGCGCGACCCGGTCGGTAGACGGCGGCAGCAGCACCGTCCCGTAGTCGCTGAAGGCCACCAGGCCCACCAGGGTGCTCTTCGGCATCGCCTTGATCACGTCGCGCGCCGCCGCCTTGGCGGCCTCCAGCCGCGTCGGCTTCACGTCGTCGGCGATCATGCTCTTGCTGGTGTCGATCGCCAGGATCACCGCGGCGCGGTTGACGGGCAGCGGCACAGCGGCGATGGGGCGGGCCGTCGCCAGCGTGAGCAGCAGCACCGCGCCCAGGTAGATGACTGGCGGCAGGTGGCGGCGCCAGGGTGAGAATGGGGTGATCAGGCGGGCGAGGAGATGGCTATCCGCCAGCCGGACCGCCTGGCGCCGCTGACGGCGGAGGAGCAGCAGGTAGCCCCAGGCGAGCAGGGGCAGGGCCAGCAACCCCCAGAGCATCACCGGCCAGGTGAACGCCATCGCACCGCCCGGCGGCGAAAAGTGATGAATTTTACCAGCGGCTCCACCATCGAGGCCGCGGTGGAGAGTTCGAGGATGTCGGCGCGCGCCCGCCGCAAAGCGTCACGCACGGCGGCGCCGCGCGCGCCCGCCGCGTCACGGTAGGCCGCCCGCACCCGCCGGTCGGAACTGTCCACCCACACCTGCTGGCCGGTCTCGGGATCCCGGAGGGGCAGCAGACCGACGTCGGGCAACTCCTCCTCCGCCGGGTCGCGGATCCACACGGCGATCACGTCGTGGCGGCCGGCCAGATCCCGCAGCGCGTTCTCCCACCCCGCCGGGGCAAGGAAGTCAGACACCAGGAAGATCAGCCGCCGGCCACGGATCACCCGGCCGGCGTGGCGCAGCGCCGCGCTGAGATCGGTCAGGCCTCCCTCTCCCTCCCCGGCCCGGCTGAGGACCTGCAGGACACGCAGGGCCTGGAGACGTCCGGTCCGCGGGGGGATCACGGGCAGGGTCCGCCCGGGAAAGGCCAGGCAGCCCACCTTGTCGCCGTGGCGCGTGATGATGTAGGCAGCCACGGCCGCGAACTCCGCCGCCACCTCGCGCTTCAGATGGCGCCGCGTGCCGAAGGCCATCGACGGGGAGAGATCCACCAGGAGCCACGCGGTGAGTTCGCGCTCTTCCAGGTATTGGCGGATGAAGAGCCGGTTCATGCGGGCGGTGACGTTCCAATCGATCCGCCGCACCTCGTCGCCGGGCTGGTACTCCCGGACCTCCGCCAGGTCCAGGCTGGGGCCGTAGAAGAGCCCTCGGTAGTCGCCGAAGAGAAACCCATCGAGGCGTCGGACGACCTTGAACTCGAGGCGCCGCAGCACCTTCTCGGGGGATTCCATAGCGACACCCTGCGGCGTCATGAGCGGCGCGGGTAGACCTAGCGGCCCTCGCTGGGGGGAGACGCCGCCGGGGCCACCGGCTCTCCTCCGCGCGCTTCGTGCGGATCGCCGATATGCACGCGCGGGATCTCCACCTTCTCTAAGAACCGTGCCACCAGATGGTCGGCGGTCACGTCGTCGGCCAGGGCCTCGTAGGAGAGGACGAACCGGTGCCGCATCACTTCGGGCGCGATGTCGCGCACGTCTTCGACCATGACATATTCCCGGCTGCGCAGCAGGGCGAGAGCTTTCGCTCCCAGGATCATGTTCACGGAGGCGCGGGGGCTGGCGCCGTAGGCCACGTACCGGGCGAGGTCAGGCAGGCCGGCCTCGGCGGGACGGCGGGTGGCGGTGGCCAGCGTCACCGCGTACTCCATCACCTTGGGATCGACGTAGATGGCGTCGGTGAGCCGCTGCATCTCCAGCAACCTCTCGCTCTTGAGCACCGGATCGGGCTCCGGCAGCGCCGTGGTCACCCGCTCCACCACGTCGATCTCCTCGTGGGAGGTCGGGTAGGTGATCACCACCTTGAACATGAAGCGGTCAACCTGCGCTTCCGGCAGAGGGTAGGTGCCCTCGCTCTCAATAGGGTTCTGCGTCGCCAGCACCAGGAAGGGCTCATCCAGCGGGAAGGTCTGCTTGCCGATCGTGACCTGCCGCTCCTGCATCGCCTCCAGCAGAGCCGACTGCACCTTGGCCGGGGCCCGGTTGATCTCGTCGGCCAGGACGAGGTTGGCGAAGATGGGGCCCGTTTCCACGTCGAACTTCCCGGTGTGCTGGTTGTAGATGCGCGTGCCCACCAGGTCGGCGGGCACCAGATCGGGGGTGAACTGGATGCGCTTGAACTCGCAGTCGATCACGCGCGCGGTGGTCTTGATCGCCAGGGTCTTGGCCAGTCCCGGGACGCCCTCGATCAGCACGTGCCCGCGCGCCAAGAGCGCGACGAGGATCCGTTCCAGCATCAGGTCTTGCCCAACGATGACGCGTTTGATCTCGTAGAGCACCTGCCGCATCGTGGCGGAAGCCTGTTGAATGGCGGCGAGTGAGGTCGTCACGAGCACCCTCCGACGTGAGTCTCTGCTGTCACATTACCGCATTCGGGGCCGGTGGCGCGATATCCCGCCTCCTCGTGTAGGACGAGACCGCGCCCGGAGAGTTCCCGCGATCAGCGAATCGAGTACGAGATCGACCCGTTCGGGCCGATCGTGATCGTGTTGCTTGCGGCGGCGCTCAAGAGGGTGATCACATGCGGGGTGTCGGCCACACCGAGGGGAGAGAAGCTGACGACGGTGCTCGTGCCCGCGGTCACCCCTCCGGGCAGGAAGACCCGCTCGGGGTCCTCCGCACGACCGACCGTGTACTCGGAGGCTCCCATCGCGAAACTGACCGCCTGGGGGCTGGCGTTCTCCGCGGCGGTCTCGCGGGCCCGGCGCAGATCCCAGACCACCTGCTTGGTGGCGTAGCGCAGGCGCAGGTGCGCGCCGCGATCCTCCCAGTT
>JBOGSD010000125.1:0-3888 GCA_050695215.1 bacterium
CCGCCGCGGGGAACCGGCGGGGAAGCGAGAGAGGGACATCAGTCCGGCAGGACGAGAATCCGGCCGCAGCGTTCGCAGGTCAGCACCAGCTCGGCGTCCTCGGCCAGCTGGCGCACGCGCCCCTCGGGGATCGCCACGTGACAGTTCTCACAGATTCCCCGCCGGACCGCCGCGACGGCCACGGCGCCCATGCGTTCGCGGATGCGGTCGTAGCGGCGCAGCAGCGCGGGGTCGATCCCCGCCACGACGCGCTCCCGCTCCTCGCGCAGGGCGCTGAGGGCGGCCGCCAGCGCCGCCTCTCCTTCCCGATGCGCCGCTTCCCGGCGAACCAGTTCGACCCGCGCCTCCTCCACCTCGTCCGCCAGCCTCCCGACCTGAGGCGCCAGCCCCTCCACCTCCTCCATCACCGCGAGGACGGCGTCCTCTATCGCCCGGCTGTGGCGGTCTAGGGCGCCGATCTCCTCCTGCATCGCCGCCAGTTCCTTGGGATTGCGCACCCGACCGCTGTACATGTCTTCTTCGACCTGGCGGCGCTTCGCGGCGGCGGACTGCAGTTCTAGTTCCATCGTGCGGATGCGGCCCTGCTTCTCCGCCAGCGCAACCTGCGCGGCGGCGTGCGCTTCGGAGAGTTCCCCCAGGCGCGCGCGGGCCGCCTCACCGGCGTCGAGCGTGCGCAGGTCTTCCTCGGTGCGCGCGAGATCGGAATCAACGTGCTGGAGCCGGTAGAGAAGGCGCGGCCCAGCGACGGGCGTGGAGGGAATCACCGTTACTTGTTTTGTTGTAGCGCAGGGGGAATCCTGTTATATCAGTGGGGGTGCCCCGGGGTTCCAGCGGTTCGCCGATGCGACCGCTGGGGGGTGATGAGGCGGCCCGTCGCCGATGGGGACGAAGCAGGAGGGTTCTCCTGTGTAAACCCGTCCGCGGCGAGCCGCCGCTGCTACGGCGTTAGCGCTTGCGTCCTTTGCTCTTGCCCTTCGCCTTGGCCGCTTTGCGCGCCGCGGGCTTGGCCGCCTTCGGCCGGGCCTTCGCCGGCGCCGGCCGGGTTGCCGGCCTAGCCACGGGGCTGTTCAACAGGCTGGCCGGACGGCGAAATCCTCCACCCCCTGGACCGGGTCGCGCGCCCATCGCCCCCGCAGGCCTCGGCGCCCCCGGTCGCCCCGGAGCGCCCGGCCGGACCCCGGGCTGAGCCGGACGCGGCGCCGCGGGACGCGGCAGGGCGACGAGCTTGGGCCTCGCCGCGGGCGGTGGGGCCTCGCCAGCGAGTTTCTGCCGCTTGCGCTTGTCATCCCACCAGCGCTTGTAGGCGCGGGACAGCCCTTCGAAGTGGTCAAAGAGGTCCGGCCACTCCAACTCCCGCCTCATGCCCTGGATGATGGGTTCGACCTTCGCCCACGGGACGGGAAAAATCTCAAACAGGACGTCGGGGTCGATCACCCCGCCCTCGACGAGCGCACCCAGGCCATCGTAGAACTGGGCGACCCGGATCAGGTTGTTGAACCGGATACTGCCCGGAGGCGCTTCGATGATGAACTGCTCGTACTCCTGGAAGTCAAACTGGAAGACGACGTACTGCATGGCCTCCAGGCTGTGGGGCGCATCCGACATCTGCATCAGGCGGAGCAGCACGTCCGCCTCTGCCGGTTTGACCTTCTTCAACCCGCCTCACCTCTGTTTCTGCCAGCGTAACTAGCCCTATCTTCGGCAAAATTCGCCTTTTTGGCCGTATTTTCCTTGCGGAGCCTAAATGCACGAAATAGTGAGGTTTAGCAGCAAACAAAAGGGCATTAGAGGCCTTGGAACGGGGAAAACGGGGCGTTAGTAGGCGGAGTTACAATGAGATCGGGCGAGTAGCTCAGCGGCAGAGCGCCTCCCTTACACGGAGGAAGCCGCAGGTTCAACCCCTGCCTCGCCCACCAGGGAACCTAACGGAGTCTTATCGCTCCACCCTGATGCTCCCGATCTTCACCACCCCTCCCGTGTTGCCACCCAGCGTTTTGGTGAATGACGGGACGCTCATCTCGAGCCAGGCCTTCCCCGCCCCACCGAGACCGACGATCACGCTGAACGGCACGTTCGAAAGAATCTGGACGGATGCTTTATTCATTCCCGGCACCAGGACCACCGTGGCTCTTCCTTTAAACGTGGCGCGATTCCCCTGCACTCTCAGCGAGCCCTTCGTGACGGGGCCTTCGACGGTCATGACTTTGAGCCCCTTGAACCCTCCGGTGAGCGGACCCGCCATGCTGCACACAAACGTGCCTCCAGCCGTCGTGACCGCAAACCCAAAATCCGACGCGGAGTTGATCGTCCTGCCTGCGATGGGATGCTCGATCAGGCCCGCGCCCACGAGTTGCAGCGACGACGCCGCCCCAGTGCCGGGCAGGGTCACCAGGACCAGTGACAGCAGGGCGAGACCCACCCGAACCGTCCACTGAGTCATCCTCTCAGCCCTCCCGTTTCGAGATTGGGAGCCAGGCGCTTCAGTGCCCCTTCAGATTGATGGTCCAGGATAACTCTACGTATCCTTGTTGCGGGTCCGCGGCGAACAGCGTCTGTGTGAATCCCTTTGGTTTGACGAAGGCGTCGCCTGCTCTGTAGGTGCGCTTCGCGCCGTCTGCGGTCGTGATCGTCACGCTTCCTTTCTCCACGACGCAAAACTGGGCATGATCATCCATGACCTTTCGCCCTTCCATCCGTGCGCCCGGCGACATGACCAGCCGCCGGTACTCGACCGAGCGGACCCCGGAAAGGCCAGACGGGCCGAAATGGGCGACGATCTTGTCCGTGACCTTGCCCGTGACTTTCAATCCTGCCCCGTGCTGGGCGGGAGCCTCACGGATCATGACCACCGCCAGCAACATCGCCACCACCAACGCCATGAACGGTATCGCAAGAGTGAGGCGCGCCAATCTGGTCACGGTTCCGAATCCACGGCCCATGAGCGTCCCCCCTTAACGTGTCGCGGTGGCTGCTCGACCAGCCCTCAACAGCTGACGATTAGATGCGCAAGATTCCCTGGATGGAAGATCAGGTACACCTGAACCACATCCTTCTGCAGAAAGTAGGCCAGACCAATCTTGTCGTAGGCGAGGAGGGTGATGGTTCCTCCCTGGACGACAAGATCCCCTTCATAGGTTGGCTCCCCGTGCGCAGTCAGCACGGCATTTCGCGACGCCCTAATCCCGACACCCCGGGGGACGGCATAGTCGCCGTCATACACCGCGAGGTACGCCGTGAACCTCCGATCGTGGGTGCCGGCGGCGATGCCGAGACTGTCCCAGGAATACCAGGTTGCAGCAGGAACCAGCGTCGAGGCGACGGAGGGTCGACTGCTGGCGGGACCATTCATTCGCAGCAGCTCCGGGATCGAGGTCATCAGCGTCCACTTGCCGATGCGCACGCCTGGAACGACGGTCCTGTCATCGGCGCCCTGAGCCGCCACCGGCGATGTCCCGGCCAGCAGCAGCACCAGCACCATGGGCAGGAATCTCATCAGTCACCTCCTGCCGAGCGAAGAATCAGATGGATTCAGGCAACAGGAAAATGGTCAGTCCCGTTCCGCCCGGCGGGATCTGGCGGAACGGACCCGGGTTTCCTCCCGCCGAGAAGTCCGTCCCCGGAATGCTGAGGGTGTAGCCCTCAATGCCGCCGGTTTGGGCTTCGGTGATTCCCGCGGGTCCGAGGTTGCAGTAGACGGTCAGCGCGGCGCCGCGGATCGTCGCGGGAGATGGCCGCAGCCGCTCGATATCGATCACGAACTCACTGACCCCTGCCGCAACACCGTGATAGATGGCGGCCTCCCTATAACTTGTGAGGAGCCGCCCACTCCATTTGCCGGAGGCGACGAGGGGGGCCGGGGCGGTCGGCGAGGCCGTCCAGTGGAAGAAG
>JBOGSD010000126.1:0-3199 GCA_050695215.1 bacterium
GTGGTGCCCCCAGCGGGATTCGAACCCGCGTTACCGGCTTGAAAGGCCGACGTCCTAGGCCGGGCTAGACGATGGGGGCAAAACCGGCCCTAGTATACCTCAGCGCGCGTAGCGGCGGACGAAGGCGATGATCTCCTCCCGGATCGCGGGCCCATAGCGCGTCGCGAAGAGGTAGGTGCCGTGCGCGCCCGTCGGGTAGAGGTGCAGCGACTTGGGGGCGGGCCCCAGGGCGTGCATCCGGCGGACGCTGTCGGCGAAGGGGTGGTCCCGGGCGCCGGCGATGAAGAGCCTGGGCGCGCGCAGCGAGGAGAGGTGCGGCCGGACGTCCAGCCCGCGGAACATCGTTCCGCTGGCCATCACCAGCACCCCCTGGACCGGCCGGCCGGCGGCCTGGCGCAGCGCCGCCGCCTTCAGCGAAACGGTGCCGCCCATGCTGGCGCCGATGAGGATGACCGGGCGCGGCCCACCCCGCGTCGCATGGACGATGGCGGCGAGGGCGTCGCGGTAGGTCTGCGCGATGACGAAGCGGCCGGCCGATCGGCCGATGCCGCGGTAATCGTAAGTGATGGCGGTGTATCCGCGCCGCGCCAGATCTTCGGCCAACGGGAACCAGATGCGCTGGTCGGTCCCAAACATGTGCGAGAAGATGACGACCGCTCTGCCGCTGCCGAACTGGTAGCCGCGGATCGTCACCCCGTCCTCGGTCCGGAACGTGATGGCCGTGTGCGCCGCCGCCGGGGGCGGGGGGGTCGCCAGGACCAGCGCGCAGGCCGCCAGCACGCCGAGGACGCGGCGGATGGCGCGATCCGCCCGCACGCGCCGCCTACAGGACCGACTTGATCTTCCCGCCATCCACCTGGATGACCGTCCCGGTGAGAAAACTCGCCCGCTCGGAAGCGAGGAAGGCCACCACGGCCGCCAGTTCCTCCGGCCGGCCCGGCCGGCCCAGCGGCATGTCGCCGGTCCAGAGGCGCCGCTCCGCCTCGCCGTCGGGGATGTGCTCGCGCACGGCAAAGGCCTGCGTGAGCTCATTGAGGCGGTCGGTCGCGATGGGGCCGGGGCAGACCGTGTTCACCAGGACGTTGTCGGGACCGAGCTCGTTCGCCAGCGTCTTCATCAGACCCGCCACCGCGCCGCGAAGGGCGTTGGAGAGCGTCAGCCCATCCAGCGGCTGCTTCAGCACGTACGAGGTGATGGCGATGATCCGCCCCCAGCGGCGCGCGCGCATCTCGGGGATGACGGCGCGGCAGAGATGCACCGTGCTCGTCAGGATCAGGTCGACCGCTTCTCGCCAGCCGGCATCGTCGGTCTCCAGGAACCGGCCGGGGCGCGGCCCCGCCGCGTTCGTCACCAGCACCTCGACCGGCCCGAAGCGGCGGCGCGTCTCGTCCACGATGCGCCGCACGTCCTGATCCCGCGTGACGTCTCCCGGGATGGCCAGGACGTTGCCGCCCGGAGGCGCAATCTCACGGGCCGCCGCCTCCAGGACGGCCGGATCGCGCGCGCAGATCGACACCCGCGCGCCTTCGGCCGCCAGCTCGCGCGCCACCGCTTTCCCCAGCCCGCGGCTGGCGCCCGCCACGAGCGCCACCCGGCCCCCTAGTCCCAGGTCCATCGCCGTCGTTTCCTCGAAGCGGATCTGCCGGTTACGGCCAGAGGAGGTGTCCGCGTAAGTCCTGCACCCGGGACTTGGCCAGCGGGATCAGCGTTTCCTTCGCATCGTCGAGCAACAGGCTTTGGGCGTCGCGCGACCAGGGGACGATCCGCCGCACCCGGCGCAGGTTGACCAGAAAGGCCCGGTGACTGCGAAAGAACCCGTGCGGCGCGAGCACTCTCTCCAGTCGACCCAGGGGGAGGCGGAGACGGACCGCCTCCTGCTCGAGGGTCATCGTCGTGATCCCGCCGTCGCGCCGGGCATAGAGGACGCCCCGCACCGGCAGCAGCACTCGGCCCTCGCCCTCACGCACGCAGAGCCGGTCCACCCCCGCGCTCTCGCGGACCGACGGGCCTCCCGAGACCCGCGCGAGCGCCCGGCCCAGACGATCGCGGCTGACCGGCTTGAGCAGATAATCTGCCGCTCCCAGCTCGAACGCCGAGAGGGCGTAGTCTGGGAACCCCGTGACGAAGACCACCGGCACCCCCGACCGCCGCAGGCGATCGCCCAGGGCCAGGCCGTCGATTTCCGGCAGGCGGACGTCCAGAAACGCTGCGTCGACGGGTCCGCGGTCGAGCAGGCGGAAGGCCTCCGCCGCCGTCCCCGCGGTTCCCGCCACGCTCGCTCCCAATTCCGCCAGCAGGAAGGAGAGCCGTCGCCGCGCCGGTGGGTCGTCGTCGACGACTAGCGTCCGGACCACGGCTTGCTTCCGGAGAGCCCGCTGCGGAGGAGGCCTCGTCCTGCGCGCCTCCCGACCACCATGCCGGCGGGCAGGGTGAGCGCTGCGATCGTCCCCCCGCCGGGCCGCCTCAACAGTCGGAGCCTCCCCGCGTCTCCGTAGACGGTTTGGAGACGGAGGCGGGTGTTGCGCAGTCCCACCTGCAGCCGCAGGGGCGACTCGTCACCATCGCCGGGATCTGCGGCCGGTGGGGACACCCGCCCCATCCCCGGCCCGTCATCGGCGACCACGACGACCAGCCGGTCCCGGGCGCGCCGGTACCGCACGGCCAAGCGCAGCGTGGCCCCGTCCGCGCGGCGCGCCGCCGCATGCACGACCGCGTTCTCCACCAACGGCTGCACCAGCAGCGCCGGGACGCTGACCCCCAGGGCGAGTGGGTCCACGTCGAAGACGGTGCGCAGGCGGGCCCCCAGCCGCACCCGCTCCAGTCCGAGGTACAGGTGCACCAGCGCCAGTTCCTCAGCAAGGAAGACGGGGCCGCGGCGCGTGAGCACCGTCTGCGTGTACCGGGCCAGGCTCTCGATCAACTCCTCGGCCAGACTCGGTCGTTCCCGGACGAATGCCTGGATCGTGGTCAGCGCGTTGAAGAGGAAATGCGGCCGGATCTGTCCCTGCAGCGCGTCCAGCACCTCCGGAATCGCAGATCGATCGGCAGGGGAACCCCGCCGCGCCACGCTACCGCCCCCGCCGCCGCTTCCGCCGTCCGTTCGGCGAGAGGTCTGCGGCGCGGGGAACGTCGAGGGCCCGCCGCAGGCGGCGAATCGCCCTGTCTTGGACTTCCGCCACCCGCGTGATCGAGATCCCGT
>JBOGSD010000127.1:0-31882 GCA_050695215.1 bacterium
GCGACGTGGGCGGGCACCTCTTCGTAATGCGAGAACTCCATCTCGAAGGACCCGCGTCCGCCGGTGATGGAGCGCAGGTCGGAGGCATACCGCAGGGCCTCGGCCTGGGGGATCTGCGCGCGCACCACCGTGGTCCCATCCCCCTGCGTGTCCATCCCGGAGATGCGCGCCCGCTTGGCGTTGAGGTCGCCGATGATGTCCCCCATGATCTCCTCGGGCACGCGCACCGCCAGATCATTGATCGGCTCCAGCAGGATCAGCTGCGCCTGCGCGGCCGCTTCTTTGAAAGCCATCGAGCCGGCGATCTGGAAGGCGATGTCCGAGGAGTCCACGGGGTGGTACTTGCCGTCGGTCAGGCTCACCTTCAGGTCCACGACCGGATAGCCGGCCAGCACCCCTTCCTCCAGCGCCTTGCGCACCCCTTTCTCCACGGAGGCGATGAACTGGTTGGGGATGGCGCCGCCGAAGATCTCGTCCGCGAATTCGAAGCCGGCGCCCCGCGGCACCGCCTCCACCTCAAGTTCGCACACCCCGTACTGCCCTCTCCCGCCCGTCTGCTTCACGTAGCGTCCCTGCGCCGATCCCTTCCTCTTGATGGTCTCCCGGTAGGCCACCCGCGGCGCGCTGAGGACCACCTCTACCCCGAACTTGCGCTTGAGGCGGTCGGCGATGATCTCCAGGTGGGAGTCGCCCATGCCCGAGAGCACGGTCTGCTTGAGTTCGGCGTCGCGGCGGACGGTGACGGTAGGATCTTCTTCGGTCAACCGGTGCAGCGCGCTGCCGAGTTTGTCCTCGTCGGCGCGCGACTTCGGCTCGACCGCCAGGGTCAACGCCGGTTTGGGGAAGCGCACCGGCGCCAGGCGGAGGGGGGCCTCTTTGGCGCAGAGGGTGTCACCGGTCCCAGTCTCGGCCAGTTTGGCCACCGCACCGATGTCTCCCGCCGGAATCTGCGCCGTGGCCTCCTGGTGCTTGCCGCGCAGGTAATACACGGTGCCCACCCGTTCCGGTTTCTCGCGGTTCGCATTGAAGATCTGGGAGTCGCTGGCCAGCCGTCCCGCGTAGACGCGGAAGTAGGAGAGCTTGCCCACGTACGGATCCGCCATGGTCTTGAAGACCAGCGCCGCCAGCGGGGCGTCGGGGGTCGCCTCCCGGCTCACCTCACCGCCGCGCGGGCCCTCTCCGGTGACGGAGCCCACTTCCGCGGGCGAGAGGAGCAGTTCGATCACCGCATCGAGCAGCGGCGGAATGCCCACTCCCCGCCCGCCGGCTGCGGCGAGGACCGGGACCAGCGTGCCCGCCCTGACCCCGCCGTGCAGGCCGGCGACCAATTCCTCCTGCGTCAGCGTGCCGTCCTCCAGGTATTTCTCCGTCAGGGCGTCATCGGATTCGGCCGCCGCTTCGATCAGCCGCTCCCGCGCCGCGGCGGCTTCGTCCGCCAGATCCGGCGGGACCTCCCCGCTGCTCATCTCGCCGCCACCCCAGATGTGCGCCTGCATGTGCAGCAGATCGACGACGCCGTGAAAGCCCGACTCCGCGCCGATGGGGATCTGGAGGGGGACCACCCGCTTGCCGAACCGCTGGACGAGGCGCTCGATCGTGCGGCCGAAGGAGGCGTTCTCCCGGTCGAGCCGGTTCACCACGATCAGCCGGCTGACCCGGCCCTCTTCGGCGAAGGCCCAGGCCCGCTCGGTCTGCACCTCCACTCCGGCGACGGCGTCCGCCACGACCAGCGCTCCCTCACAGACGCGCAGGGGGGCGACCATCTCTGCGACGAAATCGGGATACCCGGGCGTGTCGATCAGGTTGACCTTGTGCTCCCTCCACTCCAGCGGCGCCAGCGACGCGTTGATCGTATGGCGCCGGCGCACCTCTTCCGGATCGAAGTCGGTCGTGGTCGTGCCGTCCTCCACTCGCCCCAGGCGGTCGATCGCCCGGGCGGCGAAGAGCATCCCTTCGACCAGAGTCGTTTTCCCGGTGCCGCCGTGGCCCACTACGGCGACGTTGCGGATGCGATCGAGCGGGTACGGTTTCACGGACTCACCTCAGCGCGCCCGGTCAGTAGCCCCGGGCGAGATCGACGACGTTGAGCAGGGGCTCGCCGGCCAGATACCGCCGCAGGTTCTCGCAGAAGAGCGGGATCGCCCGGTCGTAATACCCGGGGACGGCGCCCGACACGTGCGGCGTGATGATGACCTGCTCCATTCCGTAGAGGGGGCTGTCCTGAGGCAAGGGTTCCCGCTCGAAGACGTCCAGCCCTGCCCCCGCCAGCCGGCCCGCGCGCAGCGCGTCGATCAACGCGGCTTCTTGCACGACTGCGCCGCGCGCCACGTTGATCAGAAACGCGCTGGGCTTCATCAATGCCAGCTCCCGCGCCCCGATCACCCCACGCGTCGCCGACGTGAGCGGGAGGATGATCACCAGCACGTCGGCGGCCGCCAGGACCTCGTCGAGGCCGTCCGGGCCCACGATGCGCTCCACCCCCGGGAGGGGGCCGGGGATGCGCTTGGTGCCGATCACGCGCATGCCCAGGGCGGCCGCGCGCGTGGCCAGGGACTGACCGATCGCGCCCAATCCCAGGATCCCCATCGTCTGGCCGGCGAGTTCCCAGCCGATCGTGGAGGCGCGGTCCCAGCGGCGGGCGACCTGGTGCCGGATCGCCTGGGGCAGCCGGCGGGAATGCGCCAGCGCCAGGGCGAGCACGTGCTCGCTGATGGAGAGGGCGTGGATCCCGCTGCTCCCGGTGAGCAGGATGCCGCGCTCGATCACCTCCGGGTGGAGCAACTGGTCCACGCCTGCGGCGGTGGAGTGAATCCAGCGCAGGCGGCCGGCCCGCGCCACCACCTCCCGGGGGACGTTCCATCCCACCATCACGTTCGCCCCAGACGCCAGGGCCAGCAGCCGCGCCCGATCGAGCGTCTTCTCAATGCGCGCCCCCGGCGCCGCCGCGCGGATCGCCGCCAGGTGACGGTCCGACACGTCCGCGACGACCAGGATCGTGAGGGCGTCGGGGATCAGGAGGCGGTCCTCTGGGCCGAAGCCTGATGGAGGCGCTCCACCACGAACCCCCGGTCGAGGGCGGCCAGCAGCCACCCCGCCTGAGGACCGGAGTCCCTGCCCAAGAAGGCCCGGTAGATCGCGCCGAAGGCCTGTTGGGCCGGAAGCGCCTGCGCGCTCTTGGTGTCGTGGATCAGCGTGTGCACGGCCTCGCCGCGCCAGGGCGCCCCCTCCAGCGCACCGGCCAGCGCCTCCAGGAAGCGCTGCTGGGCTGGGCTCAGGGCGGCGGCGGCCGTTGGGAGGACCGGCTGCACCTCGATCTTGTACGCGTCGGGAGCGTAGTGCGCCAGCCAGCGCCGCGCGTCGGCGACCCGCTGCGCCAGCTCCTCCCGATCCGCCTCCGTCAGCGGCGCGCCCTTCTCCTCCGCCACCGTCTCCTCCAGATCTACCGAGGGGATCTGCGCGAGGGTGGCGATCTTGCCGAAGCGCGGGCGGTAGGCCTGCGGGCGCGCGTCGTCGATGGCGGCGTACACGAAGGTCCGGGCCAGCTCGCCGTCCTCCTCCTCCCCGCGAAACGCCCGCACGGCCCGATCGTACTCGTCGTAGAGACGCGGGATGGTCTCCCCACTCGGGTCGAAGTTCTTCTGCTCCCGGTAGTGCGGCCGGATCATCAGGAAGCGCGCCAGTGCAGGGTGCAGGATCTCCAGAAGATCGCGGGCCAGCACGCCCTTGCCGCTCGAGCCGCTCATCTTGGCCCCGCCGACGAGCAGAAATTCGTAGGGAATAGGAAAGGGCGTCGGGTAGCCGAAGATCCGCTCGGCGACGGCGCTGGCGGTGTCGTGCGTGCCTCCGCGGGTGAAGTGATCCTTGCCCGCGCCCTCCACCGTCACGCCGAGGACCCACCACTTTGCCGCCCACTCCACCCGGTAGATCAGTTTGGCGGCGCCGTCGAAGGGCACTCGGCGGCCCGTCTGTCCGCACCCCTCCGCCCAGGCCACCTTCCCAGCACGGCACTCGTAGCTGACACGCTGTCCATCCCACGCGGTGATCAGGGTGGTGGCAATCTTGCCGCATCGCTCACAGATGATCTGGAGGGGATGGCGGCCGGCGCGCTGGCTGCCGCTGATCTCGCGGTCGATCTCCAGGATCTCCCCCGCCCGGTCCAGCACGCGGCGGATCGCCTCATTCATCTGTCCGCTGCGGTAGAGGTCGCTTCCCCAGTAGACCTCCGGGGCGCACCCCAACCGTCGGAAATCCTCAACGAAGCGCCGCCCGTAGAGGGCGCCGTAATTGGCTGCGTCCGGTTCGGGCGAGGGGACGTTGCACAGCGGCACGCCGAGATAGGGCGTATAGCGCGAGGCGTCCAAGTACGGAGGAACCGCATCGAACGGATCGTAATCGTCGAAGCCGTAGAGAAAGCGGCTGGGCGTCCCCCGGTCGCGGAGGCCGCGGGTGACGGCGTCGTGCAGCACCACACCCTTCAGCGAGCCGACGTGCGCATATCCCGAGGGACTCCAGGCGTCGTTGACGACCTGGCCCGCACCGGCGCGCGTCTTGAGGATCTCTTCGACGAGGAGATCAACCCACACACGGATACCCTACCGAGTTGGACCCGGGGACAGGCTCAGATTCGCCCCTGCCGCGTCTGCCTCCTGTGCGTCGGCGATTGCCGCCCGCGCCGCCCCCGCCAGATAGAACGATCCGGTGATGCAGATCACATCCCCGGGCCGGGCCAGCGCCAGCGCCCGGTGCACGGCGGCGCCGCGCTCGGGGACGATCTCCACCTGCGCCACATAGGGCCGCACCGCGTCGGCCAGGCGGGCGGCGGGGAGCGGATGGAGGTGATCCGGCTCGGTGACGATGGCCACGTCGGCGACCGGCGCGATGACGGCGGCGGGCCCCTCGTGATCATGCGTGGCCACCATGGCAAACACCAGCACCATCCGCCGGCCCGGCCAGAGCTCGAGCAGCGCCTCGCGGAGAGCCTGCATCGAGGCCACGTTGTGCGCCACGTCCACGATGATGGTCGGCCGCTCGGACAGCACCTCCACTCGGCCGGGCCAGCGCAGGGTCGCCAGGCCGCCGCGCACTGCCTCCGCCGGCAAGGGATAGCCGGCGGAGGCGACGGACGAGTCGACGGACGAGGCGAGGGTCTCGGCCGCAACCACCGCGGTGGCAGCGTTGCTCGCCTGATGACGGCCCACTAGTGGAAGCACGAGCGAACCATAATCCGCCGCCGCGGCCAGCCGCACCCTCTGGCCGTGCGGGGACATCGCTTCGATCTCCCAGCGCGCCCTCTCGGCGACGGGAAGCCAGACCGCGCCGCGCTCCGCCGCCACGGCGAAGAGGGCAGTCTGCGCTGCGAGTGGTTGCGGGGCGACGACGACGGGACGCCCCGAGCGAATGATCCCGCCCTTCTCCCGCGCGATCGCCGCCAGCGTGGGCCCGAGGGTCTCTGTGTGGTCGAAACTGATCGGCGTGATCACCGACAGCACCGGGTCGGCGGCGTTGGTGGCGTCCAGCCGCCCGCCCACCCCGACCTCCACGATAGCCAGCTCCACCTCCCGCCGCCGGAAGGCCAGGAGGGCCAGAGCCACCGAGACCTCAAAGTAGGTCGGCAGCCCTTCCGGGTCACCCGCGGCGGCCTCGACGTGCGGGCGGGCTTCCGCCACGAGGGCGGCCAGGTCCTCCGGCGTGATCATGGCCCCATCCACGCGGATCCGCTCCCGGTACTCCACGAAGTGCGGCTTCGTGTACAGGCCGGTGCGCCGTCCCGCTGCCCGCTCGATGGCGTCCAACATCGCCGCGGTGGAGCCTTTGCCTTTGGTGCCGGCGACGAGCACCAGCGGCAGGCCTCGCTCCGGCCGCCCCAGCCGTTCGAGCAGGCGGCGCATGCGCCAGAGGCGCGCGTCCGCCGCGAGGCGGGGCCGCTCCCGCCCGAGGAGGCCCATGATGAACTGCAGCGCCTCTGCGCTCACGACGCCTCTCCTCCGAGGGCCTGCGAGGCCTCTCCTCCGAGGACCTGAGTGGAGAAGGCCTGCCAGGTGTTGGCGAGCAGCATCGCGATCGTCATCGGCCCGACACCGCCGGGGACCGGGGTCAGCGCTCCTGCCACGGGCTCCACGGAGACCCGATCGACGTCGCCGGTGAGCCGGCCGTCGCGGCGCGTGATCCCGACGTCGATCACGACGGCGCCGGGTCGCACCATGTCTCCCGTGATGAGCCCCGGCCGCCCGGCGGCGGCGACCAGGATCTCGGCCCGCCGGGTCTGGGTCCCCAGGTCCGGCGTCCGGGAGTGGCAGATGGTCACCGTGGCGTGCGCCGCCACCAGCAGCAGAGCGGTCGGCCGCCCCACGAGGAGGCTGCGGCCGACCACGACCGCCACCCGCCCGGCCGGGTCGACGCCGGCGGCGCGGATCAAAGCCATGACGGCCAGGGCCGTCGCAGGGCGGAACCCCGGGGCGCCTGCCACCAGCGCGGCCAGGCTGGCGTCCGTCAGACCGTCCACGTCTTTTCGGGGATCGAGGCGCCGCAGCGCCATGCGCGGGTCCAGGCTCGGGGGGAGCGGCTCCTGCAGCAGGATCCCGTGGAGATCCGGCCGGAGAGACAGCTCGGAGAGGAGATCCTCGACGGCGCGCTGGCCGGCCCCCGCAGGCAACTGAAAAATCTCTGACCGGAAGCCCACGCGCCCGCACGCTTCGGCCTTCCGCCGCACGTAGAGCACGGAGGGCGGATGCTCCCCGACCAGCACCGCGGCGAGGCCCGGGGCGATGCCGGTGCGCGGGATGGCCCGGGCGGTTTCCGCCGCGAGGGTGCGTTCGGTCTCCGCCGCCTGGGCGCGACCGTCCAGCATACGGGCTGTCACGATGGGGAACCCTCCCGCGGCGTTATCCCGCCCCGGAGCGCGGCGTGCCGCCCGAAACAGCGAAGGCAGGCCTCGCCGGCCCGCCTTCGATGGTCGCGGCGTCCTGGGCCGACCGCTATTTGATCGCGGCCTTGAGTTCCTTGCCGGGCGTGAAGCGCGGCACCTTCTTGGCCGGGATCTTGATGCGGGCGCCGGTCTGAGGGTTCCGGCCGTCGCGCGCGCGCAGCCGCCGGACGAGAAACGTGCCGAAGCCGACCAGAGTGACCTTCTCCCCTTTCCGCAGCGTCACGGTCACGGTGTCCAGGGTGGTGTTGACCGCGTCCAACGCGTCCTTCTTGGTGAGGCCGGTCTTGCTGGAGATCCGCTCCACCAATTCCTCTTTGTTCATGCCACCACCTCGCGCGAAATCTCACACCGGATTGGTGCGGCAGCGTCGTCTTCGGTAGTGGAGAGACGATTCCTGCTCTCAGCGCGCGGGTGCCGCGTCCTTGCCCGGCTCGACGGACGCGCCGTATACTGAGGCCGAATCGGCGCGGGGATAGCTCAGTGGTAGAGCTCCGGCCTTCCAAGCCGGTGATGCGGGTTCGATTCCCGTTCCCCGCTCCAGCACCGCTGCCCGGAGGTCCGCGATGACGTTCCGATTCGTCGCCGCCGCCTTGCTCGTGGCGCTGGCGGTCATGCTCTGGATGGCTTACTCGCGGGCCCGCCTGGCCGTGGCGATCCGCCGGGCGCTGTCCCGCGAGGTCGCCGTCCCCGTGCGCGCCGATCCCGCCGATCTCTACGACCGGCCCTCCCCTCCCCAGTTGAGCTGGAACTGGCCCGCGCTCGTCCTCGGGCCGTTCTGGTACGTCTTCCAGGGGCTCTGGGTGCATAGCATCGTACTCGCCTCACTGGCCTTCCTCAGCGGCGGGCTGCTCGCGCCGCTGGTGTGGCTCTACGCCGGGCTGAAGGCCGACGAGGATCTGCTCGAGTTCCGCATCGCCCGCCGCAGCGTCTACTAAAAACCCTCCTGACCGTGTCACGGCTCTGAAAACGAAGAGGCCCCCGTCCATCGGGGGCCTCTTTTCATCCGGACGAGACCGGGGTCAGGACTTTCCCCGCGACCTCATCCGTTTGCTCCGATCGCTCGCCCCTCGAGTTCCGTTTCTGGAACTCCGGCTCTGAGCCAGGGTGCGCCAGGGGAGGCGCAGCGCGTCCACCACCTCGAACAGCGCGCCGCGGAGCACGCGAGGCCAGCGCACGTCGATGTCGAGCTTATCGGCGGCATCGCGGTGATAGGCCCAGAATCGTCGCTCCCTGAGCTCGAAGAGACTCCGCCCCAGAAACCGATCATAGTGGTTGAGCACCTGTCGCCACCGCCGTTCGAACTCGGCCGCACTCAAGAACTCGGGGCCATACTTCTTGAGGATCAGCAGTTGCGAAAGCGCATAACTATTGTATCGTCGTGCGAATGAGGTCTCCGCCTCAGAGTGGCGTCGTGTGAACGTCAAGACCTGATGCACGAAACCAAAGTCGCAGTACCTGAGCAGTTCGTAGCATGCCTCCGTATCGCCATGGAGGTTAGCTTCATTGTAGAAGGCCCTATAGCGCCGGATGAGGTCGGCGCGGATCAGCAGCGAGGTGGGCGATCCGAAGACATAGGGTCCGCCGAGCAGCGATGAGCGGGCCAGCTCTCGGCCCGGGACGACGGTGCTGGGGTAGGGGAGACCGTCGCTACGGACCTGCCGGTTGATGAGCCGGTATGATCCGACAATTCCGACGGAGGGGTTGACCTCCGCCAATGGCACCATCTCGCTGAGGCAGTTGGGAAAGAGCCAGTCGTCCGCGTGCACGACCTTGCAGTACTTCGCCTCGGCGGAAATCAGCCGGAAAGCGTGGTTGTGATTCTGGATTGAGCTCAGGAACTGCGCGTTGGTGTGCAGGCGAATCCGCGGCTCCCGATGGGCATAGGCCTGCGCGATCTCCGCCGACCGGTCGGTGCTGCGGTTTTCGACGATCAGGTACTCCCAGTTCTCGTACGTCTGACGCAGCACGCTTTCGATGCATTCCCTTAGAAACCGCTCGGCATTATACAGGGGCGTAACGATGCTGACGAGAGGTTGCGGATTCACGACGCCGAAGCCCTCCGCAAGAGGCCGTCGCTGCACTGGCCACGCCGACCCGCCCGCGGCCTCACGTCCCCACCTCTGGCCTCTCCACGCGCGGCGAGAGATCAGCCCGCCTCCTGAGGACACGGGCGGGGACCCCAACGGCGATGGCCCCCTCCGGGACATCTCGCGTGACCACCGAGCCTGCGCCCACGACGGCTCCCCGGCCGATGGACACCCCGTCAAGCACGATCACACCGACCCCGAGCCACGCTTCATCGTCGATGACGATGCCCCCGCGCGTACTCAGGGGCTGCCGCCGGATCGCCTCGCCGGGGGCGAAGCCGTGGTCGTAGGAGTACATGGCACAGTTCGGGGCCACCTGCACCCCTCGCCCGATGCGTATGGAGCCGGTGAATCCCATTACCTGGCTCCGGGGCTGAATGTGCGTATCCGGGCCGATGGTCACGCTGCCGCCGTCTCCCGTGACGACGATACAGTCGCGGTAGAGGTGCACGCGGTCGCCCAACTCCACCGACCCGCCCCCTTTCTCTTGATGGATCACCACGCGGTCCGCGATGAACACATGCTCCCCCAGGCGGAGATCACCATGGTGGATGCTTGCCGCGGGATCCACATAGCCGCGGGGGCTCAAACGGGCCAGGTAGCGGCGCGCGGTGTAGGGCGGAGCCCCCCAGGTGGCCACGCGGGTGGCGATCCGCCCCAGAGGGGTGAGGCCCGCAAATCGCATCCAGAACCTCCCCCACCCAGCGCGCACACCGCGGCGCAGCAGGGAGAAGGGCGTGGTCCCCTGCAGGGGACTTCCCTCCGCGCCTAGTCTCCGCTCCACCTGCTGGTTCCTAGACACCACTGCCGAAGTTGCCCTCCATGACCCCATCTTAGTCCTGGTGCCCATACCGTTCGCCCACGCCCAGGCGGTGCAGAGGCATCAGCTTTCCTGCGCCCGGCCCTCTCACGCCGCCAGCACCAGGATCGCGGCTACCGCCAATCCGATGAGATAGCTCACGGGGTCCTTGACCACCCAGACGATCGGATCCTCGGGGATCCGCCCCCGGTGGGCGAGGAGCCACACCCGGCTGATCCAGTACAGGAGCAGGGGCGTCGCCGCCCACAGCATCCCGGGCGAGGCGTAGAGCAGCCTCACCTCATCGCTGTTGATGTAGAGGGCAAAGACGAGGACGGCGACGTACCCGCTGGCCGAGCCCAGGCTTGCCAGCTGCTCCAGGTCCCCGGCCAGGTACCCTCGGCCGGGGACGGCGACGCCTCCGTTGAGGCGCAGGCCGCGCAGCTCGGAGACGCGTTTTACCAGCGCCAGGCTGAGAAACACAAACCCCGAAAAGGCAACCAGCCAGGGCGAAATGGCAATGGATGTCGCAACGCCCCCGGCGAGGACGCGCGACCCGTACAGCAGCGCGAGCAGGATCACGTCCACGAGCGCGACATTCTTGGCCGAGAGCGAATAGACCAGGTTCGCGAGCAGATAGCCCACCAGCACCAGCCGAAAGTCCAGCGGCAACCCGGCAGAGGTCAGCCCGGCGGCCCCCCAGAGTGCCAGGACCATCGCCAGGCCGGTGGGGATGGAAAGGTGCCCCGACGCGAATGGGCGGGTGCCCTTGGTGGGATGGTGGCGGTCGTGCTCCAGATCCGCCAGGTCGTTGAGCACGTAGACGGACGACGCGGCCAGGCTGAAGGCGGCAAAAGCCAGCCCGGCGTCGAGGAGCGTGCCGACGTCGGTGAGGTGGTGCGCCGTGACCACGGGCACGAAGACCAGCAGGTTCTTGACCCAGTGGAGGGGACGGAGCGCCCGCAGCAGGGTCCTCATCCTGTTGCGCCGGTCCTCGAAGACACGGGCCACCATGCTGACGCGGCGCACCTGCCGCGCCAGGCCGGCTGAGGCGTTCACCAGCACCGCGGCCCGCGCCTGCGGCCACACCGAGAGGTCGGCCCGCCCGTTCCCCGCGTAGTCGAACCCCCCTTCGCCGAAGCGGCTGCGCAGGATCTCCGCCTTCCTGCGGCCGCGCACGTTGTGCCGGCCGTCGCTGGCGATCACTTCCGAGAAGATGCCCAGGTGGCCGGCGATCCGCTCGGCGAGGGCGGCGTCGGCCCCCGTGGTCAGGATGAGCGGCCGGCCGCGCTCCCGCTCTTCGCGCAGAAACGCCAGAAATTCCCCGTGGTACGGCAGGGCGCTCACGTCCAGGGGCGCCCGCGCGGCGGCCTGACGCTTGAGGCCGGCCCGCCCGCGGACCAGCCACAAGGGGAAGAGCAGCAGGGAGAGCGGGTTCCGCTTCACCAGCGCCGCCAGGGACTCCCAGAGCAGGTCGGTGCGGAGGAGTGTCCCGTCCAGATCGACCGCCAGGGGGACGAGGCGATCCGCGCTCGCCGCCGGCTGATCAGCCATCGCGCGTTGGGCCATGTCCATCGCGTCCCGGCGGGCGTCTCAAAGCAGCCGGAGGATGGACCCGGCGGTCCGGACCGCCAGCGCGACCATCGTCAGGGTGGGGTTGACGGCGCTCGTTCCCACGAAGGCACTGCCTCCGGCGACATACAGGTTGGAGAGGCCGTGAACGCGTCCGAAGGAATCCACGACGCTGTCGCGGACGTCCCGCCCCATCCGGCAGGTGCCCAGGTGATGGGAGGCCGACGTGAAGGAGGCCTCCTCGTCCAGGTGGGCGTCCACAGCACCTGTGGAGGAGACGAAGCGGTCGAAGACCTCACGGGCAAAGCGGTAGGTCTCATGATCGAAGTCCGCGGGGACGTAGCGCACGTGCGCGAACGGGTCACCGAACCGGTCGCGCCGTTCCGAAAGGCCCACCCACTTCTCCGGGCCGGGGACCGACTCGGAGTGCAGTTTGATCACCCGCCAGTGCGGGATCTCCTCCATCGCGTCGACAATCTCTGCGCCGGTGGTCGTCTCCCGCACCCGGACGCGCGGCCCGACCGTGAGGTGGGCGGAGAACTCCACCTTGGTGCCGCCGTGCCGCCCCCGTCCCGGCGGGTCGCGAAACTGGTAGCTCTGGCCGGTATATGGCCCGAGCCGCCCGGGAAAGAGCCGCTCCCTGTAGCGCATCCGCCCCGCCCACAGGTGGTGGAAGATGAGGTGCTTCCCCACGTGGCCCCCGGCGTTGCCCGGCCCATCGGGGTGCGCTCCCCCCGCGGACAGGAGCAGCAGCCGCGCCGACTCGATCGCCCCGGCGGCGACGATGATCACACGAGCCGCGTGCTCCTGGTCGGTGGCGCTCTCATTCTCCCGGTAGAGGAGCGCGCGGACCCGGCCGCGCTCGAGGACGATCCGCCTCACCGAGGTCTGGGGCCGCACCCGACAGCGGCCGGTGCGCTGGGCCAGCCGCAGGTGGTGGGCCGGCGAGTAGCGCGCGCCGATCGGACAGACCCGGCAGGTGCCGTAGTTGACGCACCCGGGCCGTCCGTCGTACGCGCGGGAGGTTCGTGCCTGTGGCGTCGTGTGCAGGATGATGCCCGCCGCGCGAAGGCGCCCGGCGAGGATCCGGTCGTCATAACTGAGCGGAAAGGGAGGCAGCGGGTACGGCCGGGAGCGCCGGGGAGCGAAAGGATTGTCCGCGTCGGTCCCCGCGACGCCGAGCAGCTCCTCCGCACGGCAGTAGAACGGCTCGAGCTCTTCGTAGGTCAGCGGCCAGTCCTCTCCGTAGCCGTAGCGGCTCCTGGTCTGGAAGTCCTCCGGCGCCATCCTCAGCGTCACCGCCTGCCACTTGGTGGCGCTTCCCCCCACGACCATCGCCCGTTCCTCGTCGAGGTCGTGAGTGTAGGATCCGGAGAAGGTGTGATGCATCAGGTCAGGCGGGAGCCGGTAGGCGCCGCTCTCGTGCAGGTAGAGCACCTGCTCCCGGAACTGAGCCTCATGGGGATACGGATACTCGGGGCCCTTCTCGAAGATGACCACGTCGTGGCCGCGCCGGGTGAGGAGATAGGCGAGGGTCGTCCCCACGATGCCGGATCCCACGATGGCGACTGTGCTCTCGCTCACGGCAGCGTCATCCTCACGGGGGGAAGGCTATCGCCGCAACGCCGGCGGAGGCAGGAGATAAGCCGCAAGCCCGCGCGGCCGGCCCCGCCACCCGTCGTAGCCCAGGCGCGTCCAGGCATCGGTCTCCGAGAAGAGCAGCAGGATCTCCCGCACGACGTGCTCCTCGAAGCGCACCCACTCCCGCTCCGCCATCGCCACCCAGAGACGGTCCAGCGGGCCGTCGGCCTGCCGCACCCGGAAGGCGGGGCCCAGGATCGCGCGGCGCGTGGTCTCGCCGCTGGCCGCAAACGGGCGCCTCCCCGCCTCCATCGCCGCGCGGTCCACGGTGGCCACGAAGTCCTCATACAACGCCCGATGTCCGGGCAGGTGCTCCGCGCGCCAGCGAAAGAAAGCGGCGTAGTGCTCGAGCTCCACCGGGAGCCCCGTAAGTGTCTCGGTGGCCGCGAGCAGGGTATCCAGCACCCCCGTCGGCAGCGGGCCGGGAGCAGCCGTCCCGACCCCCGGGGAGGCAAGCCAGCGGTAGATGGCAGCCCGGTTGGCCGCGGCGCCGGCGGCCGAGGCTGCCGCGACCCCTCCCGTGACCCCAAGTGCGGCTTTCAGGAATCCTCGCCTGCTGATGGGCATGGCACTTCACAACTCCGTCGGCGGACCATGCTGGGCCGTCCGCGCGTCTATGGGGGTGGGCTGAATTCGAGGCGGATCGGTGTGCCTGCGGGAAAGGCCAGCCCCAGGCGGACTTCAGGGCGGCTTCCCTGGACGGTGACCCGGACCTGACGACCATTCCAGGTCCAGCCCACCACTCCCAACCGCGTGGGGAGCCGGTGGACGGTGATCGGGGCGCTGAGCCATTCTGCGGGAACGCCCGCGCCGATGACCAGCACCGGCCCAGCCTCTTCCCCAGCATAGGCCAGCATGTCCAGCTGCAGGAGCGCCATCTCCGCGGCCGTCCCGTAGTGCGGCGTGATGTGCGGGTAGGCCGCCCATCCTCGCACCTCTCTCCAGCGATGGAAGGGATCTGCGCGGGGGTCGGCTGGCCCCTCCCGCGCACTCTGCTCCCACCACGTGTAGAGCCCCGCTGATGCCTGGTGCTCCCAGAACCAGCGCAGCGTGGCCCAGACCCGATCCGGCCGCTCGAGGAAGAGCCATTGATGGGCTTCGGCCAGATCGTCGGCGGTGCGCAACGGCAGGCGTCGGAACCCGCCGTCTACGGTGCGCCCGGACGTCCACTGCTGCTCCAGGTCAGCGAGATAATGTTCGCGCTCTTCGCCGGCAATCCAGGTCGGCCAGAGAGCGCTGACATAGGTCTTCTGTGACTGCACCTGAGGCCCCCCGGGGACCAGCATTCGCCTGAGCTCCTCTCCGAGCCCGCGGAGGCCGCCTGGAGTGTTCGGCCCCCGGTAGGCCTTGAACCACGCCCGTCGAAGGGCTCCGGCACGGCTGCGCCACGCCGCAGCTTCATCAGGGCGGCCGACGCGCTCGGCCAGACGCGCCGCATCCATCAGGCCGCGGTACGCCACGGCGTTGACGTAGAGCAGGGGCCACTCGCGGCCGATGCGGCCCACAATCAATCCATCACGGGCGGCATCAGCCACGAGGGTCCGCTCGGCCCGGGTGCGATAGACCGGCAGAACGTTGCCGACCGATGGGCGGTGCAGCGGGCGATCCGTCCCCAGCATCTCGACGATGAGCTGCGCCTTCCGCCGCACGTGGGGCCACAGCCAGCGGTCGAACTCCACGTCCCCCAGGCGCGCCGCCGCCTCCTCCAGCGCCCAGATCGCCATACCGGGCGCGTCGGCCTCGGCTCCGTAGAGGCCGAAGAAGTCCTTCTCTGCCAGGCCCACGGAGAGGCCACGCGCTTCGTCGGCGTGTCCCGCTCGGGCGAGGGCAGCGACGATCAGCGCCGCTTCCCGGGCCGACTCCAGCGGGTAGGCGAGGGGATCACCCGGACGCGTCTCCCTTCCCACCAGCCCCATCCGCAGGTGGGCCAGTTGCGCGTCCAGGCTGGCCACAAACTCCTGATCGGAGACATCGACACGCACACGGTGCGTTCCCGGGTTGGGGCCGGAGATCGAGGCGGGGGGCACAGGAGGCCGTGCGGCCAGGGACGAGTCCTCGATCACCACCCTCGTCGGGGTCTCCCCGGCGAGGGAGAAACGGGCAAACCCCCACCCCCCGTCATCCGCCCAGGAGGATCCGCGGGCCCCCCTGCTCTTCCACCCCTCTCCTCCCTCCTCGCCCAGGTCGACCGTCAGAGGCTGAGGATCGATGATGAGGGTCCACCGGTCGTTGATCCGCAGCCGCCCCCCGTCCCAGCGGAGGGACCGCACCGGGCCGCCCGCGGGACCGACGCTTCGCAGGACGAGAGCCGGCCGGTGTCCCGCGCCCAGCGTCGGGATGAACTCGAGACTCCACCGCCCTCGCCCCGCGTGGGACCACCGCACCTGGTAGAAGGGCGACGTGGTCTGGATCGCCGGAATGCCCGCCGGGTGCGCGAAGAGCAGCCGCTGGCGCAGGAGGTTCCCCGGAATGGTGTCGCTCGTGGCGACCGGATGCCCGTTGAGATCGGTGATCCAGATGGAGAGGCCGAAGCTGCCCGCCGCCGGGCTGAAGCTGCCCCCGGGCTCGTGGTAGGCTTTCTCTCCTTCGGCGCTGCCGGGTTGTGCCAGGATAACGTGGCCGGCGCTGCGGGGCCAGAGATCATCCGGCCGCTCTCGCATTGCCGTCAGGACGAGGTAGCGGGGCCTGACCTGCTCGCCGACGAAGTTCCCCGACTCCTGGAAGCGCATCACGTTGTTGAACCCGCCCAGTGCCACGGTGGCCCCGGCCAGCAGGAGCGCGGCGGGGCGGGCGGGCGTCAGCGTAGCAAAGGCGGCCACCAGCACGAGCAGCGGCACAAGGTTCAGGGCGTAGAGAAAGGTCTCCGGGCCGAAGAAAGCGTGGAGGAGCGCCTGCCCCGCCAGCGTCGCGGCCAGGGTGAACCGGAGCGGGCGGTGACCCGTCGTCCTGACCATTCCCCAGAGGCCCAAGGCGAGGAGCGCCGACCAGCACACGACGGCCGCGGCCGCCCAAAGGCTTCCCGACCCCGGCCAGGAGAATTGGGTGCTCAGGCTCGGGCTCCGGTCGCCGCGCTCGATCGCGCTGATGGCCGGCATCACCATCGTGTGGAACAGGAACGACTTGAGGGCGGTCGCCGGTCCGCCCGCTTCCGGACGGAGAAGGTAGCGTCGTTCCCCGCCCGCCCCGAAGAAGAACTGCGCGCTGGGGAAGATGGCCTTCTGGACTCCCCAGAGCAGGACAACGAGGGCGAGGGCGGAGATGCTGAGGCGAAGGGCCCGCCGCCAGGGCACGGCAACTACCGTGGCCGCCAGACCGGCCATCCAGTTTGTGACGGTCACGGACAGGCTGATCGCGCTTGCCCCCACGTAGAACACCGGAGAAACCCTCCGGCGCGAGGCCAACGCCGCGATCCCGAGAGGAGCGAGGAGGCTCGCCGACGCCAGAGCGAACGTCTCGGGCAGCACGAGCCAGAACACCGCTCCTGCGCTCGTGCCGGCGAGCAGCGCGAAGAGCAGCGCGTCCCCCCGCGCGCAGCCCATCGCCCTGAGGACCGCAAACAAGGCGCCGAGCCAGAGGGCAGCCACGCCGGCCACGAAGATTCTACTGCCCATCTCCGGCGATCCCAGCGCCAGGCTCAGGACCTTGACCAGGGGGTAGGTGAGCAAGGAGAACAGAGGGTGGCGTCCCGTCCGGAAGTGGTCGCTCCCCCGGTCCGTCATGTTGCCGAAGATGATCCGGGGATCCGCTTCAAACCAGATGTTGGCCCCCTCGGGGTGGAGGATGATGGGATGGATCCGCCCGGCGCCATATAGGGAGCCTGAAAAGGCTGCCGCCGCCAGCAGTACGACAGCCAGCACGTCCACGGCCGCGCGCCTCCCCGCGGCGCTCCCGAGGCGGGCGGCCACGGTGCGACGACCGCCGACTGGGTGGGCGGTGCCGGAGACGGCCTCCATCTCAGTTGGGAAACGCTCGCTGCCCGTCTGGCCCCAGGTGGTGGAGAGGCATCAGCTTTCCCGCGCCCGTCATCAGCGGCGGGGACCGGCGCACCCGGATGGTGCCGCGCTGGCTCCATACCGCCGCGGTGGTGCCGTCGGCGGGGGCGAGGGCACGCTGCACCCGCTCCAGCACCTCCTCCTCGTCGAGCGGGCCGAGCCGGGGGTGGATGAGGACGCTGAGGCGGGTGAAGCCCTGCTCATCCTCTGCCTCGACCAGTTGGTAATCGGTCGGGTCACCGCCGAAGTGGGCGGGAAGGATCTCCTCGACGAGCGTGATCAGGTGCGAGCCGAAGAAGAGCCGCCCCTCGGCGTTGAGCTTCTCGAAGCTGCGGATGGACTCCAGGTGATCGGTCCATCCCAGCCTGTCGAGCAGGCAGCCGCACTGGCGCTCGTGCATCGTTGCGTAGTCGCCGGTCTCCATGTTCAGCAGGATCCGGCGGGCATCCGGCTGGAGGGTCGTGAACAGCAGCGCGTCGACTTCGCTGCCCAGATGGTCGGCGGCCCGCCGGCGCTGGATCACGGCAACGGCATCCCGGCAGATATGCGTGTCGTCGGGGCCGGCCGGGGAGGCGCACCCGTAGGTGGCCCGGCCGAACTCGGTGAACCCCAGCGAGGAGAAAGCCCGCGCGCCGACCCGCCGGATGGCCTCCAGCTTTGCCGGCGTCAGCGGCTCTCCGATGGTCAGAAAGGTCACCCCCTGCAGTGACGTCGTCGAGGCCTGCGCGGCCAGGGCGAGCCGCAGCGAAGAGCTGGGGGTCGTGAAGACCAGGCAGCGCCCCCGCGCCTCCTGCGTAATCCAGTGGAGAACCTTCCCTTCCTCACCGGGGGGCGCGTGGTCCACCACCGGCAGCCTCAATCCGCGCAGACGGGCCCAGGCACGGAAGGCCCGGTAGTACGGGTGGGTGTGCTCGCGCCCCTTGATGCGCGGTGGCAGCTGCGTGAACCAGCGAGGCGGGCTGTTCCACATCGCCGCGAAAGCCAGGACGCCCCAGACGCTGGCGCCCGGCGAAGAGAGCCAGACGACGACGGGAACATCCTGCACTCCATAGGCGGCCAGGGCAAGCGCCAGGTGCTCGGTGCCCATGCGATGGTTGGCCACCGAGATCGTCGTCGCGATGCCGCCGCTGCGGGTGCCGCCCGAGGATGCGGGCAGACCCGAGCGGATCAGCGGATTGTGGAACTGCTTCTCACTGAAGCGGAAGACCCGGCCGCCGCGCCGGGCTTCCCGAAGGCCTTTGAACTCCTCGATGGAGATGTAGACGCCGTCGGCGCCTAAGACGCGCAGCGCCCCCTCGATGCCCACCTGTCCCACGAGGGATCTCACCTGCGGAACGTCGTAGCCCGCCGCCTCGAGGAGGGGCCGGTAGGGGCTGTCGGGAAAGCCGAAGACCGTCCGTTCCAGCATCTCCAGAAACTTCTGCTCCCGCGACGCCATTCGCGCGCGCACGGCCGCCATGGCGGACTCCGCTGTGACGTGCTCCGCCAGCAGCGCCCGGGCGTAGGCCAGGCCGGAGCGGGCACTCATCAGCCGCCGGGTCAGCGTCGCGACTCTCACACCGGGTGTGCGTTGTCCACGGGGGCAAAGGCCGTCGTCCAGGACAGTTTCGGCCTGACGACACCGAGCATGGTGCCGGCGAAAAGCCCGCGCGCCGAGTCTCCGTCTCGGGAGTCCACCACCTGGAACGCCACGGCGTCGACCTCGAAGAACTCCACGATGTTCGGCGTAATCACCCGCAAGCCCGCGTTGACGAACATCATGCCCTCGCCCAGGAAATTGCCGGGGATCTCGACCACGCTGACGTACCGCCCCGCCGGACGCGGCCGGCCCTGCCACTCGGGATCGACATCATAACTCGAGAACGCCCTGATCCCTTCTTCGTTGTTGAAGTGGAAATGGGGCATCATCACGTACCCTGGCTTAAGCACGTCGAACTCCATTTCGACCCGGACCGGCCGCCGGATGTCCACGCTCCCCATGACCGGGCCCGCCTCTGTCTTCACCCTGACCGCTCGCAGGCGGGCGATCTCCTTCCCCGGCGCCGCTGCGGCCGGCCAGGTCCGGGCCGCGGGCGTACCGCCGTTCCCGCTCAGGTAGATCCTGACGGCCTCGGACGAGGGGCCGTCAAAGACCACCCGTCCCCCGTCCAGAAGGATGGCCCGGTCGCAGAGCCGGGTGATGGCGGGCATGTTGTGGGAGACGAAGAGGATCGTCCGACCGCGTCCCGTGACGTCTTCCATCTTCCGCAGGCACTTCTTCTGGAAGTTCGCGTCTCCCACGGCGAGGACTTCGTCGACGAGCAGGATCTCGGGGTCCAGGTGCGCCGCCACCGCGAAGGCCAGACGCAGGTACATCCCACTGGAGTAGTGTTTCACCGGAGTATCGATAAACCGGCCCACCTCGGCGAAGGCGACGATCTCGTCGAACTTCCGGACCACCTCCCGCCGCTTCATCCCCAGAATGGCGCCGTTGAGGAAGATGTTCTCCTGTCCCGTCAGCTCGGCGTGAAATCCCGTGCCCACTTCGAGTAAGGAGCCGACACGGCCGTGGACCTCCGCGCGGCCGGTCGTCGGTTCCGTGATCCTGGAGAGAATCTTCAGGAGTGTGCTCTTGCCCGCCCCGTTCCTCCCGATGATGCCGACGGCCTCACCATGGCGGACCTCGAAGGTGAGGTCTGCAAGCGCCCAGATCGTCTCCTGCGGGATCCCACTCGGGTTGCCGCGGCGCCTGTCACTTCTTCGTCCGCGCCACGGCGCGAGGACGACGTTCTGCAGCGTCTCCCGCAGCGTTCGGTATCTCGTCCGCCGGAGGCCGATCTGGTACCGCTTCCCCAATCCTGCTGCGACGAGCGCGATGTCAGACATCCCGTCTTCTCGTGCTCCGCCCCTCAGACGAGGTCGGCCATCGTCTTCTCGGCGTGGCGGAAGTACATCACTCCTCCCACGCAGAGGGCAAGGGCCACCGCGGCCGAGACCGCGATCATCGCGCCGGGAGCGGTGTCCGTGCGCAGCAGCGCCCAGCGAAACCCTTCCACGACGCCGGCGATGGGGTTGAGCCCGTAGAGGCCGCGGTAGCGCTCCGGGACCAGGCTGCTCGGATAGGCGATCGGCGTGGCGAGAAGCCAGAGCTGGATCAGGAAGGGCACGACGTAGCGGACGTCGCGGAACTGGACGTTCAGGGCCGCCAGCCACAACCCCACGCCCAGCGCGGTGACCACCACCAGCCCCACGAGCAGGGGAAGCCACAGGACAGCGGAGGAAGGGACGATGCCAAAATACGCCATCATCCCCAGCAGGACCAGGAAGGCGATGCCGAAGTCGATCAGGCCGCTGAAGACGGCCGCCGCCGGCACGAAGAGGCGCGGGAAATAGACCTTTCGGATAAGTCCGGAGTTGGCCACGACGCTCGCCGATGCCTGATGCACCGCCCCGGCAAAGAAGGCCCACGGGACCAGTGCCGCATAGCTGAAGATGGGATAGGGGAGCCCGTCTGAGGGGAGGCGCGCCAGCCGTCCGAAGAAGAGGGTAAACACGACCATCGTCAGCAGCGGCTGGATCACCGCCCAGGCCGCGCCCAGCGCCGTCTGTTTGTAGCGGACCTTGACGTCGCGCCAGATGAAGAAGTAGAGAAGCTCGCGGTATTCCCACAGCTCTCGCAGGTCCAGCGAGGCCCACGCTTTCGTTGCCTCGATGCGCCGCACAGGCGCCGACGTCACTCCCGCCGACGTCAGCATGGCCTCTGCACTGCCGAGCTGACCTGTTCCCGAACGACGCGATTCGGTCGCACGGGCCTGAGAAACACGGCGACGGCCTCGCGATAGCTCTGCGCGAAGCGCTCTCGCGTGTGCCGTGTGCGCGCGAGCTCCCAGGCGCGGCGGGCCATTGATTGCAGGTCGGCGACCGGCAGGTCCGACAGCGCCCGAACCCGGTCCCGGATGTCTTCCACCGAACAGTCGCTCAGTACCATGCCCAACTCGTCGTGCACGTCGACGCCGGACTCACGGCTCACCACCGGGATCAGGCCCGCGTGCATGGTGTTGATCACGCTGCCGGCGCATGCCTCCGCGCAGGACGGGTAGACGATCCCCAGACTGCGCGCGGCGATCTCGCGGAACTGCGGGCCGGCCAGGTCCACCCATCCCACCGTGCGGATATTGGGCCGCCGGTATAGCTCGTCGGCGAACGCGCTCTCAAAGTCGGACTCCGCCCGCACTGGGCCGCACACGGTCAGCGCGTAGTCGGGCATGCCCGCGAACGCCTCCAGCACGAGATCGAGACCCTTGTGCACCAGCCCTCGGCTGCCCAGCCAGATGAACTGGCGGCGGGAGGCCTCGAAGTCCTTCCCCTCCGGCCAGGGGAGGAGCACGGTGGAGGAGCCGTCGATCTGGTGCATGGGCCGCCCGGCGTGTGCGTACGTCTCCATCGTGACGGTCGTCCCCTTCACGGTGGCCCCGTCCGCCGCCTCGATCCCCAGATTGGGCGCCAGGAGCCTCTGCGGCTTAAGCAGAATGCCCCGGCGCTCGTGCAGCGCAGCATAGCGCTCGTAGGACGCCCTGTTGTGGAAGAGCCAGTGGGCGAAGACGGCGTGGAAAAGCTTCACGCAGTCCGGCGGGAGCAGCGGCGCGAGCCGCTCCAGGTTGGTCAGCTCGTCGACCGCGACGGCGTAGGGCTTCTTGGGCACGAAGCGGCGATTGTTGTAGTTGATCACATCCACCCCATACCCCAGGTCGAGGAAGGTGCGGGCGATCTGGCTGCACTCCCAGTCGGCGGTGTGCCGGAGATCCAGCGGGCGCCCTCGCCGGATGAACGGGTTGATGGTGTATGAGAGGAGCACCCACTCTCGAGGACGCCCGTCCGGCAGAAGGGAGATGACACGGGGGTCCGATCCCTGGCTGATCTCCAGGCCGGCGCGGCGTCCCACCGCGCCCAGGATGCGGCGCAACGTCAGCTTCGACACGATGTGTCTCTAAACCCGCAGGGCCACGCGGAGGGCCGGCTCTTCCGTCGGGGCGGGCTCGCCGGTGATCACGAGCAGCGCGGCGCGGAAGGCCCGCGCAAATGCCTCCCGGGTGTGCTCCCGGCGGGCCGCCTCCCAGGCCAGGCGGCTGCGCGCCTGGAGCTCTCCCGCCGGCAGTGCCGACAGCGCCGCTACGGTCTCGCGGATCCCTTGGACGGTGCAGGTGGGGAGCAGGACACCGAAGTCGGACGGGGTCACGCCGGAGGCGGCGCTCATGACCGGAATCAATCCCGCGTGCATGCAGGTCACGACCGCGCCCGCCTGCCCTTCCGAGCAGGAGGGGTAGATCAGGCCCACGCAGCGGGAGGTCAGCGCGACGAAGTCGTCGCTGCCGACGTCCACCCAGCCGAGCGTTTGGATATTGGGCGACTCGTACAGCTCTCGACGGTAGGCACGCTCGAAGTCCCCCTCCGCGCCAACCGGGGCGCAGACGGTGAGGTGGTACTCCGGCATCGCCGCGAAGGCCTCGAGGACCAGGTCCAGCCCCTTGTGCACCATGCCGCCGCTGCTGAGGAAGAGATACCGCCGCCGCGCGGCCTCGTACGACTTCTCCTCCGGCCACGGGTAGGTGAGGGGGGAGATCGTGGGCACCGGGTAGAGGGGCTTCCCGGCGTAGGCATAGGTGGCCATCGTCTGGGCGTTGCCATAGATCGTGGCGCAATCGGCCGCTTCGATGGCCAGCGTCGGCATCTCCCAGCGCCGGGGGCGCAGCGTCACCCCCCTGCGCTGCTGCAGCGCCAGCAGGCGGGCCGCCTCGGCGGCATTGTGAAAGAGGATGTGGGCGGTGTCGATGTGCATGATCTTCGTACTCCCTGGAAGGGCCGCAGCGAATCGTTCCATGTTTCTGCGGGCGTCCACGACAATCGCGTACGGCTTCCGGGGGACGAATGCCTGGTTAGCGTAGTGGATCACATCGACCGCGTAGCCGAGCTCGAGGAACATTCGCCCCATCAGTAGGGACTCCCAGTGGTGCTGGTGGGTGATGGGGACCGGCTGGCCTCTCCGGAGCAGGAACGGTTGGTTGAAGAAGGAGAGGAGCACTTCCCCCCGCGCACGCCCCTGGGGCCGCAGAGAGGCCACTCGCGACCGGGTTGACAGGCGGGCCCTCAACGCGCGGGCCAAGAACGAGCGCGCGCCGCTAGCCAACCCAGGACCACCCGTCTACACAGGCGATCCACCCGCCCTGCCCGTCCGGATGCAGATCGAGGTGGTGCATCCCGTCTGCGTTCCAGCCGGAGGGGCCGGGTCCGAGCACGGGACGTTCAGATGCCGGCCGCTCACGGTAGTGGCGCGGAGTCAGCTCGGTGATCTCGAAGGCCCGCACCCGGGTGCCGTAGTGTGGGACACAGTCCTGCGCAAAACGCAGGATCGTCCCTCCGAGGGGAAGGAGTCTGCCGGCGGGACGGGCCGCCCGCGGATTCTCTCGCACGATCGGGCTGCGCGGGTGCTCCCTCCAGGGACCGGTCAACTCCTGAGCGTGGTAGAGGCGCAGCGTATCGAACGTGCGCCGGGGACTCGTTTCGGCGAAGAGCCACCACCGCCCGTCGTGGCGGAGGATCGAGGCGTCACGCAGGTGGCTACCTTGGAGGAGGGTCCTCACGCAGCTCCACCGTGTGGGGAAATCGACGGCCCGGTACAGTCGGACCGCGCCCGCCTTGTAGCTCTCCGGGATCATGTAGAACTCGTCCCGCCACTCGAACACATAGGGATAGGAGAGGTGGAATGGCTCCGCGAGCACGATCCCTCGGTAGGTCCAGGAGAGGCCGTCGTCGCTCTGGGCGAGACCGACCTTGCCTTTCCACGTCTGCCGGTTGACGACCTCAAAGAACATGTGCCATCGTCCCTCCGCGCGCACCATGAAGGGGTCGGCGACCAGGTCCGCCCTCTCGTCGGTCACCGCCTCCTGGGTGATCACCGGACTGGAGACCATGGGGTGAGGGGCAAGCTCGAACGGCGAACGGCCCGCGTAGATGCCGATGGCAAACTCAAAGAGCGGCTCTTCCTTCCGCCGCACCTTCGAAGCAGGCACAAGCAGCCGCCGCAGCCGGCGCCGCACGGATCGAGTCCTCTTGACGAGGGAGAATTCCACGGCAACGATCAGCGCCGCAAGACTCGGCCGCCCGGCAGGGCGGCCGCCTCCGGCAGGTGCGCACGGTACCAGGCCACGGTGCGCTCCAGCCCCTCCTCGAGGCTGGTCGCCGAGGTCCATCCTAGGACCGCCGCCGTCCCCGCGGCGTCGGCGATTCGCTCCGGCTCGCGCGGCCGGTCGGGGATCGCGCCAAAGAGCGGCTCGACGCTCGCCCCGGTGAGCCGGACCAGTTCCTCGACGACGGCGCGGATCGAGCGCAGCCTCCCCGACCCGATGTCGATCGTGCGGCCCTCGATCCCCGGGGCGCGAGTGGCCGCGAGCAGCGCGTCGATGACATCGTCGACGTAGATCCAATCTACCTCCCGGCGGCCGCTACCCAGGCGCGGCCCTTCGCCGCGCAGGAGTGACAGGATGACGTGGGGGACCAGCTTCGTCGTGTCCCGCTGACCGGGGCCGTAGACCATAAAGATGCGCAGCAGCACGACGGGCAGCTGATAGAGGGAGTGGAACATCCTGGCATAGCCGCGGGCGGCCCACTTCGCCGCGGCGTAGGGAGAGGCGGGCACCGCCTCCGGATCATCGCCCCCGGGCTCTTCCATCGACCCGGCCAGGAGGATGCGGCCGCAGCCGACCTCCGCCGCAGCCGTCAGGAGGTTCACCGTGGTGAGCAGGTTGGCGCGAAAGGTCGGAAGGATCAGATCCAGACCCCGGGACCCCGCCACATGGCTGGCCAGATGGACGATCAGGTCCGGTTTGATCGCGGCGAGGGTGCTCCGGACCGCGGCAGCGTCGGTGAGGTCCGCCCGCCGCCACTGCACGGTCCCATCCTGCGGCCCCTTCTCCTTTAGCGCCTGCGGCTCCCTCTCCTGCCGCGAGACGGCGTGGACCTCGCGGCCCTGCTCCCCGAGCCGGGCGCAGAGATGGGTGCCGATGAATCCGCCGGCGCCGGTCACCAGGACCCTCGACCCCGCCACGTGCGCGCTCATGCGGCGACAACCTCCAGCAGACCGTGCTCCGCGAGCGTGACGGCGGCCCGGCGAATCAGCTCAAAGGGCAGCTGCGAGCGGTCGGAGATGTCCAGCAGCGAATGGCCGCCGTCGGAGAGGTTGAGCACCCAGAGCATCGCCAGCTCAGCCGCCGGGGCGTCGGCCTGACCGCCGATCGCCCGGTAGAGGCCCCGCCTGCCCAGCTGCGGCTCTCCGTACGGATGGGTGTTCAGGTACCGCCGGTCGCCTTCCAGGAGGTTCAGGACCGACAGGTAGACCGCGAAAGACTCGGCGAGATGCGCGGGGCGGACGAAGTCCAGGTCATCCGCTGAAGTGTGGTACTCGGGAAAGCGGCCGTGCGGGGTCCGCGAGAGCACCCCCACGGGCAGGTTGAACCCTGGCGAGCAGTACTGCCGTTCGTCGTAGCCGTATGGGGAGAAGTCCAGGATGTCATAGTCCCGGCCGGTGCCGCGCAGCACGCTGGCCACGGCCCGGTCCACCTCCGCGTCGCCGCGGCGGCTCCGCTTGTACGTGAACCTCCCTCCGTCCCCCACGCAGGCCGCCACCAGGCCATGCCTGATCCGCGAGACCCGATCCCGGTTGAGGGAGAGCCAGGTGAGGGAACCGATCGTCCCGGGGACGAACAGGAACCGGTAGGTGAAGCGACGGGACCGCTCCGACAGCGCCTTCGCGAGGAAGGCCGCCAGCGCCACCCCCGACAGATTGTCGTTGCAGAGGGAGGGGTGGCAGATGTGCGCGGAGATCAGCACCTCATCTGCGCTGTCGCCCTCCAGGACGTACTCCCCATACGTCAGGTGCCCATCGGTCAGCGAGGAGTCGATGCGCACCTCATACTCTCCCTCTCTCAGGGCCAGCAGCCGGTTGTGACTGAGGCAGAACCCCCAGTTCTCCACGTAGTAGGAGGTCCGATACGGGATCCAATCCGGTCGGTCCGGAAGAGTGAAGAGATGGGGTTTCAATTCCTCCAATGTCATGCGGGTCGCCACCGGCACGCTGTAGCCGAGCACGTGGAGGTTGGAGGATCGGAAGTCGATGACCCGCTCCCCCGCTGCGTTCATGACGTAGGCGTCGCTGATGTTCCATTCCTTCGGGACGACCCAGTCGAAGACCGGCGTGCCCGTGGGGACCTCGTGCAGGTCCAGCGGGATGTGCCGCTGCAGGATCGCGAGGCTCTGCCGGACGCCGTGGCCGGTAATGCTGCGACAGAGGGGATAGAGATCGGCGATCAGCCGGTAGATGTCCTCACCGAGCCCCGGTGCCGGCACGGTCTCCAGAAACGACGGCAGGCTCATCGGCGGGCCGCCGCCGCAAAGTCCGGAAACCGCCGGTCCCGCTCCGAGATGAGCGTGGGAGCGGACGGCCAGACGATCCCGAAGGCGGGGTCGTCCCAGCGGACCCCCCGCGCGGCCTCAGGAACGTGGTGCTGCGAGATCTGGTAGCAGACCTCGCAGTCGTCCGTCAGCGTCAGGAACCCGTGGGCGAACCCCTCGGGCACGTAGAGCAGGCGGCGGTTCTCCGCGCTGAGCTCTACCCCGACCCACCGGGCGAACGTCGGCGACTCCCGGCGGAGGTCGACGATCACATCGTAGACTGCGCCCATCGTGCACCGCACCAGTTTCGTCTCCGCGAAAGGCTCCGCCTGGTAGTGCAGCCCCCGCAGCGTCCCCCGCCTCCGGCTGAACGAAATGCTGCACTCGACGACCCGGGCATTGAGGCCCCGCCCCTCGAACTGCGCCTGGCTCCACGTCCGGGCGAAGAAACCGCGCTCGTCTCCCAGCGGCTCCGGCTCGACGATGGCGGCTCCGCGCAGCGCCGTCTCGGTGAAGATCATGGCACGACCGCGACCTCTGGGATCGGGAGGACGAAGCGGCCGCCCCACTGCCGGATCCGCGCCATCTGCTCGATGATCTCGGCCCGCAGGTTCCAGGGCAGGATGAGCAGGTAGTCCGGCCTGGTCTCGTCCACTTTCCCGGGGGGGTAGATCGGGATGTGGGTCCCGGGCAGGAAGAGCCCCTGCTTGTGCGGGCTGCGGTCCACCGTATACTCGATCTCCTCCGCACCGAGGCCGCAGAAGTTCAATAGGGTATTGCCCTTCGCCGGGGCGCCGTACCCGGCGATGCGCCGGCCGTCCCTCCGGGCGGATCTGACGAATTCCACGATCCTCGCCTTGCTCTGCTGTACCCCGCGGCCAAATGCCAGGTACCCATCCAGACGGTGCAGGCCCGCGCCCTGCTCCCGTGCGCGGAGGGCCGCCACCCGCGCCCCCCCGGCGGGCGGCCTCGCGCCGGCGTGGGAGGCGTAGATGCGGAGAGATCCGCCGTGCGTGTCCAGCTCTTCGACATCGAACACCGCCAGGCCGTGGGCGTTCAGAATCGCCTCCAGCGTCGTGAGGGAGAAATAGGAGAAGTGCTCGTGGTAGATGGTGTCAAACTGATTCTCCGCGATGAGCCGCAGGAGATGGGGGACTTCCAAGGTGATCACCCCGAGCGGCCTGAGCACGATCTTCATGCCCCTGACGAAGCCGTTGAGATCGGGGACCTGCGCCAGGACGTTGTTCCCGATGAGCAGATCGGCCTGGGTCCCCTCCCGCGCGAGCTGCCGCGCCGTCTCTTCGCCAAAGAACGCCACGCGCGTATCGACCTGGCGCGCCGCCGCGGCGGCGGCCACGTTGGCCGCGGGCTCGATCCCCAGCACCGGCACCCCCCGGCGGACGAAGTACTGCAAGAGATACCCGTCGTTGCTCCCCACCTCCAGCACGCGGCTCCGCTCGTTCAGCCCCAGCCGGGGGATGATCATCTCCGCGTAGGCCTGGCTGTGCCGGAGCCATGAGTCCGAGTAGGACGAGAAGTAGGCGTAGTCCGCGAAGAGCGCCTCCGCAGGGACGACCTCATCCACCTGCACCAGCGCACATCGTTCGCAGACGGACGCGCGCAGGGGATAGAACGGCTCGACCCGCTCCAGATCCGCCGCGGTCAGGTAGGCGTTTGCCAGCGGCTGTCTCCCCAGGTCGAGGAACGGCTCCCCCAGGGCGGCGCCGCAGAACCGGCACGACCGGGGGCCCGCCGGGGACTCCCCGTTGGGACCGCTCATGAGGGGGCAGCGTCGAGGGCAACCTTCTGCCGCCAAAAGAACCGGTCGTCGATCTGGCCGCTCGCCAGCAGGTGTTCAAGCTGGCGCACCCGCGTGTAGGCGCGGAACTCGAACGTCTCGCGGGTCAGCGCGATGCGCTCGAAGAGGTGAAGGAGTTCCTCGGCACCGGCCCGCGCGTCCCGGGAGCACCGAAACCCTGGCAAGCGCGTATGGATCTTGTCAAAGGAGACCCGGTAGCTGCGGGCGTCCCCCCCGAGGGACCCCGTCGTCAGGCGGCACCCCGGGAAGACCGCTGAAACGATCTCGGCGATCTCCCTGACGCGGTAGTTCTGCGCGCCGTCTCCGACGTTGAATACCTCATTGTGGATTGCCTCCCGCGGCGCCTCCAGACAGGAGAGGACGGCCTGGCACAGATCCGATACGTGGACGAGCGGGCGCCAGGGCGTGCCGTCCGAAGTCATGCGGATCTCCCCCAGCGTCCAGGCCAGCCCGGCCAGGTTGTTCAAGACCAGGTCGAACCGCATGCTCGGCGAGGGGCCGTAGGCGGTGGCGTTGCGTAGCACGGTGGGCGAGAAGCCCTCGTCGGCCAGGGCGGCCAGGGCCTGTTCCACCAGCACCTTGCAGTGGGCGTAGGGCGTCTGGGGGTTGGTCGCGGAGGTTTCGGTCTTGATGTCGTCCGCGCCCGCCCCGTAGACACTGCAGGAGGAGGAGTAGACGAACCGGGGAATGCCGGCGTCTTTGCTCAGTCGGGCCAACCGGACGGTGCCTCGATAGTTGAGGTCGTAGGTGAGGTCGGGGTTGAGCTGGCCCAGAGGGTCGTTGGAGAGCTCCGCCAGGTGGACGACCGCGTCGAACCCGTCGAGGTCCTCGGCGGTCACCTGCCGGATGTCCTTGACCACGGCGCGCGGCGGCGCGTCCCGCTCGGGAAAGAGGCGGCCCTCCGCAAAGAAGCCGGTATCCAGCCCGGTGACGGCGTAGCCGCGCTCCGCCAGCAGCGCGGCGAGGGGGACCCCGAGGTATCCCCGCGCGCCGGTGAGGAGAACCCTCACGGGAGCGGCCCTACCAGATTTTCCACGGGGCGGCTCCCGACGTCCAGAGCTCCTCGAGGAGGTTCTTCTCTTTCAGCGTGTCCATGCAGGACCAGAAGCCTGGGTGCCGGTAACCCATCAGCTGCCCGTCCTGGGCCAGCCGCGTCACCGTGTCGCGCTCAAAGACGGTATCGTCTCCCTCGATGTAGTCGAGCGCTTTGCTCTCCAGGATGAAGAAGCCTCCGTTGATCCACCCTCCGCCGGCCTCGGGCTTCTCGAAGAACTCCACGATCTGGTCGCCGTCGAAGGAAATCCTGCCGAAACGGGCCGGGTTGCGGACGGTCGTCACGGTGGCCAGGCGGCCGTGCGCCTTGTGGAAGACGAGTTGGCGCGCCATGTCCAGGTCGGCCACCCCATCGCCGTAGGTGAACATGAAGGTCTCGTCCTCGCGGACCCAGTGGCGGAGGCGCTTGAGCCGTCCTCCGGTCTGGGTGAAGAGACCGGTGTCGACCAGGTGAATCTTCCAGTTCGGCTGGTTGCCGTCGTGCACGACAGTCTCTCCGGAGGAGATGTCGATGGAGATGTCGTTGTTGAGAGCGTAGAAATTGAGGAAGTACTGCTTGATCACCTCCGCGCGATAGCCCAGGGCGACGATGAACTCGCTCACCCCGTTGGCCGCATAGACGTTCATGATGTGCCAGAGGATGGGCTTCCCGCCGATCTCCACCATCGGCTTGGGGCGAAGGACGGTCTCCTCGGACAGACGAGACCCGAATCCCCCCGCCAGAATGATCGCCTTCATGGTCACACCCTCATCGTCTGGCTGGCGCCGCCCCCGCCCTCGGCTGGAGGCCCTGCCTCCATCGAGCGGCGGGGGTGCGACGCCGCGATGACGCGGTGACACAACCGGGCGAAGTCAGTGGCGTTGCGCCGGATGTCGAATCGCGCCTCCATCACCTCCCGCGCCCGCCGCCCCATCAGCGCCGCTCCTGCGGGATCCTCCAGCACCGCCAGCAGCGCTTCCGCGAAGAGATCGGGGCGCTCCGTGGGCACAAACCGCCCGGCCCCGTCCGCGGCGAGGACTTCTCGGAAGATGGGCAGGTCCGAGACGACGCACGGCCGTGCCGCGGCCATGGCCTCCAGCAGGGCCACCCCCGTGCCTTCCTGCAGGGAGGGGAAGACGAAGACATCGGCCAGCCGGAGCAGCTGCGGGACGTCCCGGCGGGTTCCCAGGAAGCGCACGGCATCGCTGACGCCCTCCGCGGCGGCGAGGGCCTCGTAGTGGACGCGGCTGGGGCCGTCGCCGACCAGCAGCAGCGTGGCGCGGGGGTGACGGCGCCGGATGAGGGGCATGGCCCGGATGATCGTCTCCTGCCCTTTCCGCGGAATCAGGCGGGCCACGTTCAGGAGAATCGGCCCGTCCTGGGGCGCCAGGAGCGTGCCCCGCAGCGCGGCCAGCGCTTGTACGGGCTGGAGGGGAAATTCGTCCAGGTTCAGCCCGCGGTACACCACGGAGATGCGGCCGGGGGGAATCCCGGCGCGCACCAGCTCATCCTTGATCACCTGGCTGATCGCCATAGTGTGGTCGGTGCCGAACCGCGCGCCTATCCGCTCGGCGAAGAAGAGGATCCGCCAGGCGCGCGTCCGCGGGACCAGGCGGGCCTGGACCGCATCGGGCCGCGTCAATCCCATCGTGGCCAGCAGGGGAATCCCCAGCCCTCGGCTGACCATCCTGGCGTAGAGTTTGCCGTATCTATGGTCGGCGTGGATCAGCGCCGGGCGGAGGCGGCGGGTCAGACGGAGCAGGCGCAGGAGTGCCCGCAGGGAATGGCGCCGCCCCCCCGACAGGTCGTAGACGGGGATGCCCAGCGCGCGGACCTCGGAGGCCAAGATGTCCTGGGGTCCGACATGGCAGACCACGTGGTCGAACATCTGGGGAGGCGAGTGCCGCAGGAGGAGGAGCAGCTCCTTCTCGGCCCCGCCGATCCCCAGGCCGTCCACGCAGTGAAGGATCAGGGGCTTGCTCATCGCAGCTCGACGATCACCTGCCGCACGATGAATATATCCCCTTCCATACCCCCCCGCAGTGTGACGGAGTTGCCTTTTTTGAGCTCCGAGAGCGCAATCTCACGCAGCACGGAGACATCCGGCCCCACTTCCGCACTCAGGGTGCCGCCCCGATCCGTCTTCACGCCTCTGGCGGAGGTCACCTTGACCACCAGCACGCGGCCCTGCACGCGCTCGATCGTCCCAGTGACAATCCCCCGGTCCCCTCTGTCCCGCTGCCCCCCCCTCGCAGTGCTGGGGGAAGACGGGGGTGAGGGCGGCGGCGGGGAGGGCGACTGCGCGAGCGCCTTGCCATCACTCTGCCCGGCGGGGAACACCCCGGACGATCGGTAGACATAGCCTGCGGCGAAGGCAGCCAGGACCAGGAGCGCCGCGACCGCAAGGGGAAGGGCACGTCTCATTCTCTTCACCTCCTCATTCATGTGAACGCCTGGTGGAAAACCCGCTTCAGGGGAGCGGCAGAGGTTGCGGGCAACAGTGGGTCTCCTTGGCCGGCGACGGCTTCGGGGGGGCGCCATTCGGCGCGCCGCCGCCGGGGACTATGCGCGGCGGACCAGGGCAGATGCCC
>JBOGSD010000128.1:0-3074 GCA_050695215.1 bacterium
CCTCATCGCGGCTCAACACGCGACCCGAGATGACTACTTCGAGGTGAAGCGGGTAGGACGCGCCGTCGGCTAGGGTGATGGACCGCAGCGTGAGCTGGGCCACCGTCCCGCGGATGAGCCGGTAGACCGCACGCACGGAGACGGCCTCGGCTCTGGCGTTGGCGGCGACGATCACGTGGTCCCCGGGGCGCAGTTCACGGATGTTAACCGACCCTCCCGCGCCGGTGGCCATCTCCCGGCGAAGGATGGCGGTCTCGGCCGTGACGGTCAGGACGTGCAGGAGCGTGCCCTGCAGCACGTGGAGGCGCCCGAGATCGGCCTCCACCCGCAGCAGCGTCCCCTCGATCGTCAGGGCGGCCGGCGTCGGCGAGGGGCGCGGGGCGACCGAGTAGATGAGGACGGTGCGCGCCCGCTCGTCCCAATCCACGCGCGCGCCGAGCGCCTCGCTGACGAACCGCAGCGGCACGAAGGTCCGCCCGCGCAGGGCCAGCGGGGGGACGTCCAGGGTAACGATGCGGTCGCCGACCCGCGCCTCCCGGCTGCCCAGGCGCAGGAGAATGGTCACGGACTCACGCGTGGCGGTCACCGTCTGCGTGTCGGCGTCGAAGATGACTTTGGCGCCCAGGCGCTCGAAGATGCCGCGGAGGGGCACGAGGATGCGGCCCTCGATCTGAATGGGCGGGACGTCCAGCAGCAGCGGCGCCCCGTCTAGGACGACCGAAATGGGCCCCTGCGCCGCGAGCGGCGGCTGGGGCACGGCGACGCCGGCCAGGGCGGCGGTGATGGCCGTGGCCGCGACCGCGGCGAAGAGCGGCCCCGGGACGCGCCGGCGCCTCATCGCGCCCGCTCCGTCTCGACGGCCTGCTGGTACATGCGGGAGCGCAGCGCCTCCATGGCGGCGCTCAGGCGGACCGGCAGCGGCGACCCGCCGCGCAGCGCGCGCAGAGGTGGGGGAAGGCGGTCCAGGCGCTCCCGGCAGCGGGCCTGCATGTCGGCGAGGCGATCGGTCCTGATCACGCGTCCGCCGGTCATCACCTCGGCCAGCAGCGGCGCGGCGCCACGCGGGCCGGGCTCGTCGGCAAGCGCGACCACATCTTCGACCGGCGCCCCCCCATCGTCCGCGGCGCGCCAGACCTGCTTCCGCCCCGGCAGGGTCGCCTTGCCGGTCGACAGTTTGATCCGATACCCCTCCGCGTCCTCCACGAGCTTGTAGACGCCCTCCACGAATGGTGCGTCCGCCGAGGTGCCCAGCTCGGTCCCCACGCCGAAGGCGTCCGCGGCCGCTCCCTCGCGAATCAGGTCGGCGATGGCCAGTTCGTTCAGACCGCCGCTGAGGACGATCTGCGTCCCCGCCAGGCCGGCCTCGTCCAGCATCCGGCGCACCCGGCGGCTGTCGCCGGCCAGATCCCCGCTGTCGAGGCGCACCCCCGCCAGCCGCTCGCCCCGCCCCCCCATCTCCTGCGCCACGGCGACCGCGTGGCGCGCCCCCTGGAGGGTGTCGTACGTGTCGATCAGCAGGACGCAGTTGTCGGGGAAATCCTGGGCGAAGGCGCGGAAGGCCGACAGCTCGTCGGGAAAGGACATGACATAGGAGTGCGCCATCGTCCCGAACACGGGGATGCCGTACAGCTGCCCCGCCAGCACGCAGGAGGTCCCCACGCAGCCGCCGATATAGGAGGCGCGGGCCACCTTCACGGCGGCGTCGGCGCCGTGGTCGCGGCGCGCAGAGAAGTCGATCACGCTGCGCCCGGCCGCGGCGATGGTTGTGCGGGCGGCTTTCGTGGCGATCATCACCTGGAAGTTCAGCGTGTTGAGCAGGAAGGTCTCGACGATCTGCGCCTCGATGCGCGGCGCCGTCACCTCCAGGAGCGGCTCGGGCGGGAAGAAGAGTTCCCCTTCGGGGATGGCGCGGACGGACCCGCTGAACCGGAAACCGCGCAGGTAGTCGAGGAACGCGGCGCTGAACCGCCCCAACGACCGGAGATAGGCCAGGCCCTCCTCCTCAAAGCGGATGTGCTCCAGGTAATGCAGCACCGATTCCAGCCCCGCGCTGACCAGGAAGGTGCGTTCCGGTGGCAGGTCGCGGACGAAGACGTCGAAGGTGGCCGGCTCGTTCATGGCCTGGCGCAGATAACTGTCGGCCATCGTCAGCTCATAGAGATCGGTGAGCAGCCCCATGCTTCCGGGGGAGACGAAGCCGAAGGTGGGGTAATCCGGCACGGCGAGGCCGGCTAGAGGTACCCGCGCCGGCGGAAGAGGATGAGCATGACGACGACGATGGCCGCCATCACTCCAATGACGGTGGCGAAGCCGTAGGGCCAGTCGAAGAGCGGGTAGGGTCGGGTGAAGTTCATGCCGTAGATCCCGGTGATCACCGCCAGGGGACCGACGATCGCCGTGATCACGGTAAGGACCCTCATCACCTCGTTGAGGCGGTTGCTGACCAGGCTGAGGTAGATCTCCAGCGTCCCGGTGAGCAGGTCCCGGTGGGTATCGATCTGATCGGTGATGCGCAGCACGTGGTCGTAGATGTCCCGGAGATAAACGATGATCTGCTCCGTCACCAGGCCGGCCTCGCGGCGCATCAACAGGTTCAAGGTGTCTCGCAGCGGCACGACGTGCCTCCGGGTCTCCAGGAGAGCGCGCTTCGTCCGGAAGAGGCTGTTCAACGTGCGAGTCGTGGGGCGCTTGAAGATGTGATCTTCCAGCCGCTCGATGTGGTCATCGATGCGATCCAGCACCGGGAAGTAGGTGTCGACGGCGGCGTCGAGGATGGTATACAGCACGAAGTCAGGGGAGGCACGGAACCGGCCCGGGGCCTTGGCCAGCCGCATGCGGGCCTCGTCCGCCGCCGCCAGCCCCGCGGCGCGCACGGTGACGACGGCGCGGCTGGTGAAGAAAATGTCGATCTCGTCCAGAGCCACCCGGCCGGCGCGGTCGTACCGTGCGGCGTGGACGGTCAGGAACAGGAACCCGTCGAATGACTCGATCTTGGGGCGCTGGCCCGTCTTCTGCGAGTCCTCAATCGCCAGCGGGTGGAACTGGAAGACCTCGGAGAGGACGCGCAGGTCCTC
>JBOGSD010000129.1:0-8911 GCA_050695215.1 bacterium
TGGCCCGGCGGGGCCTCCCCGCCGATGCCCGGCTGCAGAGCCTGGCAGCCCGTCTCGCTCAGGAACGGGGTGTAGCCTCTCCAGTACTCCGGCAGTGTGTCTCCCATCGGCCCCTGGCGCTGACGCACGGGATCTTGCGGCCCACCATCCTGCTCTCCAGCTGGATGATCGAGCACCTGGACGCGCGAGAGCTTGAGGCGGTCCTCGCCCATGAAATGGGCCACGTCGCTCGCCGAGATTACCTTGTCGTCTGGCTGGCGGCGACGATGCGTGACGCCTTCTTCTACCTTCCCACCAGCTGGGGGGCCTATCGCCCCCTCCAGCACGAGAAGGAGCTGGCCTGCGATGACTTCGCGGTCAACATCACGGGGCGGCCGCTGGCCCTCGCCAGCGCGCTGGCTAAGGTCCTGACGCAGGGAACGGACCGCCCAGCCCTCGAGACCGTCCAGTCTCTGGCGGGCACAGAACAGTTCATGGAACACAGGATCGAGCGCCTCCTTGGTCTGCGCCGGCCAGAAGCCAATCTATCGCGCTGCAGCCCGGTCGCTCTGGGCATTACCGTTCCGGCGTTTCTAGGCCTTGTTATCCTGGAGGCCGCCAATGCGGCCGTCATTCTCGTGCCGATGGGATGCGGTCTTCGATTCCCCCTAGGGTGAAGAGATGCGTGAGATCGTCCTCTCCTGGTATGCCACCCTGAACAGCCTCTTCGTGGCGCTGGAAGGGCCGATCCGGGCGCTCGTCGGTGGGACGGAGGGCTCCATTCTCACAGCCGTCCTCCTCGGTGTTCTGGGAGCGGCGAGTCCATGCCAGATGAGCACCAACGCCACGTCCATCGCCTACGTGATGGGGGGTGGCGGCCGCCGGGGCTGGTCTGTCGGGGGGCCGACGGCAGCCTACATCGGCGGAAAGGTCCTGGTCTATAGCGGGATCGGTGTCCTGGCAGTCCTGATGGGCCAGGGGCTCCAGGCCGTCGCGGTCCCAACGGTCGTGCTGACCCGCAAGGTCATGGGCCCCCTGATGATCCTGATCGGCCTGGCGATGATCGGCGTGTGGCGGCCCAGGCTGGCGTTTGGTCACCGCCTCAGCGCACGGCTTCGACAACGCACCGGCGGGGAGGGCTCTGTGGGCGCATTTCTTCTGGGCGTGGCGTTCTCGTTCGCATTCTGCCCTACGCTTGCCCTGCTCCTCTTCGCGTTCGTCCTGCCGATGGCTCTCGCCAGTCCAGCCGGGCCGCTCTATCCGGCGGCCTTTGCGCTGGGGACGACCCTTCCCCTCATGGTGACCGCTCTCGTGCTCGCAGTCGGGTCGGGAACCCCTCGGCTGGCCGATCGTCTTGTGGCCTGGGAGCCGGCGCTGCGCCGGATCGCCGGTCTCGTCTTCCTGCTAGCCGGAACGAATGACACGCTATTGTACTGGTTCCTTTGACCCAGGCACCCGAGGTGCCCGGGGCCGTATGGTGATGCCAGCGGCGAAACTGATCCTGATCCTCGTCGCTGTCGCCCTGCTGCTCGCAGCAGGTCTTTCTCTTCAGCGCCTACGCTCCCAACGTCGTCCGGTCGATGTCACTCTCGGGGCAGGGATCTTTCCTCGGGACTGCGCGAGCTGCCACGGCGCCAGCGGCGAAGGCCAGGGGTCTGCGCCGCCTCTCAACCAAACCGGCCACGCCCATCATCATCCCGATTGGGAGTTGTATTCTTTCATCGCGGAGGGAAGAACCGGCCTGGCGGCGATGCCGGCCTGGAAGGGGAGGCTCTCTAAGGGCGAGATCCGCGCTGTGATTGCTTACATCAAAACGCTCTGGACGGAGCAGCAGCGCCGATTCCAGGAAGAGATCAACAGGGCACGCCCTTCGCCTCCCTAACGGGGACCATACCGTACTAGAATGCCCTGAAGATGGGGAACGATTCTGATGCTCACACTCGTCTTCTGAATAGTCATGATGGAACGGCACCCTGACTCAGAACACGGTCACGCGTTCGCCGGCCCGTGGTGGGCTTTTCCCGTCATGCGCGATGCGCTGGCGGCGGGAGCGTTGATCGCCCTGACGTTCGGCCTCTCACATCTCCTCGGGTTCCGGTCTGTGGAGCCGGTTGGTTACAGTGCAGCAGCCATCCTGGGGGGGCGTCATTTCTTCCTTGAGGGCGTCAGGGGACTCTGGAAAGAGCACGAAGTCGGGATTGAGATCCTCATGAGCGCCGCGGCCATCGGCGCGGCTCTGCTCGGCTTGTGGGATGAGGCCGCCGTGCTGGTTTTCCTCTATGCGACGGCCGAGGCGCTGGAGGAGTACGCGTACGCGCGCACACGCTCGGCGATTCGAAGCCTGCTTGACCTGGCGCCGCAGGATGCTCGGGTGCTCCGGGACGGTGAGGAGACGACCGTCCCGGCGACGGCGCTCCACCCGGGTGACCGGTTCATCGTCCGCCCGGGAGAGGCGATCGCCACCGACGGCGTGATCGTCGAGGGAGAGTCGGCGGTGAATGAAGCGTCGGTAACTGGGGAGTCGGTCCCGGTCGAGAAGCGGCCGGGCAGCAAGGTCTTCGCCGGCACGGTCAACACCCAAGGCGCCCTGATCGTCGATGCCACCACTTCCTTCGAAGACAACACGCTCTCGAAGATCATCCACCTTGTGGAAGAAGCGCAGGAGCGCAAAGGGCGCCTCCAACGATTCTTCGAGCGCTTCAGCCGCCGGTATTCCCCCGCCGTGCTTGGCGGCGCTTTGCTGCTGCTCGTCGTTCCGCCGCTCTTCGGCCAACCGTTCCTGCCTTGGGCGCTGCGCGCGGTCGTGCTGCTGGTGGCGGCCGCGCCGTGCGCTCTCGTCATGTCGACGCCGGTGGCGATTGCCGCCGGCATCGGGATTGCCGGCCGCAACGGCGTCCTGATCAAGGGTGGGCTGCATCTGGAGAACCTGGGGCGCGTCCGCATCGTCGCCTTCGACAAGACCGGCACCCTCACTCTCGGCGACCCGGAAGTGACGGACGTCGTCCCTGTCGACGGTGTGACAATAGAAGGGCTCCTTGCCGTGGCGGGCAGCGTGGAGCAGCTCTCCGAGCATCCTCTCGCCGAGGCGATCGTCAAACGGGCTCAACGGGAAGGCGTGGCCCTTCAACCCGCCACCTCCTGCCGGGCCCTCACGGGGCTGGGGATGGAGGGGAGGCTGAACGGAGAGGTGGCCTTCGTCGGCCGTCCGGCGCTCTTTGAAGAGCGCGCCGTCGGGCTCGAACCGGTCAGGGGGGCGGTCGAGCGATTTGAGGGGGAAGGAAAGACCGTCGTGGGCGTGGGGAAGGACCAGACGCTCCTGGGGGTGCTGGCCCTCCGCGACCGGATCCGGCCTGAAGCGAAGGAGACGGTCGACGCCCTCCACCGGGCCGGCGTCAAAGTGGCGATGCTCACGGGGGACAATGAACGGACCGCCGCGGCCATTGCCGGCCAGGTGGGCATCGACCATATCCACGCCGGGCTGAAGCCGGAGGAGAAAGTCAGTTACGTCGAACGCATGGCGCGGGAGGTCGGGCCGGTGGCGATGGTGGGCGACGGCATCAACGACGCTCCCGCGCTGGCGGCGGCGACGGTGGGCATCGCCATGGGGACGGCGGGGACAGATGTGGCCATCGAGACGGCTGATGTGGCCCTGATGGCCGACGACCTGCACAAGGTTGTATACGCGATCCGTCTAGGGCGCCTTGCCCGCGCCGTCAGCGTGCAAAACATTGTCTTCTCGCTCCTGGTGCTCAGCGTGCTGATTCCCACCGCCCTCCTTGGGGCGATGACGGTGGTTGCTGCAGTGGTCGTGCACGAGGTCAGCGAACTGCTCGCGGTCGCCAACGGGCTCCGGGTTGGGCGGCCTCGCCCGGCCACCGCTGTGGAACGGTAGGGGAACGTCTAGCGAGCGGCAGTCTGCCGCTAGAATTGAAGGGAGACGGGGAGGCGGATGCGCGGGCGAGTGTTCATTCTACTGGTAGGGCTTGGCGCTCTCGCCGCTGCGGGCGGGATCGTGTACTTCGCCGCGACCCCTCCTTCGCGCCAGCGAACCGTGGCGCCGAGCATCCCTGGTTTCGGCCAGGCCCAGCCGTTGCCTTCCCCGCGGGGAGGGCGTGGACCCGCTCCCCGCCAAGGGGCGCCCGCTCCCGCGTTCTCCGCCCGGAGTTTCGCCGGAGGGACCCTGGCGCTGGCCGACCTGCAGGGCAAGGGCGTGGTGATGAACTTCTTCGCCTCCTGGTGCGTGCCGTGCCGGGCGGAGGCGCGAGACCTCGAGGCCACCTACCAGAAGTACCGCGCGCAGGGCATCGTCTTTCTGGGTGTGGACATCGAACAGGATACCTGGAACGACGCCCGCACCTTCCTCAAAGAATTCGGCATCTCTTATCCGGCGATCCGCGACGAGAACGGCCAGATCGCGCAGAAGTACCAGATGTACGGACTCCCCACGACGTACTTCATCGACAAGGACGGCATCATCCGCTCGAAGTATGTCGGCCCCTTCCTCGGGCCTGAAGGCCTCAAGGAGTTGGAACGCCGGATCCGTATGGTCCTCCCCTGAACCGATGAAGTCTCCTCTGCGCCTTGCTCTTGCGGCCTTCAGCGTCGCCGTGACATTGCTCCTCGCCGCTGCAGGACCCGCCCACGCCCACGGGGTCCTCGAGCGTTCCGACCCGCCGACCGGAATCTCGCTGAACACCCCCCCTTCCCGGGTGGTGCTCTGGTTCAGCGAATCGGTCGATCCTGTCCTCAGTTCTGCCTCCGTCTCCGACGCCCAGGGACGGAAAGTCTCAGGCCGGGTCGCGGTCGCGAGCGACCGGCGCAGCCTCTTCGTCCCCGTGGACGCTCCCCGAGAGGGCCTATTCACGGTGACCTGGCAGGTCCTCTCGACGGTTGACGGTCACGTCACCCGCGGCGCCTTTCTCTTCGGCGTCGGCCAGCCGGTCCCCGGAGGTGCGCCATCCCAGGCTGCGCCCCCCGATCCGCTCTCCGTGGCGGCGCGCTGGGGTGCCTTCCTCGCGGCCATACTCCTCACGGGAAGCGTGTTCTTCCAGTTGCTGGTCCTCCACCCTGTCGCGCGGAGGCTCCCCCCTTCTCCGGACGCCGATGCCCGGGCCACGACCCGCCTGCGCAGTCTGCAGATAGCTGCGGGGATTACCTTCCTGGCCACCGTCGCGGGTGAATTCCTGCTCACAGCGGGATCCCTCATCGAGTCCTCACTCACTGAGGCCCTGAGAGGGGGTTTGCTCTGGCCCCTGCTTCTTAGCACGAAAACCGGATGGAGCGCACTCCTCCGCTTGGGGATGGGCGTTCTTCTCTTGATCCCGCCGGGGCGGACGGGGCGTCTCGTCCAGTCGACGGGGCTGCTCCTGATCGTCGGGCTGGCGGGCCTGGGCGTCATGTACCAGAGCCTCGCGACCCTGGCCAGTCCGACGCACACGCTCCATCTCGTCGCTGTGGTCGGCATCTCTCTGGGGTATGGCCTGGTCAATTCCATGCGCCGCCCTCCCCAGGTAGATTGGGTGCCCAGCGTGGCCGCAGCCGCACTCCTGGCGGGGTTCACCATCAACTCGCACGCCTTCGGGCGCGGCCCGGCGGCCGTGATCGCGGACTGGACGCACCTGCTGGCCGCCGCCGTCTGGATCGGAGGGCTGTGCTGTCTCTTCCTGGTCACCCGTGCCCATAAATTTGGAGCGCGCCCCGCTCCGGCTGAGACCCCATTCATTCCGGCGCTCGCGGCGCGATGGTCGCGCGCGGCCGGAGCCAGCCTCGGCGTGCTAGTGGTGACCGGCTCCTACGGCATACTGCTCCATATCCCCGCCATCTCCGCGTTCACGCAGACCGCCTACGGTCGGACGCTGGGCTTGAAGCTGCTGCTGGTCGCCGCCCTCGCCGCCCTCGGCGGATTGAACCATTTCGTCTTTCGCCCGTACCCCGCCGCGCTGGTCCGGATGCGTCCGCCTCTCCGGTTCTTGCGGGCTGTGGCCGGTGAGATCGGCGTTGGCGCCGCCGTCCTGCTGGTGGTCGCCATCCTGACCATCACCCCACCGGCCAACGTCGTCTCGATATCCGCCGCCCGGCAGCCGCTGCGCTTGACCGGGCTCGCCGGGGCCTCCGGCCAGATCGAGATCCGCTTCTCCCTCGCGCCGGCGCTGCCCGGCTGGAACACGTACGAGGTAGAGGTCGCCCGCGGCTTGGCCCCCTTGCCCGAAGCGGCGCGCGTGGTGCTGCGCCTCAAGCACCTGGAAGGCCCGCTCACGCCGGTGCTCGTTCGTCTCAGCGGCAGTGAAGGTGGACGCTTCACCACCTCCGGAGGCGAACTGGCGCTTCCCGGCTGGTGGGAACTGAGCGTGATCGTCCGCCGTGCGGACCGGCCCGACGACGTGGTCACCTTTCCTCTCCGACTGGGGACCGGGGCGGGGCGGCCACCTGAGGCCGCGGCCGCGGCCCTCCTGGAGCGGGCGCGACGGACCGGCGGGTCCTTCCGCTCATGGCGGCAGAGCGAGCAGATTACTGACGGGAAAGGTGGCGCCGTCCTGGCCGTGTTCGATTTGCAGCCCCCGGACCGAATGCACTACCGCACCTCCAGCGGCCAGGAGGCGATCATCGTCGGGGCGCGCCGCTTCCTCCGCAGCGACGGAGGCTCCTGGGAGGCGGACACGCTGCCTGATCCTCTCAGGCTTGATGGGCTGGACCCGTACCTGCGCGATCCGGAAGAGGCGCGGATGGGCCGCCCCGACTCCTGCGATAACGAGCCCTGTCAAATTGTCCTGTGGCAGGCTCCCGGCGGAAGCGCCGCCTTCGCCGGATCGATCGGCACCCGCACGGGCCGCGTCTACCGACTGTTGATGGTGGCGCCAGCGCACTACATGACCCTGCGCGTCTACGACATCAACGCGCCCATGCACATCACGCCGCCCTGATCCGCCATCCTCGCAGGAGGCCCCCCGGCTCGCCGTGAAATCTTGGACCCATCCACATCTCGGATAGAGGAGGCCCGTTCCTGATGATCGATCCCGCGCGCCCCCGCCGAGTCTTCCTCGCCCTCATCCTGGCGCTGCTGCTGGCGGTTGCCCCGACCGCCGCCCAGACCGCCGGGCTCACCATCCTGCACTTCAACGACGACTACCAGTTGACGGCCGTAGACGGCGGCACCGCCGGGGGCCTGGACCGGCTGGCCGCCGTGGTCAAGCAGTACCGCGAGCGGGAGCGGCCGACCCTGCTGCTCTTTGCCGGGGATCTCATCTCGCCTTCGGTCGAATCTTCGGTCTTCAAGGGCGCTCAACTGATCGATGGACTGAACGTCCTGCGCGTGGACGCCGCCACCTTCGGCAACCACGAGTTCGATTACGGCCCAGACGAACTGGTCAAGCGCGTGGCCGAGTCGCGCTTCCCCTGGGTGGCCAGCAACACGTTCGCCGCGGGTTTGCGGCCGTTCCCAGGCACCCGGCATTTCCTCATTCTCAACGCGGGCGGGACCGCAGTCGGGATCATCGGCCTGGTCACCGAGGAGACCGCCACCTCCTCCTCCCCCGGTGCGATCACCTTCGGCAACCCGGTGGCCGTCGCCCGGGCCGTCGTGCCAATCCTGCGCCGCGGGGGCGCGCAGGTGATCATCGCCCTCACCCATCTGCGCGTCGGCGAGGACCAGGAGCTGCTGCGTCAGGTGCCGGAGATCGACCTCGTCATCGGAGGCCATGAGCACGATCCTCTTACCGCGACCGTCGGCGGGCGTCTCATCGCCAAGGCCGGCTCCGACGCCAAGTGGCTGGGGGTCACCCGGCTCTCTCTCGACGGCTCGCGGCGGGCCACGCATGAACTCATCACGATCACCGACAAGACGCCCTTCGACCCGGCGATGGCCGCCCTGATCAAGCGCTACACCGACCAGTTGAGCAAGGAACTCGACGTGATCATCGGCACAACGACCGTCCCTCTCGACGCCCGCAATACCGTGGTCCGGGCCCAGGAGTCCGCGCTGGGCAACTACATCACTGACGTGATGCGAGCAGCGACCCAGTCGGACCTGGCCATTACCAACGGGGGCGGCATTCGGACCAATGCCCTCTTCCCGGCCGGGCCGATCGCCCGCAAAGACGTGTTCGGCTGGCTGCCCTTCGGCAACGTCGTCGTCAAGGTGGCGGTGCCGGGGGCGGCGGTCCGTGCGGCGCTGGAGAACGGCGTCAGCCAGGTCGAAGCCGGCGGCGGCCGCTTCCCCCAGGTGAGCGGGCTGCGCTATAGCTTCAACCCCACCCGTCCGGCCGGATCGCGCATCGTCGAGGTGCGCGTGGGCGACCAGCCGATCTCCGACACCACCGTCTACACGGTGGCGACCAACGACTTCATGCTCCGCGGCGGGGACGGCTACTCGATGTTCGCGGCCGGACAGGTGCTCATCTCTCCCGCCGGCGGTCCGCTCATGGTGACCGCGATGTTGGAAGCCATTCAGCGGGCGCGCACGATCAGCCCGCGCGTGGAGGGCCGCATTACGATCGTACGTTGATCAAAAAGTACTGAAGGTGCTGCCCAAAGATTACCTCTTTCACATCCTCCACCCGAACCGACTTGAGTGTTGGGGTCATAGCGACGTACCGTTCTGAAGCGTATGGAACGGTCCCCTTGAGGTGGGCGCCGAAGATCAGATCCTGCTGGGGGCCCAGGACGGATACCTTCACGTGATGTGGCCCCAAACCGCCACGCTGATGCTCCCGGTGCGACAACGACAGTGGCGTGAGGCGATCGGCTGGATCGTCCTGCTGGGCATGGCTTACGGGTCGCTCTGGCTGGCTATGCGGGAACCCTCTACCAGGGTGCGCTAGGGATCGTTCGGATTTTGCCCCCGGGGCTCGCACATTTTTCTTGACGGTCCTCTCGCACTTGTGGTAGAAAAGCGGCTGGGTCCCCACCCCTCCACACCGCGGAGGCGGGAGTCGGG
>JBOGSD010000130.1:0-10403 GCA_050695215.1 bacterium
ATGTCTGGGTGTTGAGATTGATGGGCGGCAGTGGATCAAGCCCTACCTGCCGGGATGGTTGAAGGGTTTGCTGCCGCCGCGCCCCGCCCGGCGGGGCGACTATGGCCCCTGCCGGGCCTCATAGAACACCAGAATGATGGAGAAAAGTGCTGCCCCGACCACGGCCCCCATGACAGACGCCCCTATTCCCGGGGCCTTGCCGGACAGATAGGTGGCGCCTGCTCCGGCAAGTGCCCCGAGAACGCCGAGAAGGATGCCGGTAGGCACACCGCGTCGCGGACCGGGAAGCAAGGCCTTGAGCACCCATCCGATTAAGGCTCCAGTGACCACCCACGTGAGGACTGCGCCCATTTACTCCTCCCGTTGTCGTCTGCGCAGTTGCATGATCGAGACGTTCGACCATTGGTACGCTCTCCGTGTCGAATTCCCTCTTCCCGCCAAAACCGGGCTTTGACAGACTCCTCCCACCAATAGTTTCTGCCCAATCGGCGCGTTGACTGACCCCTGCTGGGACCTATACTTGAGGCAAGGCGGGCGGGTGTAGCTCAGCGGTAGAGCATCGGCTTCCCAAGCCGAGGGTCGTGGGTTCAAATCCCATCGCCCGCTCCAGCCCAGACCTGACGCGGGTTTCAGCTGATTCCTCTCTGCGCGGGACCTTCGCCCCCTTGAATCTCCCTCGCGCAAGGGCACGCTAACGACATGTGCCGCCCTCGAGGAACCAGCACTGCGTATACGGCGACTGCTTGAAGAAGTCCAGCAGCAGGGCACCGATCTTCCCCTCGCCGGACCCAGACGGGTGGATGCCGTCGCCCTCGACGTCGCCCCGCGTCCAGGTCAGGCCATCGCTCCGCGGCTTGGTGCCCTTCGTCCACAGATACGGCCCCCAGGCGATCCACGGCGCCATCGTCGCGTAGTTCAGATCCCCGGCGCGGGCGTCCACAGCGTCGCCGCCGGCGGCCATCTGGTCAATCTGCGCCTGAATCACCCACTTGGCGGCGAACCCCGACTCGTAGGCGAAGGGCTCGGGGTGGAGCCGGATTGTGGCATAGCCTCCGTACGTCCGGCTGGAGAGGAAGACCTGGCGCAGGTTAGGGTAGCGTACTTTGAGGGCGCGGAGGATGTTGCCCAGCTGCGTCAGGAGCATCACGGCATCGGAATCCGGGTCGGGGAGCGAGACGGTCGGCGTGGCGCTAGAGACCTTGAGCCAGATGACCTGGACCTGTAGCTCCGACAACCCGAGCGGTGTCAGGACTTCGTCGTGGATGCGGTGGTAGTTGGGCTTGTCCGGGTCGTCCCAGCTCGCCGCAGTCTGTCCACCTTGTGCGCCGTTCACGATGGCCAGCTCGCGGTGGTTGACCGTGGGATCGGCGGCGGCCCGACCCATGAACGTCCCTGGGTCGCATGTCGGCGCCGGGCGTGCGGAGCAGAACTCCTGAGAGGTGTTTGACATGCCGATGGACAGGAGCACATATCGCCCTCCGGGACTCGGCTGCCCGGCGAGATCGAGCGGCTGCACGCGGGCTGCCTCCCTGAGCCCTCTGGCGTGATGGGAGGGCGGGGGCACGTTGCGTCCTGCGGGATAGAGGCCCCCGGGGAATCCCAGGTAGCGCCCGGTGCCCAGGTCGGGAAGAGGGACCATCTTCGGGGTGGGTCCCAGGACAAGGGCGGGCGGGCTGGTGGAGCAGGCGGCGGCCGCGGCGGCGATCAGGAGAAGGACGATCCAGTGAAGGTAGTATCTCATCGGTGACGAGGAATGCAGCGGCGATTGGCCTCTAAGCCTTATACCGCAATCAGCGGCGGGCTAACCCCTCCCTGTGACCCTCGGAGTTGTGACGCCTCTCACCCCGGAGGTTGCGCACCGCAAGGCTAGCGACCCAACGCCACAATTGGGTCACCGCAAAGTCCCGAGAAGGTTCTAGTTACCTGGAAGAAAGGTGAAGCGGGATGTGGGGCTTTCCTCTTTCCGCGCGAGATAGACTAACACCAGGAGGGGATGGCATGACGGGGATGAGCGCGGGCAAATTGACCAACCTGATGCGTCTCGCGGACCGCGGCGGACGGTTCAAGATGCTGGCCATCGACCAGCGGCCCCAACTACGCCTGGCCTTGGGCACGGCGACCGGCCGGGAGTCCGACCAGGTCACCTATGAAGAGATGGCCGCCGCGAAAACGCTGATCACCGAAGTCCTCTCCCCTTTTGCCACCGCCACACTCGTCGATCCCGTCTATGGACTCCCGCGCGCGGTCAAGGCGATTCCCGCGGACGTCGGTCTGCTCGCGGCGACTGAAGAGGCCGACCACCAGCGCGCCGGCCCGGGCGGCAACGAACGCCGGTCACGCCTGCTCGACGGCTGGTCCGTGGCCAAGGCCAAGCGGGCCGGCATGAACGCCGTGAAGCTGCTGATCCACTACAATCCGGAGGCATCTGCGGAGACGCTCGCCCATCAGCGGCAGGTCGCCCGCCGCGTGGGCGAAGAATGTGCGCGCGCAGACATTCCGTTTCTCCTGGAACTCATGACCTATCCGCTCGTCGAACCCGCGGCGGACACCCCGGAGTTCGCGCGGCGCCGCCCGCAGCACACGATTGCCTCGGCGCGCGAGTTCTCGCAGGACGAGTACCGGGCCGACGTCCTGAAGCTGGAGTTCCCGGCCGACCTGAAGTACGCGGGGGAGTTCAGCGCGGGGACGTTCGATGGCCAGGAGCGGCCGGCCGTTTACACCGTGGCGGACGTGCAGGAATTCTGCCGCCAGCTCGAGGCGGCCTCGCGGCGTCCCTGGGTGATCCTCAGCGGCGGTGTCGCGATCGCGGAGTTCCTCGTCTCTCTGGAACTGGCCGCCGCCGCTGGGGCCAGCGGCTTTCTCTGCGGACGGGCGATCTGGCAAGACGCGATCCGCCGGTACCCCAATCTCGACGCCATGCGCGCGTTCCTCGAACTGGAGGGCGCCCAGAACTTCCGCCAGGCCAATGCGGTCGCCGAGCGGGCGCGGCCGTGGTTCGACCATCCGGGGGTAGGGGGCTGGAAGCAGATCCGGCTGCCCGAAGGCAGCGAATCCTGGTACCGAGAGTACGGTCCTTAGGCTATGCTCGCTTCTGCCGCAACTGGTACCCCAGCAAGATCGCCGAGAACACGGCGGCGCCCAGGACCGCGCCCATGATCGAGGGGCCGAGGACCGGCGCCTTGCCGTACGCGTTGGCGAGCCAGCCTCCGACGAACGCTCCGACGACGCCCAGCACGAGCGACGGAACCAACGCGCGTTGACCGGGGACGAAGGTCTTGAACGCCCACCCCACGATGGCACCGGTGACGAGCCAGGCCAGAAAGAAATTCATCCGCGCTTCCCTCCTCGGCGATCTGTGACACATCCACCACCTGTCTGAGTCTGCGCCGTTCTCCTACGGCGCACAGCGGGGATTTCCCTTCTCTTGCCTGATGCGGCCGCCGCGCGAGGTCCGACCGGGACGCCTTGACTGAGGTTTCGGGCAAACACAGCAGAACCTCAGGAGAATCCGCGGGCGGGTATGCATTTCGATTGGCAGCAAATCCCTCGAAGGACAGAAGGTGGCCGGGAGTCTCAGAGGGAACCGTGGGTGACGCGCCCTCCATGAAGAAACGTAACGCGGTAATCATCGAGGCCATCGTTGTGGATCCGCCGGTCGTCTTTCCCGGAGACACGGCAACGATCACCATCCACGCTCGCAGCGGCGATGGCGGCCCGCTCTCGTATGAGGTCTCGGTCAGCGAGGGCGTGATTGAACCCACGGATGAGGCGAACGTCTTCCTCTGGCACGTTCCAGAGAGCGCTGACGCCGATCGGGCAGACCCTGCCGGCTTTCCCCCGCGCGGAGCTCTTCACGCCCGTGCCGCGGCGCCGAAGGAAATTGTTACTCACTAGATAGTCGCTCACTAGGAAGGTTCCCCTGGGACCCGTCGAACAGGAGCGGTATGCGGCCGCCCGGTCCGGTCGAACCGCTGGAAGGCCTCATGCGCCGCGTGCCTTTCTTCCGCACCTTGGACCGCGTCGACGTCGCCCGCTTGATCGGCGCCCTCGAAGAAGTCACCCTCCCCGCCGGCACAGTGCTGTTTACAGAAGGGGCGGAAGCGGACGGCCTCTACCTGCTGGAGCGCGGGCGCGTTGTCGTCAGCGTACAGACGGCGCAAGGGGAGCAGCCGGTTGCTGAGCTGGGGGCGCCCGCCCACTTCGGAGAACTCGGCCTGCTGCTGGCCGGCCGCACCGGCTCGGCCCGAACGGTGAGCGACGTCCGGCTCTGGCGGCTGCCCCGCCACCGCTTTGAACAACTGGTGCGGGAGCGACCGGGGATCGGGCTGGCCATCGCCGCCAGTCTGGCCTCCCGCTTGGACGTACGCTCCCGCCAGGCTGTCGGCGCCCCGCTCGCCGAGGGACCGCCGGCGGCGGTGACGCTGGAGGCGCACCACGTCCGCCACTCCCGCCGCTGGAATCTGCTGGGCGCCGCCCTCGCGCTGGGCGTGCCGCTGGTGCTGTGGTTCCTGCCGCCGCCGGGAGGACTCAGCACGGCCGGATGGCACGTCAGTCTGATCGTCGTGGGCGCGGCGCTGGGGTGGCTCTTCGAGCCGGTTCCGGACTTCGTCGTCGCGCTGTTGATGGTGGCGGCGTGGGGGATCGGCGGACTGGCCCCGCTGGTGTTGGTGTTTGCCGGGTTTACCAGTTCGTCGTGGGTGGTGGCCCTCGGCGCGCTCGCCCTCGCCGCCGCCATGGCGCGGTCGGGGTTGCTGTTTCGGATCGCGCTGTTCTTGCTGCGCGCCTTCCCCGCCACGCACGGGGGACAGGTCCTGGCGCTGCTGGCGGGCGGGATCCTGGTCACGCCGCTGGTGCCGCTGGCGACCGCCCGCATCTCGGCGGTGGCGCCGCTGGCCCGCGAACTGGCGCAGGCGATGGGCTATCCTCCGCGGTCGCGCGCCTCCGCCGCGCTCTCCTTCGCCGGGCTGATCGGTTATGGGTCCTTCAGCAGCATCTTTCTCACGGGCCTAGCCATGAACTTCTTCGTCTTGGATCTCCTCTCGCCGGCCGACCGGCTGCGTTTTTCCTGGCTCCCCTGGACCGCCGGGGCCGCGGTGGCGGGCGTGGTCCTGCTGGCGGGGATGGCCGCGGTGCTGCTGTGGGTCTTTCGCGCCGAGGTTCGCTCGACGACGGCCCCGCAGGTGCTGCGCCGCCAGGAGCGGGTGCTGGGGGCGCTCTCGCGCCGGGAGGGGGTGACGATCGGGGCGGTGGCGGTGCTGCTCGGTGGACTCTTGATTCAACCGATCGTGCGCATCGAGACGGCGTGGCTGGCCATCGGGGCCGTGGCCGTGGCGATAGCGGGCGGCGCGCTGGACCGGGAGGGGTTCCGCGGCGCGATCGACTGGGGCTTCCTGATCCTCTTCGGCGTGCTCCTGGGCACCGGCGGCGTGCTGCACAGCGCTGGCGTGGACGGCTGGGTCGCCGGCCGGCTCATCCCGCTGACCCGCGCGGTAGGCAGCGCCGGCGGCGTCGTCATCCTGCTGGCCGTCTTTGTCATCGCCGCCCGCCTCCTGCTGCCGCGCCAGCCCGCTACCCTGCTGCTCAGCCTGGCGGTGGTGCCGGCGGCGCCGCAGCTGGGGCTGCAGCCCTGGGTGGCCGGGTTCGTCGTGCTGCTGGTGGCCAACACCTGGCTGCATCCCAGTCAGCACGACTGGTACCGGCTGACGAAGGAAGCCACGGGGGGCGAGATGTTCACTGACCGCCACGGCGTCATCCTCGGCGTCGCCGCCACCGTCGTCACGCTCGCCGCCGTCGCCGCCAGCATCGTCTACTGGCGCCTCACCGGGCTGCTCACGCCGTAGGCCCATAGCGGCGGTCTTCCGCGGCTGTGGGTGTCGAAGCGTCAGGAACTACGGACCGTGAAGACCGGCTACTCGGCGAGGAGGGTGATTGGGGCGAAGAGCTCCTCGAGGGCGGGCGGCTCGTGAAGGAGACCCTGCTCGATCAGATAGCGCACGAGGGTCTCGAGGGTCTTACGGTTCGGGGCCAGCCCGTACGGCCAGGGATCGGCGCCGAAGATCTCTCCCATCTCCTCGAGTTCGGCGTGCAGCCAGGGCAGCGTGTAACGCAGGCTGCTGCTGAACCGCATCTGGGTCAGGCACCACTCCTTCGCCTGCGCGAAGGCCTTGTAGAGGCTGTCGGCGACCCAACGCTGCTCCCGGTAGAGCGGCTCGCGGATGACGACCGTGTGCATGATAGGGAAGATGCCTGTGTCCCGGTAGTAGTCCCGCTCGATCTCCCTGTAGTTGGGGAAGAGCCGCCGGACGCGCGGATCGCGGCCGAGGGCCGCAGGCTTGCGCGCCCCGATGAGGGCGTCAAGCGAACCATCCACCAACATGTCGTTGAGCGTCCGGTCGGCCACGCGGGTGATGGAGACCGCCGCGTCGGGAACGTTGACCAAGGTGTCGGGCCGGCCCGCCCCATTCACCCCTCCCGAGAACCAGCGGATCGTTTCCGGCCGCACGCCGTACTCATCCTGCAGGAACCCTCGGATCCAAACCGCGGCGGTCTGGCTGTACTCGGGCAGGCCCACCCGCTTTCCTTCCAGGTCCTTAGGGGTTCGGATGTCGGCGGCGGTGTTCACAAAGATATAACCATGCCGGAACATCCGCGACGGAAAGATCGGGATGGCGACGAACGGAAAATCCCCTTTGCCGCGGTGAATCAGATAGTGCGCGCAGGACATCTCCGAGGCGTCGAAGGCCTGGGTCGTGATCATGCGCGCGAAGAGCTCGGGTGGCGACTGGATCGGGACGTAGACCAGGTCAATGCCTTCGGGGCGGACGGCACCTGTGCGCAGCGCTTCGGTGCGGTCGTACGGTCCGCAGGCCAGACTCAGGCGCAGGGTCGACATCAGAGGGGGGAGACGAAGAGGCCCTGGGCGTCCATCGAGGTCATTATGCAAGCCCGAACGGGCATGGGGAAGGGGAGGCCTTGTATAATCGCGGAGACGATGGCCGAGATGGACGCGTCCGCCGGTGCGATCTCCCCGGGAGAACTCGTGCAGCGACTGCGCCGCCGGGAGTCAGAGCTTTCCGCCCTGCGGGAGATCAGCCGCGCCATCGGCGCCGCCTTTGATCTCGACACCACGCTCACCCTGATCACCCGCAAGGCCGCCGCGGTGACCGGGATGGACTGCTGCTCGATCTACCTGGCGGATCCGCGGGGAGAGTTTCTCGTTCTCCGGGCCACCACTGGATTGGCGGCCGAAGCGATTGGCCGGGCCCGGCTGCGCTGGGGAGAAGGGCTGACCGGGTGGGCGGCGGCACACGCGGCGCCCGCGGCCAGCAGCGACGCGGCGCGGGATCCCCGGTTCGTCTACCTGCCGGAGACCCGCGAGTACAACTTTCGCTCCCTGGCCGCCGTGCCGTTGCAGAGCGGGGGCCGGGTGCTGGGAGCGATGAACGTGCAGACCCGGGCGGTGCACGACTACGCGCCCGACGAGATCGATCTCCTCGGCACGATCGCCGACCTGGCCGCGGGCGCGATCGAGAAGGCCGCCCTGCACGACAGCATGGCCCGGCAGATCAGCGAACTCTCGACCATCGCCGAGGTGAGCAAGACGCTCACCTCCCCGCTCTACCTGGAGGAGATGCTGCGGGTGATCGCCGGCATGGCTGCCCGGGTGATGCAGGCCGATCGCTGCGTCATCCTGCTGCGGGACCAGGAGACCGTTCGGCTCGTCCCGGCCGCCGCGCACGGGGAAGAGGTGGGAGCAGACGAGGCGGCCCTGCTCGACGTGGCCGAGGAGGCGCTGCGCCTGGGAGGGGCCATCGCCGTCTCCGACCTCAGCCACCGGCGGTCGGAGGCGGCGCGGCGGGCTGCCCTGGCCGTGCCGCTGACGGTTCGGGACAAGGGGATCGGCGTCTTCCTGGCGTCCCGGCAGGGTCCCCGCGACTGGTCGGCGGAGGAATTGGAGCGCCTCGCCACGCTGGCCCACCAGACGGCGCTGGCCATCGAGAACAGCACGCTGGTGGTGCGCGCCGCCCTGGTCCGCGAGATGCACCACCGCGTGAAAAACAACCTCCAGACCATCGCCATGCTGCTGCGGCTGCAGCTGCGGGGCGACCGCGCGGTCAGTGGACGAGAAGTCTTGACCGAGACCGTCAACCGCATCCTCAGCATCGCCGCCGTCCACGAGATCCTCTCCGTGGAAGGCTTCCGCATGGTCAACGTCCGTCAGCTGGTCGACCGGGTGGCGCAGGCGGTGGCGGAGACCATGCTCGCAGAGCCCAGACGCGTGACCATCGACGTCAGCGGCGGAGACCTCTACCTCCCGTCGCAGCCGGCGACCTCCTTGGCTCTCGCGGTCAACGAACTCGTGCAGAACGCGCTCGAGCACGCATTCCCCGCCGGCCGCCCCGGGCGCATCGCCATCCGTCTGGGACGGCGCAATGGTGAATGCTTCCTGGAGGTCGCCGACGACGGCGTCGGGCTGGGCGACCCGGCGTCCGCGGCGGAGACGCTCGGGCTGCAGATTGTGCGCGCCCTGGCGACCGAAGACCTGGGTGGCACCTTCACGGTGGAGAGCCGGGACGGCACCCGCGCGAGCATCGCGTTTCCCCGGCCGGAGACGCCGTGAGCCTGCGCATCGTCATCGCCGACGACGAAGCCGTTATCCGCCTGGGGCTGCGCACCATGCTCGAGGAACGGGGCTACCGGGTGGTCGGCGAGGCGGGGGACGGGAAGCGCGTGCTGGACCTGGTGGGCAAACTTCGCCCCGACCTGGTCTTCCTGGATATCAAGATGCCGGGCCTCGATGGCCTCGCCGCGGCGGAGCGCCTACAGGAAAGCGCACACGTGCCGGTCATCCTGCTGACGGCTTACGGCGAAAGGAGTTTGATCGAGCGGGCCCAGCGGGCCGGGGTGATGGGCTATCTGATGAAGCCGCTACGCGAGACCGACCTGGCCCCGGCGATCGAGGTGGCGCTGGCCCGGTTCCGGGACCTGCGCTCCATGGCCGCCGAAATCACCGACCTGCAGGAGGATTTGGAAACCCGCAAGCTCGTCGAGCGGGCGAAGGGTGCCCTGATGGACCGGCTGGGCCTCTCGGAGGAGGAGGCCTACCGCCGCATCCAGACCGCCAGCCGCGCCTCCCGGCGGTCCATGAAGGAGATTGCCCAGCAGGTCCTGGCGGGAGAGGACCTTCCGCAGCACGTCCGTTGACAGCCGTCCGGACGCCGTGATATAAGAGGCACGAATCGATCGGGCCATGAAGCCCCCGTGCCGCGGGGGCTTCGCGTTTGAGGCCAGGACGCCTCTCGCCTGAGGGGCGTCCACTTTGTTTTCGCAGGGGGCACTCTCCGCGCGCCCCTTGCCGGAGGAGGAGCGCATGGCGAAGCAAAGGAAGGCCCGTGCCACACACAGGAAGGCCGAAAAGCCCAAGACGGCCACCCCGGCGGGGGCCGGCCCGGCCGAGGCGATCACGGTCATCCGGGAGAAGGGGCTGCAGATCGCCGATCTGCGATTCTGCGATCTGCTCGGCACCTGGCAGCATTTCTCCATCCCCGCCGACGACGTGACCGGCGAACTATTCGAGGAGGGGATCGGCTTCGACGGGTCGAGCATCCGGGGGTTCCAGGCGATCCACGAGAGCGACATGGTCCTGATCCCCGACCCGGCCAGCGCCCGCGTCGACCCGATGTGCAAGGTCCCGACGCTCCTACTCTATTGCAACGTCCTCGACCCGGCGACCAAGCAGCCCTATACACGCGACCCGCGCAACGTGGCCCAAAAGGCCGAGCGCTACCTCGCGGCGTCGGGCGCCGCCACCACCAGCTTCTGGGGCCCGGAGGCGGAGTTCTTCGTGTTTGACGACGTCCGCTTCGATCAGAACCAGCACTCCGGCTACTACTTCGTCGATTCGGTGGAAGGCGCCTGGAACAGCGGCAGGGATGAGGGTCCCAACCTCGGCTTTAAGCCCCGGTACAAAGAGGGATACTTTCCCGTGCCCCCCACCGACTCGCTGCAGGACTTCCGCTCCGAGGCGGTCTTAAAGATGCGCGAGGCGGGGGTGGCCGTGGAGGTGCACCACCACGAGGTCGCCACCGCCGGGCAGTGTGAGATCGACATGCACTTCACCACGCTCACACAGATGGCCGACTGGATGATGATGTACAAATATCTACTCAAGACGCTCGCTCGGGACCGCTCCAAGACCGTGACCTTCATGCCCAAGCCGCTCTTCGGGGACAACGGCACGGGGATGCACACCCACCAGAGCCTCTGGAAGGACGGCAAGAACCTCTTCTTCGATGCCGCCGGGTACGCGCAGACCAGCAAGCTGGCGATGTACTACACCGGCGGGCTGCTGGCGCACTCCCCCGCCCTGCTGGCCCTCTGCGCCCCGACCACGAACTCCTACC
>JBOGSD010000131.1:0-12572 GCA_050695215.1 bacterium
AGATCTTCCAAGCTGACCCAATTATCTGATAGAATCGCAGCGACAAGAGGAAAGGCCCATGAAGAGACGACATCGCACAGCTGCCAAAAAACTCTCGAAGAAGACGACCCGGTACGTGAGACTAGGGGTCATTGCACCTCCACCTCCAGCACCCGCCCTTGTCCGTGGAGTCGCTTTCGACAAAGCCCTTACAGATGGGATTCGTAAGAATAGGGAAATCCACGAAGAGTTGGCGAGGTGGTAATCCAGTACCTATCGGTCGACGAGATCATCGAGATGAACCGCCGGTTGTTGTCAGCAACCGGCGGGCTCTTTTCTGTTCGGGATCGTCATCGAATTGAGTACCTCGTGGAAGCTGTCCAGGATGATCGTTTGTTCCGGGGATCTGGACCAAGGCAGCACTGTATCTCTGTCGGATAGCACAGAGCCAAGCATTCATTGACGGGAACAAACGGACGGCATTTCAAGCGGCCGATACACTCTTATACATGAACGGGTTTGTGCTTCACCCTCCATCGACAGCCCGGACGGTTCAGTACATCCTCGCCATTGCCCGGAAGGAAAGAACCCGCGAGAATGCGCGGTACTGGTTACGGCGGCACAGCAGCCAGGCGGGATGGACTGCCCTGGTGCCCTAGTCTTACCTCTTCCCGGGCTGGCGGCCCGATGTGGGGGCCGGCGTGGGACCGGGCAGCGGCAGGTACTCGACGGCGGGCTGGCGGCGCACGGGCTGCGGGTAGAGTTCCATCAGCCGGTACACTTCGGGCGGCATGTCGGTGCGCACCGTGAGGCCCAGGTCGCGCAGGCCGTCGGTGGTCAACGGGTAGTCGTGGGTCCAGCGGCCGTCGGTGAGGGCCTCCGCCACCGCCTCCGCCCGCTCCTTGCCCAACCCCTCCTCGAGCAGCCACATCAGGAACCCGCGCACCTGGCGCAGCGACTTGTCGGCGATGTCGGCCAGCAGCAGCGTCTTGTCGTCGACCTTCTCGACCCCTTTCTGCTTCACCACCGCCAGGAGTGAGGGCGCCGGGTAGGGCCCCTCGTTCTGCTGCATCAACTGCGGGTCGATCGGCCCCAGCGCGGCGTTCTCGTCCATCACCAGCTCGTTGGCGGCCAGCGCCACCAGCGTGCCGCCGGACATCGCGTAGTGCGGCACGAAGACCGTCACCGCGGCGGGATGCTTGCGGATGCCGTAGGCAATCTGCGTCGCGGCGAGGGCCAACCCGCCGGGCGTGTGCAGGATCAGGTCGATCGGCCGCTCGTCCGGGGTCAGCCGGATGGCTCGGAGAATCTGCTCGGAGTCCTCCATCGTCAGGTACCGGTACAGCGGGACGCCGAGCAGGCTCAGCGCTTCCTGGCGGTGGATCATCGTGATCACGCGCGATCCGCGCTTCCGCTCCAGGGCGCGCAGCACCCCGACGCGCTCGGTCTCGATGATCCGCTGCCGGATCATCGGCACCAGGACCGAGAAGACGATGAAGACCCAGAAGAGGCCCGTCAGCCATTCAGACACGACGGGCCTCCATGGGGATGGTCAGCACGCTCTCGCGCGCTACCGGCTCGCGCGCATTTCGGCCATGCCGGCCGCGGGCGCGTACTTCTCCGGCGGGAAGATGAGGAAGATCAAATTCAGCAGGATCCCCACCACCGCGGAGGTGGCGATGGACGGCAGCAGCCACCCCCAGATGGGGATGTTGCCGCCGGGGAAGGTCGCCCCGCCGATACCGACGATCAAGATCGTGGACGCCACGGCGAGATTCCGCGGCTCGAAGAAATCGACTCCCTCCGACATCATCAGGGCGATCCCCTGCAGCCCGATCACGCCGAAGAGATAGATGGCCAGCCCGCCGGTCACGGCCGTGGGCAGTGTGCCGACGACGGCGCCCAGCTTGCCGACGAAGGCCAACACCATCGCGAGGACGCCGGCGGTGACGAGCACCGGCCCGGAATAGTTGCGCGTGATCGCCATCAGGGAGTTGTTCTCGCCGTAATTGGTGCCGGCGCACCCGCCGAGGAGCCCGTTCACGCCGTCGCCGACGCCATCGAGGACCAGGTTGAGACCGATGAGCTTCTTGATCTCCTGCTTCTTCCGCCCCATCTCTTCCGCCACCCGGTCGATATAGAGACTGATCTGGTAGAGGTGGGCGGTCGATTCGGGGATGGTGGCGACGGCGATGGGCGCGATGGCCAGGATGGTCAGCCATGCTTTCGGGTCAGCAAACGCCGGCCAGGAGAAGGCCGGGACGGCGAACCAGGCGGCCTTGCGGACGGTTTCGAAGTTCACCAGCTCGGGGTAGAAGACCAACGCCGTCAGGTAGCCGACGATGGCGCCGAGCAGGATCGGCAGCATCCCGATCAGGCCCCGCCCGCGCAGATAGACGGAGAAGACGATGGTAGCGACCAGCGTCACGATCGCCAGCGTCCACCACGACCCCTGCGCCGTCTGGTTGCAGCACGTCCCGGTCGCCATGCTCAGGGCGACGCCACCCAGCGCGATCCCGATGACGATGGCGACGGATCCGGTGACGACCGGAGGCAGGATCCTGTCCAGGCGAGCCTTGCCGATCGTGCGGACGACGAACCCCGCGATGACGTTGACCACCGCGGTGCCGATGATGCCCACCTGCGCCAGGCTGATCAGCGCAGGCGTCGTGGCCGTCGCCCCGGCTGGGAAGGTCACGTTGCGAATCGCCGCAATATAGGAGAACGAGGAGCCGTAGTACATGGGGATGCGCATGCCTGACCCGAGCAGGGCGATGAACGTGGCCAGACCGGAAGCGAAGAGGGTGACGCTGACGTTGAAACCTGTCAACAGCGCCACCAAGACGGTCGCAGGGAACATCGTGAGCACGTGCTGGAACCCCAGGCTGACCATCGCCCCGATGGGCGGCTGATCCTGCGGAAGATAGCCCTGGGGTCGTTCGGCCATAAGACCTCACCTCCCGGCGGAGAGTTTCTAAGGCTGTTCGGAGGCCGGGGGGCCACTCCCTCCCTGGCCGCCGGGGAGAGGGGCCGCGGGGTGCTCGCCGGCGCGGCGGAGGAGGCGGGATTCCAGCGCTGCGAGCAGCTCCTGCATTTCGGTGCGGACCATCTCCCGCCAATAGGCGCCGACGCGGCCGATATGCCGGTACTTCTGCTGGCGCGCGCGCAGCAGTTTTCGCGGGGGGAGGCGGTGGAGATTCCGCAGGGCCGCCACGAGATGATGGCGCAGGACCGCCGCCATGGCGTCGGGGTCGGTGTGGGCGCCGCCGGGCGGCTCGGGCACCACCACGTCGATGATCTCCAGCCGCTGCAGATCTCGCGCGGTCAGTTTTAACGCGCCCGCCACCTCCCCCGCCCGCCCGCCGTCGCGGTAGAGGATGGCCGCCGCCCCTTCGGGGGAGATGACCGAGTAGACGGCGTGTTCCAGCATGAGGACGCGGTCGGCGACGCCCAGAGCCAGCGCCCCGCCGCTGCCGCCTTCCCCAATGACGACGGTGACGATGGGCGCCGGCAGCGCCACCATCGCCTGGAGGTTGCGGGCCAGCGCCTGCCAGATGCCGTGCCGCTCCGATTCGATGCCGGGAAACGCACCCGGCGTGTCCACCAGGGTGACGATCGGCAGCGCAAACTTGGCGGCGAGCCGCATCAGCCGGAGGGCCTTGCGATACCCTTGCGGGAGCGCCATCCCGGAGCGGCGGCGTTCGCGTTCCTCGGTCGTGCGCCCCCGCTCGTGGCCGATCACCATGATCGTCCGGCCGGCGAGTTCGCCCAGGCCGCCGACGATGGCGGGGTCGTCGCCTTCGTCCCGATCTCCATGCAGTTCGACGAACCGGCCGATCAGCCGCTCGACGTAGTCGAGCGTCGTCGGCCGCTGCGGGTGGCGGGCCAGCTGCACCTGTTCCCACGGATCGGAGGGCGTGGTCCGGCGCCGGCGCAGGCGTCCGCCGGGACGCCCCCACGCCGGCGGCCGGGGGATCCGAGCGATCCGTCCCGGCGCGTCACGGCTGAGGTGCGCCACCAGATAGGCCACGGTGTCCCGCAGGCGGGACCGCTCCACCAAGAGGTCCACGAGCCCGGAGGCAAAGAGCGTCTCGGCGGCGTGGGAGTCCTCCGGCAGGCGCTCCCCGATCGTGGAGGCGATGACGCGCGGACCGACAAAACCGATCAGCGCGCCGGGTTCGGCAATGAGCACGTCCCCCAGCGCGGCGAAGGAGGCGGCCACACCACCGAACGTGGGATGGCCCAGGATCGACACATGCGCCAGGCCCTCGCGGTCGTGGCGGGTGCGGGCGGCTGCCGTCTTGGCCATCTGCATGAGGGAGAGCATCCCCTCCTGCATCCGGGCGCCGCCGCTTGAGGTGACGGTGACGACCGGCAGGCGGTGGCGCGTCGCGAGGTCGAACGCGTCGGCCACCTTCTCGCCGACGACCGACCCCATCGTCCCGCCCATGAACTCGAATGCGAAGACCGCCAGCATGACCCGCCGTCCGTCGATGCGCGCCTCCCCGATGACGACCGCCTCCCGCAGACCGGTGCGGCGGCGCGCCTCCAGCAGGCGGTCGCGGTAGGAGCGCTGATCGGTGAAGACGAGCGGATCGATGGACACCAGCCCGCGGTCCAGTTCTTTGAAGGAGTCGGGATCGACGAGCGACGCGATCCGCTCGTGCACCGGCATCGTCAGGTGGGCACCGCAGGTCGGGCAGACGCGAAGGGCGGGCGCCAGAGCGTCTTCCGCAACGGCGGCCCCGCAGCGGGAGCAGGTAATGGAAGACGCTGAACCGGGCAGAGAAGAGGCGCTCAGGGGTTGAGAAACCGAAGGCCGATCGGAACGAGGATGGTCACCACGACCCATCATAGCCTATCGGGCGGTGGAGGAACCCTTAAGGGTGTGCCGCCAAAAAGGCGTCTAGACGATCTGCTGGGAACGCAGGAGAGCGATCGCCGCCGTATCGCACCCGAGCTCGCGCAAAATTGCATCGGTGTGCTCTCCGAGCAGCGGCGGTGGCGTGCGGATAGAGCCGGGGGTCTCCATCAGGCGCACCGGGAGCCCGGTCTGGCGCAGCCGGCCGACCCGCGGGTGTTGCAGTTCCACCGCCATGCCGCGGTGCCGCACCTGGGGGTCGGCGAAGAGATCGCTGAGCGCGTAGATGGGCCCATTGGGCACCCCGGCCTGATCGAGCCGGCCGCGCCAGTGCGCCGTGGGCTGAGCGGCGAAGATCCCTTCGAGGATCTCCACGAGCGCGTCGCGGTGGCGGACGCGATCGGGATTGGTGCGAAAACGCGCGTCCGCGGGCAGAGCGGGTCGACCGAGGGCGGCGCAGAACCGTTCCCAGATCGCCTCGCTGCCGACCGCCACGTTCAGATAGCCGTCCGCGGTGCGGAACGCCTGGTACGGGACGATCGAGGGATGCGCGCTGCCCAGCCGGCGGGGATTCTCGCCGGTCGCGAAGTAGGCCCCGGCCTGAGAGGTGAGCCAGGCGATCTGCCCGTCCAGCATCGCCGCGTCCACCCACTGGCCCCCCCCGGTGCGGGCGCGCGCCCGCAGCGCCGCCAGGATGCCGAACGCCGCGAACATGCCGGCGCAGATATCGGTGATGGCGACGCCCACTTTGACCGGAGGACCGCCCTCCTCGCCGGTCATGCCCATCAGCCCGCCCATCCCCTGAAGGATCAGATCGTAGGCGACGCGCTCGCGCAGCGGCCCATCCTGGCCGAACCCGGAGATGGACGCATAGACCAGCGGCGGGTACCGCTCGTGGACCTCCGCATACCCGAAGCCGAGCCGGTCCATGATCCCCGGGCGGAAGTTTTCCACGAGGACGTCCGCGCGCGCTAAGAGCCGGTGCAGGATCTCCCGGCCCCGCTCATCTTTGAGGTTGAGCGTGAGGCTCTCTTTGTTGCGGTTGACGCTGAGGAAGTAGGTCGATTCGCCCTCCACAAATGGCGGCCCCCACCCCCGTGTATCGTCCCCACCACCCGGGGTTTCCACTTTGATCACCCGCGCCCCCATGTCACCCAGCATCAGCGTGCAGTAAGGCCCGGCGAGGGCTCGGGTCAGGTCGATGACAAGGAGATCGTCCAGCGGACCGGCCGAGGTCATCGTGGGATGCTTGGCCGCGGCAGGGCGGCGTCCCTGCGAACGCGAACCCCCCTCTGCGGTACCCCCCATGGATCTGATCATCCGCGGCGCCGCGCTGCCGGGGCGCGAAGGCCCCCACGACATCGGCATCCGCGGCGACCGCATCGCCGCCATCACTCCCCGGCTGACGGCACCAGGCGCGCGGGAGATCGATGCCGCCGGCGATCTGGTCACGCCGGCCCTCGTCGAGCCCCACCTCCATCTGGACGCGGTCCTCACGGTGGGCCAGCCCCGGCACAATCGCACCGGATCGCTCTTCGAAGGGATTGAGATCTGGGCCGAACGCGTCAAGTCGCTGACGCACGAGGACGTGAAGCGGCGAGCGACCACGGCCTTGAAGTGGATGCTGGCGCACGGCGTCACGTACGTGCGCACGCACGTCGACGTCTGCGACCCCTCGCTCACGGCGCTGCAGGCGCTGCTGGAGGTGCGGGAGGAGGTCGCCGACGTCATCACGCTGCAGATCGTGGCCTTCCCTCAACAGGGCATCTACTCGTTCCCCGACGGGGAAGCGCTGATGACACGTGCCGTGGAGATGGGGGTGGACGTGGTCGGCGGGATCCCCCACTACGAGTGGACCCGCGAGTACGGGGAGCACGACGTGCGCACCGCCCTGCGCCTGGCCGCCGAGCACGACCGGCTGGCCGACCTGCACTGCGATGAGACCGACGACGATCAGTCCCGCTTTCTCGAACTGCTGGCGGCGGAAACCATCCGGCTGGGACTGGGGGGCCGCGTCACGGCCAGTCACACCACGGCCATGCATTCCTACAACAATGCCTACGCTTATCGCTTGATCCGCTGGATGCGCCACGCCGGCGTGCACTTCGTCACCAACCCGCTGGACAACGCCGTCCTGCAGGGCCGTTTCGACGCCTATCCCATCCGCCGCGGGTTCACGCGCGTGAAGGAACTGCTGGCCAATGGCATCAATGTCTGCATCGGCCAGGACTCGATCATGGATCCGTGGTACCCGCTGGGGGTAGGCGACCCGCTGCACGCCTGCTACGTCATGGTGCACTACGGCCACATGTCGGGGCGAGATGAACTGGAGATGATGCTCGACCTGGTGACGACTCGCGCGGCGGCCTGCTTCGGCGTTGAGGATTACGGGCTGGAAGAAGGGAAACGCGCCGACCTGGTGCTCTTCGACGCCCCCACCGCGGTGGACGCGCTGCGCACCCTCGCCGCCCGGCGCGTCGTGATCTCGCGCGGGCGGATCGTCGCGGAGACCCAGCCCGCCCGCTCGACGGTGCGCTGGCAGGGACGGGAGGAGGAAGTCCGCCTTCTCATCTGATGGCCGAGCTCCAGACCGCACCGCCCGCCGTACGTCCCCGCGCTCCCGAACGCTCCCGCCGGCTCTTCGCCGATTTGGGGTCGTGGACGGCCTTCGCGCTCTTTGCCATCGTGGCGTGGGAGGTGGCCTCCCGCTTGTATGCCGCGCCGTACCTTCTCCCGGCGCCCTCGCAGATCATGCGCGCCCTCACGGAGGATTACCGGCTGGTCCTCTTCTACGCGGGGGTGACCACCCAGGAAATCGTCCTAGGCTTCATCATCGGTTCAGCCGTGGCGCTGCTGGCGGCGATGCTCTTCGTCTGGCTGCCCCGGGTTCTGGAGAACTTCCTCTACCGGATAGTCGTCACCCTCAACAGCACGCCCTTCGTCGCCCTGGCGTCGTTGATCGTGGTGTGGTTCGGGCTGGAGCTCCGCAGCAAGGTGATCGTGGCGGGGCTCTATACCTTCTTTGCCGTGCTCTACCACACGCACAAGGAGTTCATCTCGGTGGACTCGATGCGGGAACACCTGATGGACGTCTACAACGCCACCTGGCTGCAGCGGATGCTGCTGCTCAAGCTGCCCTCGGCCCTGCCCATCATCTTTACCAGCCTCAAGGGTGGGGTGATGGCCGCGGTGAACGGAGCCATCGTGGGAGAACTCTTCGGGGCGTTTGAGGGGTTGGGGTACATGATCCTGGACTCGCGGTATGTCGGCAACACCGTGCGGGTCTTCCTGGCCGCGGTCTTCTGCACGCTGATCGGATGGGTGCTGCTCGGTCTCGTCACGGTTGCCGAACGGCTGCTGCTGCCGTGGCACGTCAGCATGGCACGAGAGAGGTCGTAAGGACCATCACACAGGGGGGTGGGAAATGATGCGCGTCGCATTCCGCATTCTCGTCCTGGGGGTCGCCCTGGCGCTGTTGGCGTCAGGGGCTGTGACCGCCCAGGGCCAAAAGGTCTCGATCATCGAGGCCTGGTTCATTCACAACGAGTCGATGGGCGATCCCGTCGCCGTGGAGAAGGGCTTCTTCGGGAACCTGCAGGTGCAGGTCATCGGCGGCGGACCAGGGCTCTCTCCCATCGACCGGGTCATGGCCAAGGCGCGCGCCGGCGAGATCGTCCTCGGCGTGGATTACCCCTACAACATCCTGGAGGCGCGGACGAAACAGAAGCTGCCGCTGGTCGTGGTGGCTCACGACTTCCAGGATTCGGCGATCCATCTGCTGTCCTGGGTCCCCCTGAAGTCGCCGCGCGACGTGCGGGGGAACGTGGCGACCTGGATCGGCTACGACAAGCAGATCAAGGCGATGATCGGCCCCGATTGGGCGCGGCGGATCAAGGTGGTCAACCAGTCCGGCGACCCCGCCACCATCGGCGTGTGGATGCAGAAGAAGGTCCAGTTCGCCCACGCCATGGGCTACAACGAGGTGCTCGTGGCCAAGCGCGAGGTGAAGGAGAAGTACTACGTCTACTCTTACGCCAAGGACTTCGGGATGCGCTGGCCGGAGAACGTCCTCTTCACCACCGAGGACATCATCAGGAAATACCCTCAGGTGATCCAGCAGTTCGTCACGGGACACTACCGGGGATTCCAGTACGCCTTCGCGAACCGGCAGGAAGCGGCGACGATCCTTCTCAAGTTCAACAAGAACCTGGACTCGGCGCACGAGATCGCCGGGATGGACTTCCTCGCCTCGATCATGGTCACCGCCGGGACGCGAGCGAACGGACTGGGCCACGTCAGCCCGGCGGCATGGGACCGGTTGGGCAGCGACCTCTCACGCGCGGGTCTCCTGAAGAACGCCAACATCAAGGCCGCGTACAGTACCAAGTTCCCGAGCGGAGTGAAGCCGTAGGGGGCGCGGGGGTGAGGTTCGGACCGGTCGAAAGGCAGGATACGACCGCCGAACCTCACCCCCTTCGCCCTTACGCAACCTCAACCCCTCGCACACTCGCCTGCACCCATACATGACTGAGCCCATCATCAAGATGGAAGGCGTCTCCAAGACCTATGAGGTCGCGCGACTGCCAGGTCCGCTGGGACGGCGGCTGGGGGATCAGGTCCTGGACGTCGTGGCCGGATTCACCCTGAGGGTGCGGCAAGGCGAGTTCGTCTCCATCATCGGCCCGTCGGGATGTGGCAAGACGACGGTGCTGTTCATGCTCGCCGGTCTCCGCGATGCCACCGAAGGCCGCATCGAGGTGTGCGGCCGGCCGCCCCGCGAGGCGGTGCGGGCGGGATTGTCCGGGGTGATCTTCCAGCAGCCGATTCTGTTTGAATGGCTGACGACGGTCGACAACGTCCTGCTGCCGTTGCGGCTGCGTGATCCACGGTGGTGGTTCTGGCCTCCGCGCCGCCGCCGCTACCTCCAGACTGCCCGCGACCTGCTGCGGACGGTCGAACTGGACGCCTTCGCCTCGTATTACCCGGACAAACTCTCTGGGGGGATGCAACAGCGGGCCGCCATCGCCCGCGCCCTCACGGTCGATCCGAAGGTCCTCCTGCTGGACGAGCCGTTCGGGGCGCTCGATGAGATCACGAGAGACAGGATGAACCTGGAGCTGCTGCGCCTCTACGCCGACCGCGGCCTGGCGGTCATCTTCGTCACCCACTCCATCGAAGAGGCGGTCTTCCTCTCCGACCGCGTCGTGGTGATGAGCCGGGGGCCGTCGGCGCGGACCGGTTCGAGCATCGTCCGAGAGGTGCGGGTCAGCCTTCCGCGCCCGCGGCTACTGGCGCTGAAGGAGGATCCGTCCTTCTTTCAGATGGTGCGGGAAGGACGGGCAGCGCTTCGCGAGGCCCAGCCCGTCTGATCCGCGGTAGCAGTTCTCTTTCGTTGATCAAAGCAGACGTCGTCGCTGTTCGTACTCCTCGGGCGAGACTTCCCCCTTGGCCATCCGCACCTGCAGCACAGAGAGTGCCTCTGACGCGCCCCGCCTCGGCCGGAGCAGCAGCACGACCGCGGGGACTGCCAGCGCGAACAGCACTCCCCAGAAGATCAATGCCTGGAAGCCCCACCCCCAGACCATTGGCATCATGCCGCCCATCATCCCACCCCTGGCCCCCAGGCCCATCATGCCGTCGGACATACCCATCATCTGTCCCATCATGGGCATACACACCCGGGCCATCTGGGCTATATCATCGGGGGGAGCGTCCGGCGCCATCATGCCCGGCGAAGGCATCGGCCCGGGCAACTGTGCCGCGGCCACCCCCGTCAGTCCCAGTATTATCATCACGAGCGTTCCGAGCGTCCTCCCCCGCATGTCAGGTTACCTCCTCATCAGTCGCTGAATGTGATCGATCATCCATTCCTCGGCAACCGCCCCGACGTGCTTCCCGACGATAACACCTTGCTGATCAACAACGAACGTCTCCGGAACGCCGTAGACCCCGAAGTCGATGCTGATCCTCCCGGTTCGGTCCATCCCGTTGGGAAAGGTCTGGTTGAACTGGCGGATGAACTCCCTGGCGGGACGGTCCTGATCCTGGATGTTGACTCCGATGACTACCACGCCCTGGTCACGAAACCGCTCCCACACCCGCTGTAACCGCGGTGCTTCCTCGTAGCAGGCCGGATAGCACCAGGACGCCCAGAAGTTCACGATCAGGATCTTCCCGCCAAGAGCACTGGTATCGAGCGTTCCCCCGCTGAACAGACTGAACTGAAAGGTTGGCGCCGGACGACCAACCAGGGGCGACGGAATGGCCCGCGGGTTGCGCGTGAAACCGTAGGCCAGGAGGGCGATGAGGGGAAGCACGAGGGCGAGCGCGACGAGAATGGCCCGCCGGAGCCCAGGTTGGTGGACCGACCCTCGGGCGGAACCCGCAGCGGGCAGCGACAGTTGGTCGCCGCCGTCTTGATCAAGCACCGACCCCATGCTCCCTCGCGACAGATCTCAACACGGGCAGCCTACTATTGACGATAGTACCATCCCCCGGCAAGAATGTGGAATGAAGCTTGTTCGGGCGCGCATGAGAGGTTCTACGGGGGTGACGGATGCCACCTGCCAGGAGTCGGAAGACGGTCCGGGGCGGCGCTCTTGGCCGAAGACGCGGGAGAGGCGCGTCGGTTCGACGGCGCTGGGGATGGGTCTTAGGCCTCGTCGTTGTCGCAGGGCTGGCCATTCTGGTGATCAGCCTCAGGGCGGACCGCGCGAACACGGGGGGAATCGCGGTGCTGAGGACCGCGGACTTCCACTCCCTGGCGTTCAGCCCGGACGACCCGAACGTCGTCCTCTTCGGTCACCACAACGGCGTGATGCGGAGCGAGGACGGAGGCCGCACCTGGGCTCCCCTCGCCGCGCGGCCGAACTTCGACGCGATGGGGCTGGCGGTGAGCCGGGCAAACCCCAAGCGAATCTACATGGCGGGTCATAACATCTTCTTCATGAGCGACGACGGCGGACGCTCGTGGGGACCTGTCTCTCACGATCTTCCGGGGACGGATATCCACGCATTTGCCATGAGCCCCACCGATCCCGCTCGACTCTACGCCTTCGTCGTGGGGTACGGCACCTTCATGAGTACGGACGGAGGGCGCCGGTGGCGGCTCCTCCCGGGCAATCTCCCGGGCGACCTGATGGCGTTGGCGGCCGCGGGAGGGAACCCAGAGGTGCTGTATGCGGGAAGCATGAGGCTGGGGATGCTGCGCTCGCCGGATGGTGGTCGCACCTGGGCGGCGACGACGGGTCTTTCGCTCTCGAGGGTCTTTACGCTGGCCGTCGATTCGACGCGCCCGGAGACAGTGTACGCCGGAGGCGCCGGTGGCCTCTACAAGAGCAGAGACGGCGCCGCGACCTGGGAGAAGCTGCCGTTTCCGGCGAGTCACGCGATCGTGGTGGCTGTCAGCCCCGCCCGTCCCGACACGCTCCTGGGCATCGCGGCGGATGACGGCCAGGGCATCGTTCACCGGAGCGTCGACGGGGGCATGACCTGGAACGCCCATCCGTAGGGCGAGAAACCCGGTGACACCCCCGAAATTCGAAATCGGCGTGTTTCGTCCCAATCGCCCAGGCGTCCGCAAGGTGCTGGGAGACCTCGAGGCTGAGATCATGGAGCTCGCCTGGGCGCGTCCTGCCGGAGGGATGAAGGTCCGCGAGGTGTTTGAGACTCTCTACCCGCGGCGGCGACTCGCGTACACCACGGTCATGACCACCATGACTCGGCTCGCCAA
>JBOGSD010000132.1:0-5205 GCA_050695215.1 bacterium
CCCTAGTCTCACGTACCGGGTCGTCTTCTTCGAGAGTTTTTTGGCAGCTGTGCGATGTCGTCTCTTCATGGGCCTTTCCTCTTGTCGCTGCGATTCTATCAGATAATTGGGTCAGCTTGGAAGATCTATGGATTGCTGCAACTCATAAGTCTTGGCCGATGATCTCTCGATGATTCCACTTCAAGCGCCAACCGAAGAGAAAACCGGCCAACATATCCGCGCCCGAGGTCTCGCCGGTCTGGAGAATGCGTCCGGCGGCGGCGGTGACGGACCCGGCAGTGTCGGGCAGCGCGCGGACGAGGTCGTGCCAGGCGTCGGCGGCGTGACCCTGTCGCGCGGCCCACAGATAGGCACGGCTGATGCGGCCGGTGCGCGGGGCGGCCGTCCCTAGAATCAGCGCCGCGACGATCTTGGCGCCAAGGGGCCCGGCCGATGCGGGCCAGAGATGCAGCGCCAGCAGCAGTCCGGCGGAGAGGTCATCCCCCGACGGGGTCAGCCCAGGGCCGAGTCCGGCAAGATCAGCGACGGCGCCGGTCACGCCGGCCGCATCGCCTCGGGCGAGGGCGTCACGGAGATGCGTCAGCGCCGAGCGCCCCTGAGTCAGCAGCGGCGACTCGGGCGAGGCCGCCGCCTCGAAGACGGCCCGGGCCAGCCCGTCCTCCGGAACGTGCGCGCGCAGATGCCCATCGAGAAATCGCATCCCCGCTTGCGGGGACCCGCCCAGCGGGGGCAGCGTGGGATCCCATGGCGCGCTCGGCGCCAGATCGATCCGGAGATCTCCAAGATGCAGCGTCTGATCCCTGATCCGCGCCGCCTCGCCCGGGGGCAGCGCCGCGAAGGTCGGCGATCCGGCGACGGTCAGGGCAAAGGCTCCCCGACCGAGCCCCTCCGCCAGGATCGCGACGAGTTGTCCCTCGTCCGTTTCGAGGTAGAGGCTGCGTTCGAAGGCGGCGAGGACGCGTCCGGTCGCCCCGGAGGTCTCGAAGAAGGCGCGCACCGGGGTGGCGACGGCGAGGGCGGAAAGAGTCTCGGTTACCGCTCCCACGTTCTTGCCGCCGCGCGCACCGCTTCGATGATGCCCTGATAGCCGGTGCACCGACAGAGGTGACCACCGAGGGTCTCGAGGATCTGCTCGTCGGTGGGCTGGCGCACCTCGCGCAGGAGCGCCAGCGCGCTCATCAGGAATCCTGGTGTGCAGAAGCCGCATTGCAGTCCGTGATGGTCGCGGAAGGCCGACTGGATAGGGTGGAGCGTCTCGCCGGAGGCGAGCCCCTCGACCGTTTCGATCTGCGCGCCGTTGGCCTGCACCGCGAACATCAGGCAGGAGCGCACCGGCTCCCCGTTCAGCAAGACCGTGCACGCGCCGCAGACCCCGTGCTCGCAGCCCAGATGGGTGCCGGTCAGGCCGAGGTCCTCCCTGATGAAATCGGCGAGGGTCTTACGCACCTCGACCGTTCCCTCGGCCGCGCGGCCGTTGACGGTGAGCCGCACCGCAAGCGCGGTCTGCGGCTGCTTCCCCCGCCTGCGGCGGGGAGCAGGGCGACTCTCCGCGGCGGGGGGACCGTCGGCGCCCATCACTGCGCCTCCCCGCGCCGCGTCCCGCGGCCCGAGCGGGCCGTGCGCCCGCTGCGCTGCCAGGCCAGCTCCAGGGCGCGCCGGGCCATCACCGCGGCGACCTCGCGGCGGTACTCCGCGGAGGCGTGGATGTCGGCATCGGGGTCGAGACGCTGCGCCGCCGCCCGCGCCGCTTCGGTGAACGCTTTCGTCGACCCCGGCGACCCGGTGAGCAACTGCGCCGCTTCATCCGCGCGCACCGGGCCCGGCCCGACCCCCGTGAAGACGAGGCGGACATCCGCCACCGCGCCGTCGTGACGTCGCAACACCGCGGCCGCGCCGACGATGGCGAAGTCGCCGTGGCGGCGGGCGACCTCGAGAAATGCGGTGCCGGCCGGCGGGGCGGGGAGGAGGAAGCGAACCTCGGTGAGCAGGTCGGCGGGTCCCAGTGCCGTGGCGAGATAGCCGGTGAAGAACTCGGACGCGGCGATGATGCGTTCACCCTCCGGCCCGCGGACGACGGCCTCGCCATCGAGGGCGGCCAGCACGGCGGGCAGTTCGGCGGATGGATCGGCGTGCGCGATGCTGCCCCCCACCGTGCCCCGCGTGCGGATCTGAGGGTGGCCGACGAGACGGATCCCCTCCCAGAGCAGCGGGGCCCAGCGCCGCACCACCGCTGAGGTTTCGACGGCGCGCTGACGTGTCATGGCCCCGATGGCCAGTGTGTTGTCGCGGCGGCGGAGGTAGGCGAGAGAGCGAATGCCGTTGATGTCGACGATGACGCCCGGGCGGGCCAGGCGAAAGTTCAGCAACGGCACCAGGCTCTGCCCGCCGGCGAGGATCTTGGCCTCGTCCCCGTACTCGGCGAGGGCGGCCAGCGTTTCATCGATCGAGCGGGGGGCGACGTAGCGGAAGCGCGGCGGCTTCACGGTCCGGCTGCCCTCACGCCGGCGCGGGCGCGGCGCGCGCCTCGCGGATGATCTCCCGCAGCCGCGCGGGGCTCAGCGGCATCTCGCTGACGCGCACGTCCTCGTCGCTGAACGCGTCGTCGATCGCCGACGCCACCAGCGCGGGGACGGGGATGACGCCGGCCTCCCCGGCGCCCTTGATGCCGAGCGGATTGAGCGGCGACGGCGTCTCCACGTGGCCGATCTCGATCGCGGGGACCTCCGCGGCGGTGGGGAGCAGGTAATCCATGAAGGTCTGGGTCAGCAGCTGCCCGCCCTCGTCGTAGATCAACTTCTCGTAGAAGGCGTTGCCGATACCCTGCGCCACGCCGCCGCGCACCTGGCCTTCCAGGATCATCGGGTTGATCACCGGCCCGCAGTCGTGGACGACCACGTATTTCAGGAAGCGCAGCCCGCCCGTCTCCGCTTCGATCTCGACGAGGGCCGCGTGGCAGCCCCCCGCGTACGCCCCGCTCGGCGGCGCGAAGTAGCGTGTGGCTTCGAGACCAGGCCCCTCCCATTCCGCGGGGATGACGCCGCGCAGCGGGTTGGCGGCGCGGGCCACCTCGCCCAACGGCACGGCCCGGGCCGGGGCGCCGCGGACGAAGATCGTTCCCTCGGCCAGTTCCAGGTCGTCCGCCCGCGCCTCCAGCAGCGTCGCGGCGACGGCCAGCGCCTTGGCCCGTACCGCCTGCGCCGCCAGGTGGACGGCGCTCCCGGCGACCACGGCGGCGCGGCTGGCGAAGGTGCCGGTGCCCCAGCCGAAGGCGCCGCTGTCGCCCGTCGTCAGGGTCACGTCGGACGGCGCGACCCCCAGGGCATCGGCGATGATCTGCGCGAAGGAGGTGTAGTGTCCCTGTCCCTGCGTGCCGACGCTGGTCGCCGCGAACACTTTCCCCGAGGGCTCGACCGTGACACGGCAGCCTTCATACGGACCGATCCCCGTGCCCTCCACATAAAACGCGACTCCAAGCCCTACGCGCCGGCCGTCCCGGCGGTAGCGCGCCTTGCGGGCCGGCCACTCCCCGTAGCCGATGCGTTCGAGGGCCCGCCGGAAGACTTCTGGATAGTTCCCGCTGTCGTAGACCAGACGCACGCCGTCCTGGTAGATCAGACCCCCGAGGTCGTAGGGGAACTCATGCGGCTGGATGAAATTGCGCCGCCGCACCTCCGCGCGGTCGAGGCCCAGTTCCCGGGCCACCCGGTCCATCAGCCGTTCCATCACGAAGACCCCCTGCGGCCGGCCCGCGCCGCGGTACGGACTGGTCTGCGTCTTGTTGGTAAAGACCGCTTGATACTCGGCGTGATAGTGGGGGATCTTGTAGGGGCCCGGCAGCGTCGTGCTGGCGACGATCGGCACGATCAACCCGTAGGCGCAGTAGGCCCCGGCGTCGTGCAGAAAGATGGTGCGCACCCCCAGGATGCGCCCGTCGCGGTCTGTGGCGATCTCGGCGTCGTGGATCTGGCTCCGTTCCTGATTGGTGGCGACGAAGTGCTCCCGGCGGTCCTCGATCCACTTCACGGGATGGCCCAAGGTCATCGCCGCGTGGGGCACGGCGATCTCTTCCGGGTAGCACATCATGATCTTGGGACCGAACCCCCCGCCGATATCCGGGGCGATCACCCGGACGCGGCTCTCCGGCAGCCCGAAGAGCAGGCTGAGGTAGTTGCGGATCCGGATGGGGGCCTGGGTGGAATCCCACACGGTGAGGGTGCGCGCCCGGCCGTCCCACTCGGCCACGACGCCGCGGGTCTCGATGGGGGAGCTGGCTCCGCGGTCGATGGCGAAGCGCTCGCGGAAGATGTGCGGCGCGCGGGCGAAGGCCGCCTCCACGTTGCCGACGCGCTGGACGTGATGCGCCGCCACGTTGGTGTCCAGGTCTTCGTGCACGAGGGGACTGCCGGGGCGGACCGCGGCTTCCAGATCCACCACCGCGGGCAGGGGTTCGAACTCGACTTCGAGGAGATCGAGCGCGTCTTCGGCGAGGTAGCGGCTCTCCGCCACCACCATGGCCACGGGCTCGCCGGCGTGATGCACGAACTCCCCGGCGAGGGCGACCTGCGTCTTGTGATGGATCAACGCGGGGTGGGGGATCAACTTCGGCAGCGGGCCGCGGATGGCCTCGGGCAGGTCGGCGGCGATGAAAACGGCCGCCACGCCGGGGAGGGACTTCGCCGCCTCGGTGGCCAGGCGGGTGATCTTCGCGTGCGCGTGGGGGCTGCGGTAGAAGGCGGCGTGCAGCATCCCGGGCCGCCGGACGTCGTCGGCGTACATGCCGCGGCCGGTGAGGAGGCGGGGATCTTCGTTGCGGGGGATCCGTTCGCCGAAATGCCGCGTCGGCATGAGAGTAATCGGTTTCGGAGCGCCGCCGGCGCTCTCCTCTGTCAGGGTTGCGTTCTGGGAGGTGTTCTAGCGGGTTTGGCGTTACGGCTGCCGCACTGGAGGAAGATCGCCGGGCTTGAAGATCCCGATCTGAAAGATCCGTCCGACGAGCAGCGCTTGCCTCGGGTCGTTGATGATGCCGAACTGCAGCCCCAGAGCGGGATAGCGGATGAGGATGACCTTCTCTTTCGGATACTCCCAGCGCTTGAAGTCCTTGCCGTAGACCTCTTCCGCCTTCGAGAAGGGATCGAGCAGCCGGACCCCCTTGTCCGTTTGGTACTTGCTGTTGGCGCCGAACGCGCTGATCACGCGCGTGCCCTT
>JBOGSD010000133.1:0-1541 GCA_050695215.1 bacterium
TGTTGGTAGCATGTGAAGTGTCCGCCTCCTGTAGCACGTGAAATGTCCGCTTAGGCAGGAAGCAGCGTACACTGCTGGTTTTGGCTCTGAAAGGAGGCCCGATGAGCGAACCAGCGGTGTACCCTTCTTCGGCCATGGAGCGGGCGATGAAGGTGCAAGAGGTGATCTTACGAGCCATTGATGGACGCCTGAAGTGGTATCAAGCCGCTGAGATCCTCCGGATCTCGGATCGCCAGATGCGCCGCTGGCGCCAGCGCTATGAACAGCGGGGCTACGATGGCCTGTTCGATCGGCGCCGCCAGCAGCCGTCGCCGAAGCGCGTCCCGCTGGTTGTCGTCCAGCAGGTGCTGACGCTGTACCGGGAGCGCTACTTCGACTGCAACGTGCTCCACTTCCACGAGAAGCTCCAGGCGGTGCACGGGATCCCGCTCTCCTACACCTGGGTCAAGACCGCGTTGCAGACGGCGGGGCTGGTGGCGAAAGAGGCGCGCCGGGGGCCCCACCGGAAGGCGCGGCCGCGGCGGCCCCTGCCCGGGATGCTCCTGCATGCCGATGCGAGCACGCATGGGTGGCTCCCCGATGTGGCCGGGACCCAGGATCTCATCGTGGTCTTGGATGACGCGACCAGTGCGGTTCCCTACGCGCGGTTCGTCCCCCAGGAGAGCACCCAGACGATGCTCGCCGCGCTGAAAGGCGTGGTCGCGCAGCAGGGCGTGTTCTGCGCCCTCTACACCGATCGGGCCAGCCACTTCATCACGACCCGGACCGGGCGCAGCCCCCACCGCCCCCAGGCCGCCACCGACCCCACGCAGATCGCGCGGGCCTTGGGGCAGTTGGGGATCGAGCTGATCCCCGCCCACTCGCCCCAGGCCCGGGGACGCATGGAACGGCTGTGGGCGACCTGGCAGGGGCGGCTCCCGCAGGAGCTGCGGCTCGCGGGCATCCGGACGCTGGAGGCGGCGAATACCTTCCTGGCGAAGGCCTGGGTCCCGGTCCACAACCGGACGTGGACCGTCCCGCCGGCCGGGGAGGGGACGGCCTTCGTCCCCTATGTGGGCGGCCAACTCGACCGGATCTGCGCCGTGCACCATGAGCGGGTCGTGGGCAACGACAACTGCGTGCAGTTCGGCCGGCGGCGGCACCAGATCCCGAAAGCCTCGTGGCGCTACAGCTTCGCCAAATGTCGGGTGAAGGTCTACGAGCACCTCGACGGAACGCTCAGCATCGGCCACGGCCCGCACACCTTGGGTCACTATGATGCCGAGGGTCGGCTCCTCGCCCCGACCTCCCAGTCGGTCGGACAGGCCGCATGAGGGGGATACGGTGACCTGGGTAGTGGAGAGATCATCGACCCTCGGGCAACTCAGGAGGTCACTTCTCCAACGGGGAGCGTGGGAGCGGCCGATTTCCCACCACTCGGGGGACCGAGCCTCTCCAGTGAGCTCACGACCACCCTGCTCAGAGAGAGGGCAGGGCCGCCTTAACACCCGGACAGATCACGTGCTACAACAACCGGACATCTTGACGTGCTAAGAACACGG
>JBOGSD010000134.1:0-6933 GCA_050695215.1 bacterium
CGGCCACTGAAATGACCCCCCGGGTCCTCATCGCCGGCGCCAGTTTCGCCGGTCTCGCCGCCGCCCGCGCGCTCGGTCCGCGCGCGATGCTCCTCGACCGTGCCCCCCTGGGCGCCGGCGTGACGTCTGCCTGCGGCGCTCCGGTCTCGATCGTCGAGCACATGGGGGCAGGGGACTCCATCCTCCAGCGCCACGACCGCCTTATCATCGATGTTGAAGGGCGTGGGGTTGTCTGGCCGCTGCCCGAGCCGTTCTGCACGTTCGACTACGGCGAGTTCTGCCGCCTGGCGTTCGCGGGGTCGGGGGCCGTCTTTGAACAGGCATCGGTCCAGGCCGTCCAGGGAGATCGGGTGGCGACCACCGCCGGAGACCTGCCGGCATCCTTCATCATCGATGCCACCGGCCCGCGGTCCCGGCTGACGTCACCGGCGCGCAGACGGCGCGTGGCGTTTGGCATTGAGACCGAGATCCTCGCGCCGCCGGCCGATGGACTCCTCTTCTATTTCCTCCCGGAAGTGCGCGACGGCTACGCCTGGGCCTTCCCGTGCGGTGCCACTACCCGCTTCGGCGTGTTGAGCTACTTCGGCAAGACCAAACTCATGCCCGCGCTGGTGACGTTCCTACGGCGGTTTGGGCTCGAGCCGGCCGGCATCCACGGAGGCTATCTGGCGACCGGCTGGCAGCCTGCCGTCTCCGGGAACGTCTTCGTCGCTGGTGACGCCGCGGGGCAGTGCCTCCCTCTGACCGGCGAAGGGATCAGGACGGCCGTGCTGGCCGGAGAGCGCGTGGGTGTCCTGTTGCGAGGAGTTCTGGAAGGGCGGTGGTCCCAGGAGCAGGCGACCTCGCGCTATCGTGCCTTTGTCGCCCGCGAGCGACGTCGGTATCGCGCGTTGCTGTGGGGAACCGCTGCGGTGCTGGCGATGCCGCGCCCGCTCCTGCGGCTCGCCGCCGCCGCCCTGGCCCGTCCGCTGCCATTGTCCTGGTTCCTGCGCCGCTACCTGTCGATCTTCAGCCGCAGCCCTGCGGATCAAGCGGCCTGACCTCTCAGAACCCGGGGATCCAGACGCTCGCCGCCGCGTCAGTGCCCCTGGCGGTGACGCGGAGCAGGACCGGTTCCCTCTCGCCCCCGGCGTCTCCGGCATAAAGGTTCCGCCGAGGGAGCGCCGCGGCGCCCGGCGGCGCCACGATGCCATAGACGGCAGCCGTTTCCGCCGCGAGCGTGCGCGGTCCATCCTCCACGTCCCATGGAACCGACTGCCCGGCCCGGATGACCGTGAAGATCGGTTCGATGGGAACGGACATCCGGTTCGTCACTTCCACGGCTATCGCATCGATGATCCGGGGGTCCGCCCTGGAAGAGAAGGCGATCACTTTGAGGCCGATCGGATCGGTGGAGGAGTTGACCGTGCCGATGGCCGTGGTAAGGCCGATGAAGAGCACAACCCCGAGGACCCCGACCCACCCGACGCCACGACTCCATCGCGCAGATCCAACGGCCCGTGGCAGCCGCGCGTCCTCGGATCGGGCGCCCAGCCTCTGCGCCTGGAGGAGGAACCAAAGGAAAGCCGGGGGGATCCAGTAGAGGACATAGTTGTGGAAGGAGCGGTAGGACACCCACATGACCATGGCGGGAAAGACCCAGAGCGCATCGCGGAGCCGGAGAAAGAACACCCAGTATGCACCAACCGCGATCGTTCCGGCGCCGGCGGTCAGCGCCCCATAGAGCAGCCGGGAGTCTGGAAACAGTCCCATCTTCGACAAAGCGGAGAGGCCGTGCCCATCAAGCATGAGCGGAGCGAGGAACGGCGTCGCGACCGACCGAGCCCACGCGCCAGCGTCCAACATGATGAAGGGGGCATTGATGGCGGCGAACGTAACGACCGCGGTTCCCAAAAACAGGCGCGCGGTGCCCAGCGGCGGCGCCTGCGCTGGCCGCGACTTCACCAGCCAGATGAGGAGGAAGGGGAGGGCAATCCAGGGCAACGGCTTCACGGCGGCCGCGCAGCCATACGCCACACCCGCGAGCGGGATACGCCCGCGGGTCAGGGAGACGGCGGTCAGCATCAGCGGAGTGACCCAGAGCCAATCGGTGAGGCCGGAGGTAAAGATGACGAGAAGATCCGGGTTCACCAGGAACGGCACGAAGACGATCGGCTGAAAGCGCTTCGGGGTCCATCGCCACAAGACGACGAGGGCGAGGAGTTCGAACGCGAGGACCACCCAGCGCAGATCGCGGATCCCCGCGGCGAGAGCCGGCACGAACACCAGAAAGTGAAGCGCTGGATAGGCGACGACGCCGGTGAACGGTGTTCCGTCCACGGTCTGCGTGAGCAAAGAGTGTGGGATACCCAGACGCTCAACCTCCTGGATCACCATCGCGCTCTCCAGCGTGTAGGGGTTCCGTCCGCGCAGCATCTCTGCCGCGGCGATGTGGGAGAGCGCCATTGTGTCGGCCCGGTAGCGGGGATAATACACGGTGACTTCCACGGCGAACCAGGCCACCACGCCCGCCAGCGTGGCGACGAGAATCCAGGCCCGTGCCCGGCGATGGTCTTGTCGCCGTAGGGTGCCCGCGGCTAGGGCTGACGCCAAGGCGGCAAGGTAGACGCCGAACACGACGGGGAGCCAGATCAGACGCGTACTGGACGCGGGGAAGATCCTAAAGCCAACCCACAGGAGCCAGCTCGCCAGGGCGAGGAGACCAAGCCGGAGGATGACGCGAGACGCGCCTGGCGTCTCTTTCATGACGTGGCTCAACTTCTGGCGTGGCCATCACGGCCCCTCTTTTCGGGCACGTGGCAATGGGAACAGCCGGGTTCTGTGTAGTATCCTAAGAAAGACGCGCCGGGGTGATGGAATCGGAAGACATGACGGCCTCAAAAGCCGTTGGGGCGCAAGCCCCGTGCGGGTTCGACTCCCGCCCCCGGCACCACATACACCTAGTACCTTCTTAGAAGGAAAACTCTCCCCGCCTCTTCGTCCGCCGCGTCGAGTGGGACGCCGCGCAGACGGCGCAGCGACTCCATCGTCGCCTATGGCGTCGGGCCGGCTCCGGTGCTCCGGACTGTCCGGAGGATGACCAACCCGAGGACCACCACCACCGCGGCGAGAATGCTCCAGAAGAGAGCTGGATGTTCTTCGGTCCACGGTCGCCGTGGTGGAAGAGGGGCCACATAGGAAGGATTTGCCTCAAGGGCCCCCAGCGACGCCGCGGCCGGACGCGGCGGGGCGGGTTCGCGACTGAGGATCTCCGCCAGGTCGTAGGTCGGAGGCGGGGCGGCGCCGCCCAGATAGAGGTAGTAGGGGTGCGCCGTGGCGGTCGGAAACAGGAGCGTGCGGCGGATCCCGTAGGCGGCCACGCGGGAGATAGTCAGCGGCGCGTTGTCGCCGTTGCGGACCGTCAGCCGCAGGGAGCGCGTCTGGACCTCGGGGAAGGTGATGCCAATCGGCGTCTGTGAGGTGCGTGGACCGCGGAAGATCGTCGCCGATCCCGCGCCTGACCACGACTGGGCATCGCCGCTGGCGGCGATCTCTACTGTTCGCGCGAAGGAGGCGGGAGCGGTGACGGTGAGGACCACGCGCGAGACAGGCAGCCCGCTGCCGCCGAGGTCGAGCGTCACCGTCGTCGTCTTCGCCGCCGCATCGACCATCGGCGTCACGGCATCGTCCACCCAGCGATCCTCTCGCGCCGGTACTACCCGCTCAAAGAGCAGCTCTGCCTCCTCCACAGTCAACGGCGGCTGTCCATCGTCGCGGATCGTGATCCGCAGATACCGGTAGAGACTGCGTGGGTAGAAGAGGGTCGTCTGCTCGACGGAAGCAGCCTCGGTAAACCGGAAGATCGGTGTGGTCGTCAGCACCAACCAGGTCCGCCGGTCGTCGCTGCCCTCGACCGTCACCCGCCGCCAGAACTCCCGCTCCCCGATGGTCAGACGGATCTGGTTGTGCGGCCGTCCCGGCCGGCCCGCGTCGAGCTCGAGGCGGGTGGAGCGCTGCGGCAGCACGGACCGGTTGAGGATGGCCGCAGGAACGGCCGCCTCCGTCCTGGTGGCGTCCCACCACCGAAGCACGTATGGCACCTCTGCGCCGTCCCCCCCGACGATCCGGAGATCGGCCAGGGAGCGCGCCGCATTCGCGTACACTTCCTTGTCCAGCCCGGCCTCGGCATAGGCCGCGGCAGCGGCCGTCTCGAGCCGGATCGGTTTCCGGTACAGCCAGTCCCTGGCCTCAAACCCCGCTCTCGCCGGGGCGACCAGCAGCAGGACGCCGATGGCAGCGGCGAAGGTACGCCTCATGGGCCGGAGCCGTCGTGGGTGGGCTGCCCTCCCAGGCGCGCACGATAGCGCGCATAGAGCAAGGAAGCCACCAGCAGGAGAATCCCCAGCACGAAGAGGGAGGCGATCCTGAAGACGACCGCGACCTGCGCCAGGTCGAGGAGGAAGACCTTGAGGATCGTCACCCCCAGGAGTCCGATCCCGGCCCAGCGGACGAGGGACCAGTCCTTCGCCATCCCGGCGATGACCAGACCGAGCGCATAGACGGTGAACCACACCGAGAGGGCAAACTGCTTCGCCCCCGCAGCGCGGGCGAGGTCCGGCGATCGGCGAAAGATTCCCTCGATCTCCCATCCCCCCCACCAGAGCAACAGGGCCGCCGCGCTGGCCCCAAGGAGAGGAGGAATGTTCCGCTCATTTTCGCGTGCCCAGGCGATGGGGCGGAGCAAGAGGGCGGCGGAGGCCAGGCCGGCGATGCCGGCGAGAAAGACAAGGCTGGATGTGCTGGGGAAGCGTGACCCCGCGGCGATGATGCCCGCGGTCTCCACGACGATCAGCCGCACGGCGACGACCGCCCCGACCACGGCCGCGGCGCGCCCGGCCCAGGCGTTGGCGGCGCGCCGGGCCACCCAGGCCAGGACCGCCGTCTCGACCGCCCACGCCAATGGAATCGCCTCTTGCGAGAGTTTCAGGGGCACGGCAATGGTGAGGAAGGTAATCGCCAGGCCGAGCAGCATCAGGATCGTCAGTCGGGGGAAGGTCCGGCGTAGGAGCGCCTGGCTGAGGAGGACATGGTAGCCGGCCAGCCCCGCGGCGGCGAGAGCCAGCGCGTCGCGCCGGCCCGGTCCCAGGATGAGGAGGAGCTGCCCGGCGTAGATCGCGGCCGCCAGGGCCGTCGTGAGAAGCCGGTGTTCGGTCTGGGTCCGGGATGCCCACGCCGGCACGATGCTGAACAGAAGGAAGAGCAGCGTCGCGCCCGCGGTGAGCGGCAGAATCGCCGGGCCTTGTAGGAGACCGGCAGACCCAATCACGGCAGTGGCGGCTGCCTGCGTCACCAGGAGCAGCACCAGATCGATGCGCCGCCAGGCGCGCCTCTCCCCCGCCGCCAGGGCGGCAACGCTCAACACCACGAGATAGATGAGACGGAGCACAGCCGGGAGTGTAATAGTGACTGCTGTGAACGCGCCCAGCGCGTGGGCGATAATCGCCACCCCGCGCCAGTTCTGGCGCGCGGCTACACCCACCGCGGCCAGGGTGATGATGCCAAAGTAGAGCAGCGCGGCGCCGGGCGCCCGGTTGATGAATATCCCCACGCCGCCAATGGCCCCAAACAGGAACCCTCCGGCCAGCGCGACCCAGGCCAGCTGGAACAGGCCGCGAGTGACGCTCAACCCCAGCGTCCCCAGGGTCAGCAGGAGGAAGTAGAAGGCCGCGGCCGGCGCGTGCGGGGTAGCCGAGGTAGCGACGATCACCGGCGTCAGGAATCCCGCGGTCATCCCCACGGCCCCGAAGGTCCACCACCGTTTCCGTTGGGTCAGCACGTAGGTGCCGGCATTCAGAAGCATGAAATAAGCGTAGAGGCCAGGGCTGACCGGGCGAGACTCGCCGCCATCGCCCAGCAGCAGGGGTGTGGCAAACCCGACGATCAGACCGAGGGTGGCGATGGCCAGGGAGTCGTATCGCAGTGCCAGGAACGTGGCCGCGACCGTGTTCAAGACCATCAACGCAAACGCGGGGGCAAACCCGGTCAAGCCGTAGATCGCAAAGGCCGCGTAGACGCCGAAATACAGGACCGCGATACCTCCGCCCGTGAGGCCCTGAGCAAAGACCGTCAGCCGCCGCCGCTGATAACGCTCACCTCCGAGCACGAGGAGAAGGCCGAAGAGCAGCGTCAGGCCCACGCGACCGCTGGGCCCGATCCACTGGTTGTCGAACGAATACTTCAGGAAATAGGCGACGGCAGCGATGATGGCGATGATGCCGAGCCGGTTGAACCAGGAGGTCCCGATGACGACCTCCAGTTCTGAGGAGAGGCGGGGGAGCCGTAGCGGGGCAGGGGCGGGTGGCGGCGGTTGGGCAGCAACGACCTCCACCGCCTGGGGAGGTTCCGGCTCGCGGTCGATGAGCGTCTCACCGGCGGGAAGCACGACGGTCGCCGGGGGAGTGGGGCGGAGGGGAGGAGGGGCGGCGGGAATCCCGACGAACCGTTCGAGACGCTGCAGGCGCTCTTCCAGCCGTTCCAGCGCCGCACCAAACCTGGCGAGGCGTGCGTCCAGCTCGTGCTCGTTCGACGCCATCGGACACCCCCTGTACGCCACCGGCTGTCACTGCGCCGGGGGTGAACCGGGCCAAAACTACGCCGCAGCGGGTGGGAGGTCCTCTATTTCTCTGGGGAGGCGTACAGGAGGGAACTTGACGTACCAGGCCTCGTTTAAGGGGGCAGATGCAGGACGTGACGCGGATGAGAGAGGCAGTGGCTAAGGGCCCGGCGATGCGGGCGGCGAAGGCCCCGCTCGACCCGCAGGAAGCCGCCCTCATCGCGCGCAGCCAGCGCGGAGACCTGGAGGCCTTCGACCGGCTCCTGGCCACGCACGAAGACCGCATCTACCATGCCGCCTACCGCATCACCGGGAACGCCGATGATGCTCGGGACGCCGCC
>JBOGSD010000135.1:0-2622 GCA_050695215.1 bacterium
GGCGGCGCCCGCGCGGCCGGCCGGCGTGCGGCCGCGGGCGGAGGCGGCGGCGTTCGCCAGCGGCTGGCAGTCCGCCCAGTTGGGCCCCACTTTGGCGTCGGTGCGCAGGGGGACGTTCAGCGGGTAGGTCGCCTCCATGACCTCCTGGATGGCTCCCGCGGCCGCGGCCACCTGGTCGGCAGGCACTTCGAAGAGCAGCTCGTCGTGAATCTGCAGGGTCATCCGCATGTGCGGCCAGCGCGGCAGCACGTCATGCGCGAGTTCGATCATCGCTTTCTTGATGATGTCGGCGCTGCTGCCCTGGATGGGCGTGTTGATGGCGGTGCGCTCGGCCGCCTCCCGCACCGCCCGGTTGCGGCTGAAGAGGTCGGTCAGGTAGCGGCGCCGGCTGAGCAGCGTGGTGACGTAGCCGTCGCGGCGCGCCTGCTCGACCACCTGGATCATGTACTCGCGCACCTTCGGGTAGCGGGCATAATAGCGCTCGATCGCCGCCTTGGCGTCCGTCCGGCTGATGCCCAGCTGCACCGCCAGACCGTAGTCGCTCATCCCGTAGGCGACGCCGAAGACGATCACCTTGGCCCTGCGCCGTAGTTCCGGCGTGACGCGGTCCCGGTCCACATTGAAGACCTCCGCCGCCGTCACCGCGTGCACGTCGTCGTCGCGCGCGAAGGCGTCCATCAACGTGGGGTCTTCCGTGATGTGCGCCAGGACGCGCAGGTCTATCTGCGAGTAGTCCACCCCCAGCAAGACCGCCCCCTCCCCCGGGATGATGGCGCGGCGGATCTGCCGCCCCACCTCCGTGCGCACGGGGACGTTCTGCAGGTTGGGCTCGACGCTGGACAGGCGCCCGGTGGCGGCGAGGGTCTGGTTGAAGGTCGTGTGCACGCGGCCGGTCTGCGCGTCGGCCAGTCGCGGCAGCACCTCCACGTAGGTGTTCTTCAGTTTGACCAGTTCGCGGTGCTCGACGATCTTGGCGGCGATCTCGTGCTGTCCGGCCAGATACTCCAACACCTCCTGGTCGGTGGAGAGGCCGGTCTTGGTTTTCTTCAGCGCCGGCAGCTGCAGTTTGTCGAAGAGGATGAAGGCCAGCTGCTTGGGGCTGCCGATGTTGAACTCGGTCCCCGCCAGCGCGTGGATCTCGTCGGCGAGGACGTCGATGCGGCGGGTCATCTCGTCGTCGAGGACGCGCAGGTAGGGAAGGTCCACCCGCACTCCGGCGCGTTCCATCTCGGCCAGGACGCCGGCGAGGGGCATCTCGATCTGTTCGAACAGGCCGGCCACCTCCCGCTCGGCCATCCGCGACCGCAGGATGGGAGAGAGGCGGATGAGCGCGTCCGCCGACTTGCCGGCTTCCACCACGGCGTCTAGCGGCAGGGCGGCGTCCTTGTCCACCTGCCCCAGGCGCCAGTTGAGAAACTCCCACGCCGCCGTCTCCAGCGTGTGGGTGCGCTTGCCCGGGTTGAGCAGATAGGCGGCGATGGCGACGTCGAAATCCCAGCCCCCCGGGGTCACGCCCGCCCGCCGCAGCGCGTGATCGTCTCCTTTGACGTCGCCGCTGACCTTCGCCACCGCGCCGTCGGCCAACCAGGCCGCCAGCGGAGGCGGGATGGCGCCGGCGAGCGCCAGGTAGGCCGCCCGTCCCCCTTCCGCCGTCATCGCCACCCCGACCACCGGCGCGCTCAGCGGGTGCCCCGGCGCGCGGGACAGATGGACGCCCACCGGGGAGCGGCCCGCCACCTCGGCGAGCAGCCCCTCCGCGGAGTCGGCCTGCCGGTACTCCCCCTGCGGCGGCGTCTCCGCGGGGACGGCCCCCAACCGCTCCAGCAGCGTCTTGAATTCCAGATCCCGGAAGAGCGCATCGACGCGCTTCTGGTCCGGCGAGCGGCGGCGCAGATGCTCCCAGCCCCACTCGACGGGGGCGTCCACCACGGTGGCGAGGGCTTTGCTCTGCCGGATCTGGGGGGCGAACTCGGTGAGACGGGGGCGCAGCTTCGCCGGGGCGTCCTCGAGGCGATCCAGCAGCGCCTCCACCGACCCGAACTGGGCTACCAGCGCGCTCGCCGTCTTCTCGCCGACGCCGGGCACACCGGGGATGTTGTCGGTCGTGTCCCCCTTCAGCGCCTTGTAGTCGGGCAGCTGCGCCGGTTCGAAGTTGAAGCGGCGGCGCACCGCTTCGACGTCGTACACGGTGGTCTCGGTCACGCCGCGGCTGGTGATCATCACCTTGATGCCGGGCCGGACGATCTGCAGCAGGTCGAGATCCCCGCTGACGACGACGACCTCAAACCCTTCCTCCGCCGCCCGCCGCGCAATCGCCGCGATCACGTCTTCGGCCTCGTACCCGTCCACGCCGTACATGGAAATCTGAAAGGCCTCCAGCACCTCCCGGCTGAGCGCGAACTGGGGGCGCAGGTCGTCGGGCATCCGCTCCCGCTGCGCCTTGTAGGCTTCGTAGGCCTTGTGCCGGAACGTGGGCACGGGCTTGTCGAACGCGGCGGCGATGTACTCGGGGGCTTCCTCTTCGAGCACTTTGAGGAGCATGCTGGTGAACCCGTACACGGCGTTGGTGGGCCGGCCGTCCACGGTGGTGAAGTACGGCAGGGCAAAGAAGGCGCGGTAGAC
>JBOGSD010000136.1:0-8892 GCA_050695215.1 bacterium
GAATCTGTATGGCCTTGGGGGGAGTCGCCACAATATCAGCCGGTTTCTGGATATGGCCTCGATTAGAGCGTTCCAGGGCCCTCGCCATTCCATGACCTGGCGCGCGGTTTTGCCCAATGTCTAAGGCGTGAAATCTGACGGCACAGTTGTGCATTCGTGGAAAATGCCAGAGAAGAGGAAATTAGGCTTGCCAGGAGATGGGGAGGCGGGGATCGGGTGTATAGGAGCAGAATGTCCCGGTCTTAATCGTGGAGGCCAGGTGGCGCGCCAGGGCGGGGCTGTGTTCCCTGATCCGCACCAGCGCCGCCTTGATGGCCTTGGTCGCGTTCACCCGCGCCCGTTCGGCCGCCGAACCGGTCTTGCGGACCCGCCTACCCAGTCCTGTCGCCGCGGACAGCTCCTGGACGAGGAAGTCCATCTCTTCCCTGGCCCGGGCCGCCCGCTCGGGGTCGCTCCAGGCCTGTGCCTCTTCCAGTTCCTCCTCCAGTTCGGCGAGCCGACGCCGGTAGGCGGCCCTGGCCTCCGCATCCAGGACCTCGCCTGTATCCGCCCAGGCGGCGGTTCGGAGGGTGATCCGTTCTGCGGCCGATCCCAGCACCTGAGGCATCGCGGTCTCCTCCCGTCTGCCCTCCTCCGCAGCCACCAGGTCCATGCTGTGAAACTCCCGGCCCGGGGTCTTGAGCAGGCGGGCAATGAACCGCAGGCCTTTGGCGTCTTTCACACGGAAGACGTCGGTCTCAAATGCGATCGACCAATACTCTCCTTCCCGGCGGAACACGCTCGGCCGGACTGAGGGCCGGTGCGCTTCCTCCCGGGAAGACTCCAGGGCCGGCACGCGGGCGACAGGAGGCGCGGCGCCCAGTTCCTGGAGAAGCGCCGAGACTTTCCCCGCCAGCGCCATCTCAAGCGCACGGCAGGCCTCCAGTGCGCGAGTGAGGAGGCCCAGCGCCCTCTCCCGGTCGCGAGGGAGATTGCGGCTCAGCAACATGCGGGCGTAGTCATACTGCGTGCGCGCTACCCAGGGTCCCGCACCCCCCTTGCTGTTCATGGCCAGGGCATCCTGGAAATGCTGTTCGGCCTCCTCCCAGCGCGCCGCCATAGCGGCCAGGTTACCCAGGGGCCGTGAAACAGAGCCGGTGCATACGTCAGGGTTGCTGAGCGCGTTGCGCTGAGCATAGGGGAGCAGAAGCATGTACGCTTCACCCGCGCGTGCGAAGTCGCCCAGGGATTCGGCCACCTCGGCGAGCAGGCTCATGGCGAAGATCCACTCGTCATCGCGCGCGAGGGTCGCGAAGCCATCGCGCGCCAGCACCGCAAAGGCCTCCTGCGCCTCCGTCCACTTGTTGACCTCGCAGTAGAGATGCGCCAGCGCGCACTGGAGCACGTAATATATCGGGAACTCATCGGCCACGCGCTTGAGGTGGGCCTCGAGCTCTCCAAGCCGCCCCTGCTCCCGGCGGAGGGCAAACAACTGCAACATGCGGTACACGCCGGCCATCGAACCCTGCGCGCGCTGGCCGAGGCGGAAGGCGCGCGGGATCCGCTCCTCCGCCTCATGGAACCTGCCCTCGAAGGTGGCCAGCGTGGCGCGCACCGCCTCCACGTACCATGTCTGTGCTGGCTGTCGCAGCTCCTCGGCCAGCCGTGCCTGCGCCTCCAGGTCCGCATACACCCCCGGCATGTCTCCGAGTTCGAGCCGGCCGAGGCAACGATAGTGGTAGCCCTGATGGGCGCGCTCCTTATCCCCAGCCTGTGCCGCCACCTGGATGAGCTCGGTGGCGATCGCCAGCCGCTCCTGGAGATTCTCCGGCCGCCAGACCGCGGCGTATCTGCCGTCCAACGCGTAGACCAGGGTCACCGGGTCGGCGAGGCGTCGAGCCATCTCTACGGCCTGCTGGCTTAGGGAAGCGCGTCGCTCGCGCACTGGGTCATCGCGCAGGGGCCCCCCGGCTAGACGGGCCATCACCTTGACCCGGAGGACGCTGTCTCCTCCCTGCAGCGCACCCAGGGCATCTTGGAGGAGGGGTACCAGGTGCCTGTCGCCCCGCCCTGCATCCCACACGAACCTCCCACCGTAGCCGAGGGCGGCCCGGGCTATCGCTTCTGATAACGCCCATCGCCGCGCCACTTCCGCCGCGGAGAGGAAGGTCTGTTTTGCCGTAGGCACATCGCCTGAGCGCGCCTGCGCATCGCCGAGGGAGAGGAGGAGCTCGCAGCGCAGCGTCTCGTCTGGCGATTCCCTCAGGCCCATCGCCTGCAGGGCCATCTGATAGAGACGCACGGCCTCCTCATAAGCGAGTAATCGCGCGGCCTGATCGCCTGCGGCCTGAGCGTAGTGAACCGCTTTATCGTCATCCCCCCCAGGGGCGGCCTCGAAGAAATGGTGGGCGAGTTCTGCCAGGTGTGGCCCAGGGTCCGGGGCATAAAGGGATTCCAGCGCTTCGCCGACCTGCCCGTGCAACCGGACGCGGCGCGTCGTGTTCATCTCCTCGTAGAGGGTATCGCGGATGAGGGCATGGGCGAATCGTAGCCGGCCGAGCGCCCCCGGGACGTCGGTGACCACGCGGGCCGTCGCCGCTTCGTCAAGGACCTCGAGCAGTTGATCGCCGGAAAGTGCGCTGACCCTCCGCAGAGCGTCAAGGCCGAACTCTCGTCCCAGCACCGAGGCCAGGGTGAGGACACGGTTGCATGCCTCCGACAGAAGACCCAGGCGGCGGATGATCACCTCCCGTAGTCCACGGGGAATGGCAAACCTGAACGGTGCCTCCACTCCGGCCTGCTGGAGACGTCCTTCTTGCGCGAGGAGTCGCACCACTTCACCCACGAACAGCGGGTTCCCCTCGGTCTCCCGATAGACCGCGTCGACAACATTCTCCGGGACTGCAACCCCGGTGGTCAGTTCGATAAAGCGGGCGATATTAGGCCCGGTCAGGCCGCCCAGCCAGAGGTAACGCGACACCGGCTCGCGGACCAGCTCGGCCAGCATCGACGCGAGCGGGTGGTCACGCCCGAGGTCCGTATCTCGGTACGCGCCTAGGAGCAGCATGCGAGCGTCGGCTAGCCCACCGGCGATGAAGCGCAGAAGCAGAAGTGACGGTGCATCGGCAGCGTGCAAGTCATCGAGGACGAGGGCGAGCGGCTGTGTTTCGGCGGCGTTCCTGAAGAGCGTGCCGATCGCATCGAACAGCAAGAAGCGCGCGGCTCCTGGATCGAGGGACGGGGGGCCTGGTGAGTCGGGGAACGCGTCGCGGACTTCGGGCAGGATCTGGGCGATGTATGGTGGCGCCTCCGGGGCCATGAGGGAGCGCAATGTAACTTGATCGCGGCCTCGGAGCAGAGATCGCAGCACCTGAACCCAGGGCCAGAATGGAGGAGCGCCTCCAGCCTCCCAGCACCTCCCCCAGAGCACCAGGGCGCCACGGTCCCTGGCCCGCGCCGCCAGCTCATCCGCCAGACGACTCTTGCCGATGCCCGGCTCTCCACCGATGAGGAAGAGTTGGCCTCGCCCCTGTAGGGCGTCTCCCAGGCCGGCCAGCAGCTCTTCTAGTTCACGCTCTCGGCCAACGAAGACGCTTCCCGCACGACCTTCGGAAGGCCGCATTTGCGTTTCCTTCGCCTGGTTCCGGCGTTATTCCCCTCAGCCGCGCACGGGGCCTTCGGGGGGCCTCAAACGCCCTTGGGTCAGGTCAGGTGCGTCCGCTGGCCGGTTGAATTTGGAATGGGTGGAACTAACCCGAATACGCACTCGGGCCAAATGTGAACGGTCTAACTACAGTGGTTCAGGGCAACCTTGGAAGGAATCCTTAGCCTAAGCGGTGGCTATTTTGGCACAAGTGGTGCCGGGAGGGGGATTTGAACCCCCATGGGAAACCCCACACGCCCCTCAAGCGTGCGCGTCTGCCAAGTTCCGCCATCCCGGCACGGGGTGAGGTGAGAGCAGCAACCATCATTATACACTTCTACGCCGGCTTCCTCGCTAGGTTGTATCTCCCGCGAGACCAGCGGTGGATGCCGTCGGCCGACCTGAGGCCCTGCACCCTTTCAAACGCGGCGCTCTTGAGCTTGGCGAGGGCCGCGGGATCCATCGCCCCTTCCAGGTCCACATGCTGGGAGGCCCACCACTCCGCTTCGTCGGCGTAAACCAGGTCGAACTCGCCCTGGATCACGCGGACGTCGACAAAGCCGGCCTGTTCAAGTGCGGCCGGGACTTCACCGGGATCCTCCAGCCGCTGCGCGGCCACACGGCTCTCCACCCCATACTCCCGCTGCATCTCGTACCACCAGGCCCAGCGTTCGTCCGCTCCTCCGTCGGTCGTCGCCCCGAAGCGGCCTCCCAACCTGAGCACGCGGTGACACTCGGCGAGAGCGCGCCCGAGATGGGGAAGAAAGAAGAGTCCAAACCCGCACAGGACGCAGTCGAAGGAGGCACCGGGAAACTCCAGGTTCTCCGCGTCCATCTGGACGATTTCGGCGTTGCTGAGGCCGCGCGCGGCGATCTCGCGAGCGGTCTGCTCCACCATCTCCGGGGTTAGGTCGATACCCGCTACGCGCCCCGAGGGTCCGGCCCGTTCCGCCGCCGCAAAGAGGACCGCTCCCCGGCCGGCCGCCACGTCCAGCACTCGCTCACCGGAAGCCACCTGCGCCAGTTCAACCAGCCTACGGCCGTGCAGGGTGAAGAGCCGGGGTCCGATGCGGTCGAAGACCGGCGCGAGCAGCCCATAGCGACGGGCCACCCGAGCCTTCAGGGATTGCGGGTCGTCGGACATGGCCGCCCAGCCCGGCGGGCTGATCGGGGGCCGCGGTCTAGCGGCCGACCAAGGCGAGGTACGTTGCGGAGAAGACGAAGAGGACCGACACCGTGATCGTGATGCGCGTCATCAGGGTCTCCCGGGGGCGGGGGCCGTGGAACATCCGAGCGCTGCCGCCGATCGCGCCGAGACCTTCTCCCTTCGGCCCCTGAAGCAGGATGACGCCGATGACGGCCACCGCCAGGACGTAATGCGCCACCACCACGGCTTCGTACACGGAACCCTCCTCAGACGATCGCCCGCCGAGCGGCGGGCTCTGCCATTGTACTATGGGCTCCTGGCCGCGGCCAGGACGATCTGGGCGAAGGCTTCCGCGTTGAGGCTGGCGCCGCCCACCAGCGCGCCGTCGATCTCGGGCTGGCCGATGAACTCGGCGATGTTTTCCGGGGTCACGCTCCCCCCGTAGAGGACGCGCGTCTCATCGGCCGACGGGCCGCCAGCGGCCGCCCCCAGCCACTGGCGGATCAGCGCGCTGACGCGGTTCGCCTCCTGCCCCGTCGGGGAGCGGCCGGTGCCGATCGCCCAGACCGGCTCGTAGGCCACCACCAGACGGGGAAGGGCCTCTCCCTCCACGCCGGCCACCGCGGCGCGGATCTGTCCTTCGATCACGCCCTCCGTCCGCCCCGCGTCCCGCTCCTCCAGCGTCTCTCCGACGCAAAGAATCGGCAGCAACTCCTGCGCGAACGCCGCCTTGACTTTGAGCCCGACCTCCTCGTCGCTCTCGCGGAAATGGCGGCGCCGTTCGGAGTGGCCCAGGATGACGTAGGTGCAGCCTAGCTCCCAGAGCATCGGTCCGGAGATCTCCCCCGTATATGCCCCATCCGTTTCCCAGTGCATGTCCTGCGCCCCCAGTTCGACGTTGCTCCCGGCGATGGCACGCCCGACGTCGGCCAGGGCGGTGAAGGGCGGGCAGATCACGACGTCCACGCGTTCCACGGCCGCCACGAAAGTCTTGACGGTGTTCGCCGTCTCCACCGCTTCGCGCACGGTCTTGTGCATCTTCCAATTGCCGGCGAAGAACGGGGTCCGCACGAAGGCTCTCTAGGCGCCGCCGCGCTCGTCGGCCGACGGCGCATCGTCCAACGCCGCCACACCCGGCAGCAGCTTGCCTTCCATGAACTCCAGCGAGGCGCCCCCACCGGTGGAGACGTGCGTCATCTTCCCGGCGAGGCCCACCTCCTCGACCGCCGCGGCCGTGTCGCCCCCGCCGACGATGGTCACACCGCGCAGCCCGGCCATGGCGTGCGCCACGGCCCGCGTGCCGCCGGCGAACGCCTCGATCTCAAAAATCCCCATGGGGCCGTTCCACACCACCGTCCCGGCCTGCCGCACCACGGCGGCAAAGCGCTCGCGGGTGTGCGGGCCGATGTCCACGCCCAGCCAGTCCGCCGGGATCTCCTCCACGGTCACCACGCGGTGCGCCGCGCCGGCCTCAGGCGCGGCCGCCACGACGACGTCGGTCGGCAGTTCGAACCCCACCTCGCGCCGGCGCGCGTCCTCCATCAGCTCACGGGCCAGGTCGATCATCTCCGGTTCCACCAACGACTTCCCCGTCTGCAGTCCCAGCGCCTTCAGGAACGTATAACTCATCGCGCCGCCGAGAGCCAGCGTGTCCGCCTTCGTCAGAAGGTGGCGGATGACGGGGATCTTGTCCGACACCTTTTTGCCGCCGAGGATGGCGACAAACGGCCGCTCCGGCCGATCCAGCATGACGCCCAGGTAGGTGAGTTCCTTCTCCATCAGCAAGCCGGCGACCGCGGGGAGGTAATCGGCCACGCCCACAGTCGAGGCATGAGCGCGGTGGGCCGAGCCGAAGGCGTCGTTGACGTAGAGGTCCGCCAGGGCGGCCAATCGCGCGGCGAAGGCCGGATCGTTGGCCTCTTCCTCGGGATGGAACCGCAGGTTCTCCAGGAGCACGACCCCCCCCGGCTGCAGGGACGCGACCGCGGCGCGCGCGTCGTCGCCGACGACGTCCGCCGTCTTTCGGACCGGGCGCTCCAGCAGTTCGGACAGCCGCGCCGCCACCGGGTCGAGGCGCAGGGCGGGATCGACCTGGCCCTTGGGCCGGCCGAGGTGCGAACAGAGAATCACCTTCCCCCCCCGCTCGATGAGATAGGTGAGCGTAGGCAGGGCTTCCCGGATGCGGCGGTCGTCGGTGATGCGTCCTCCCTCCAGCGGCACGTTGAAGTCCACGCGCACCAACACGCGCCGGCCCCCCACCTCCACGTCACGCACCGTCTGCTTGTTCACCGCACGCTCCATCGCACAAGGCAAGGGGGATGGGGGCAGCGCGCCCCCACCCCCCTGCGCCTTCCCGTGGGCTCTAGAGTCCCTGCTCGGCCATGTACTTCACCAGGTCGGCCACGCGGCAGGCGTAGCCCCACTCGTTATCGTACCAGGAGAGCACCTTCACGAAATTGTCCGTCAGCACCGTCGTCAGCCCCGCGTCGACGATCCCCGAAAAGGGGCTGCCCTTGTAGTCCATCGACACCAGCTCCTCTTCACTGTAGCCCAGGTAGCCCTTCATCGTTTCTTCGGCGGCGCGTCGGTAGGCCCCGTTCACCTCCTCGGCGCTGGCGTTGCGCTCCAGTTCGCAGACCAGGTCCACGATAGAGACGGTGGGCGTGGGCACCCGCAGCGCCATGCCGTGCATCTTCCCTTTGAGTTCGGGGAGCACCAGGAAAATCGCCTTCGCGGCGCCGGTGGCGGTGGGGATGATGTTCAACGCCGCGGCCCGGGCCTCGCGCAGGTTCTCGCCCACCACGTCCAGGATCCGCTGTGTGTTGGTGTAGGAGTGCACCGTGGTCATGAAGCCGCGCTTGATGCCGAACTCGCGGCTCAAGACCTTGGCCGTCACCGACAGGGCGTTGGTCGTACAGGAGCCGTTGCTGACGACGGTGTGGTTCTTGCGATCGTAGAGCTCGTGGTTGACGCCCATGTTCAGCGTGATGTCCTCGCCCTTGGCCGGCGCGCTGATCACCACCTTGCGCGCGCCGCCCCGCAGATGCCCCCGCGCGTGCTCCGCCTGCGTGAACCGCCCGGTGGACTCGAGCACCAGGTCCACGCCCGCCTCCTTCCAGGGGATGGCCGCGGGGTCGCGCTCCTGGAAGACCTTGATGACGCGGCCATCGATGACCAGCTCACCGTCCCGCGCCTGCACCGTCCCCGGGTAGCGGCCGTAGTTGGAGTCGAAGCGAAAGAGGTGCGCGTTCGTCGCCATGTCGGCGATATCGTTGAGGGCGACGACCTGCGCCGTCCCGCCGGCCCGCTCGCCGATGGCCCGGAGGGATTGGCGGCCGATCCGCCCGAACCCGTTGATGCCCACGCGTATCATCGGAACCCACCTCCAGATCTGGCCTTCCTTGGGTTTACCCTTCCGCCGCCCGGTCTGGGGCGGCGGACTCCGGACGCGCCCCGACGCGGCGGCGCCGGATGTAGACGTCCAGCAGGTCCCGGCGGATGAACCCGACGTTGTCGAAGATGCGAATGCTGAAGGCGATGACGGCGCCGAGGTAGAGATCCAGGCTGAGCAGGTCGCCGAGCCCCGTCAGCAGGGCGGCAAACGCAGCGTTGATGAGGAAGCCGGAGAGGAATATCCCCAGATCAAAACGCGATTCCAGACGCGCCCGCACCCCGCCGAGGATGGTGTCGATGGCCGCCAGGATCGCGATCGCCGTGTACTTGACGTAGCCGAGCGGGATCTCCACGGGGCGCAGCAGCCCCAACAGGATGCCCACCAGCAACCCCAACACCGGCAGCCACATGCCCGCGCCGGCCTCCTACGGCCCCGTGCCCGCGCCGGCGGGCCGGGCGAGGTCAAAGGTGAAGATGCCCCGGTAGGCGGGCACGCGCACCTGGGCGACGGCCTGGGCGCGCAGGGGGAAGCCGAACGCGCGCAGGATCTCCGCCGGACCTCCCGGCCGTTCCAGCTGCGCCAGCAGCCGTGCGGCGTCCCCGATCGCGGCGATGCGGTACGGGGGCGCTATCCGCTTGGTGTTGCAGAGAATCGTCGTGCCGACGCAGTTGATGCCCGTGCGCGCGACGATGCGCTCGCCGTTGACGGCGATCGCGTCGGCGCCCGCGG
>JBOGSD010000137.1:0-26360 GCA_050695215.1 bacterium
GTAGTTGTAGGCGTCGAGAGAATCATAACGAGACTCGTAGAAGAGCATCAGCACCAGTGTGACGAGGATCTTGGCCGCCCAAAGTACGAGCAAGGCCCTCCGGTCGCTGGAGCGGACGGGCCAGAGCAGCAGTGACGCCGCCAAGACTCCCGCCCACGCGATGGCGGTGGTGTAGTCGGCCACAACATCAGCCTCGGGGATGTGGCGGCCTAGGCCGCGAATCCAGTCGGCGATGGGCAACAGGCGATACCGTGGGAAATCTTAGCACACCTCACCGGGACGCCTTCCGGCCGTATCCTTCGATGAGCGGCCCCATCCGCGGACCGGTTTCGGCGATCGTCAGCATCCGCTTGGCCAGCCGGCGCCACCACAGGGGGTCGGCGGTGTCGCGCAGGGTCCGCACACGGCAGCGGACGAAGCCGGCCTCCACGAGAGCGCGGCGCAGCGCCCGCGGCGTGAAGAAGTAGAGGTGCGTCGAGGGCACGGGCGGGGGCGCGACTCGCCGCGCCACCCGGCGGACCCGAGCGTGCAGATTGTCCAGTTCGTTGGGGACTTCGATGGCCACGAGCCCCCCCGGCTTGAGGACGCGCTGCACCTCCCCGAGGGTGCCGCGCAGATCGGGAACGTGCTCCAGCACATGACTCAGGTGGACGAGGTCGAAGGCATCGTCCGGGAAGGCCGCGGCCTGCAGCGTCCCGTTGGCGATCTCGAGATCGTAGAGACGCCGCGCCAGTTGCACGGCGTGCCGCGAGATGTCCACGCCGAACGTGTGCCATCCCTGGTCTCGGGCGTACGCGAGAAAGCTGCCGTGGCCGGGACCGACATCCAGCAGGCGCCCGGGGCGGCCCCCGGGGAGAGCCTGGCGGAGGCGACGGCGGTATCGCCGGGGAACCTGCCGCGCCTCCGCCGGGAGGGTGATGCCCGCCCGGGCGTAGCCGGCGAAGTACTCGTCTTCATAGAGGCTGGAACTGTCGATCTCCGCCGCCGTGGGCAGGGGGAGGAGAAAGGACAGCCCGCAGGTACGGCACGCCGCAACAGTGACGCCCGGGAACCGACTGCGCACACGCGCGGCTTCGCCTGGCCGGAGAACCAGATGGTCGCTGCCGCACAGCGGGCAGCTCCCGATGACCGGCGCGGGGCTTTCGCTTTCCGCCATCGGCGTCAACGCTGGTGCGAGAAGGGCAGCTCGGACGGGGAGCGGGCGGGGCGGCGCCGGTCGGGCCCTCGCCCTCCCGGTGCTTTCAAGAGTCCACGGATCATCTGATCCGTGGACTCGAGCATCGCGGGGACGCTGAAGAGCTCCTCCACCCGGCGCCGCCCCTGCCCCCCCAGGCGCACGGCGTCTTGGGGATGCTCGAGCATCCAGGACACGGCCCCGGCCAGCGCCGCTGGATCCCGCGGGGCGACGAGCAGCCCTGTGCCGCCGGAAATCACGACCTCCTCCGTCCCACCCACCCGCCCGGCGACGACAGGGAGGCGGGAGGCCATCGCCTCCAGCAGAGCCACCGGCAGGCCCTCCACCCGCGAGGAATGGACGTAGAGGTCCAGCTCCCCGAATACCTGGCGCACATCGGCCACGTGCCCGAGGAAGGTCACCGCAGTGGCCAGGCCGAGGGTGCGCGCCCGCTCCTCCAGCCGCCTCCGCTCGGGGCCATCGCCGGCCAAAAGCAGCCGCGCGCCCGGGTGGCGCCCGCGAACGAGGACGAGAGCGTCGAGGAGCGTGTCGTGATCTTTTTCGGGCGCCAGGCGGGCCACCATCCCGAGCACCGAGAGGGCATCCCCGACCGCGGGGCGCTCCGGTCGCTGCCGCCCACGGAAGTGGTCGGTGTCGACGGCATTGTAGATAGTGCGCAGCTTGCCTTCCGGGATGCGAACGCGCTCGCGCAGGTAGCGCGCCACGTGGTCCGACACGGCGACAACACGGGTACACCAGCGGGCGGTGAGCCGGTTCGCGGCTTCCTGCAAGGGGGTCTCCCAGTCCATCGTCTGCTGGGAGGAGAGGACGACAGGCACGCCGGCCAGGCGGGATGCCACGCGCCCCACCATGTGGGCGTGGAAGTTGAAGGTGTAGACGACGTCAACGCGGCCCGCCCGCAGGATCCGCAGCAGGCGAACCCAGGGGACCGGATCGGCTTTGCCCCTGGCCTCCAGGTCGATGAGCGTGACCCCGCCGCGCGCCAGGTCATGCGCGATCGCCCCCGAGCGCCGCTGCAGGCAGGCCACCAGGACCCTGTAGTCCCGCCGCGCCAGGCCCAGGCCGAGGTGACGGACGACCTGCTCAGCTCCCCCGACGTCGAAGGTGGTGACCAACAGCAGGATGGTCGGCGGAGGGTCAATGGGCACGGTCAAAAGCGCTGCAGCGCATCGGCGACACGCCAGGCGCTGCGTGCGTCGAAGAAGGTGAGGAACCGTTCGCGCGCCAGCCGCCGTTCCGCCGCGTCTAGCCCAGGATCATCGAGGTAGGCATTGACCGCGGCGTTCAGTTCTTCGGGGGTGCGCGTCAGGCGCACCGCGCCCGTCTCCACGATCGGCCGGTAGTGGGCAAACCCATAGAACCGCGCGGCCGATGTCTCCGGATGCGCCGGATGCAGATCAAAGGCAATGTTCACAACAGGCGTGTCCGTGGCGATAGCGTCGAGGGAGGTGGTCGAGGCGATGTTCACCAGCACGTCAGCGTGGCGCATCAGGGCGCCGTAGTGTCGGACGTCGGCGATAGAAGGTAAGCACTCATACACGGTCGCGGGGTCGGGGACGCCGAAGGGACGCTCGACGCACACACCGTCACCCTCCGCCACCGCGTACTCGCTCGCCCGGTCCCAGGGATGGACGCGGATGACGAGGTTCGGCCGCCCCCGGATCTGCCCCTGCCGGATGGCCTCCACCAACAGGCGGATGTACCCTGCGTTGTCGGGCGTGAACATCGGATGGTTCAGCGCGAACACGACGAGGGGGCGGCCCGGATGCAGCCCCAGGCGGCGCAGGAATGTAGCGCGCTCCGGCCGGTCGGCGGCATCGAAGAAGACGTCAAACTGCGGTCCGCCGGTGATCGTCGTTCGGTCGGGAGCGAAGCCATAGTACTGCATCGCCTCGACGTACATGCGTTCATTCCAGAGCGTCACGCCATCGGGGCGGAGGTAGGGGGGTCGCTTGGAGACCATGTTGTCCCAGGTTGTGTCTACGCTGATCGTGGGAATGCGCAGGCGCCGGGCCGTCTTGATGAGCGGCAGCTCCTCCGGCAGGTTCCCCGGTTTGGAGACCGCCACGACATCAGGCTGCACCTCCCGCAGCAACCGGCGGTAGTAGTCTTCATGCGCCTGCGGGGCCGCGGCCAGCAACCGGTCGACTGTCTCCTCGGAGAGGATGGCAGAGCTGACCCGCTCGACCGGCCAGGCCAGCGCGTGGAGGAGAGGCTTCTCCCGCCGGCGCGTCTGGTAGCGAATCTGAAACGAACTGAGCCGGGTGCGCCGCAGATAGGAGTACTGCTTGAGCAGCTTCAAGTAGCTGAGGTAGGCGGAGGGGCGTACAGGCATCAACGGACGCACGTCGCTATCCGCTGGGATCTCTGCAGCGAGGCGAGCGGCGTCGGCGGGGACCGCCTGCGGGAGGAGAGCAGTCACGTGGGCGCCCTGGACGCGACAGGCCGCCACCACGCCGCAGCACACGACACTGCGAAACGACAATCCGTAGGGGAGGGAAATGACGATCTTCCTCATGATCGGATCATCTCCCGCGACCGGTCAGACGGCCGAGCCAGCGCCGCGCCTGCACCCAGTCCGTCGCGCGGACCACGATGACCTCCCGAGCGCCGATCCGGCCGATCCGCCGGAACGCCCCCACCGCCGCCACCATGGTGAGGAGGGCGGCGAGCGATGTGGCCAGCGCGTTGCCGGAGAGGCTCAGCGTCGGAACCAACACGAGGCTCAGGATGATGTTGGCCACGAGGGAGAGGGCCATGATCCGGGTAAGCTCTTCGGGATGCCCTGATCCGCTGAGGTAGCCGCTCAGCACGACGTACACGCTCAGGCAGAGCGTGGCGGCCAGGAGGATGAGGAACGGCCAGGAGGCGGAAGCGAACGCCGCGCCAAAGACCACGGGCAGCATCCAGAGCGCGGCACCAGCGTACAGTAGCTGGATGACCAGCAGAGCGGGGAGGAGCATTCGTGTGATCCGGGCGGTCGTCCGGCTGCCCTCTGGAGGCGCCGCCCTGCTCACGAAGGAGAGGAGCACCCCTTGGATCGACCGGCCGACGATCAGGGGGATCTCCGCCAGGCTGAGCGCGACCGAGTAGATCCCCACCGCGGACGTCCCCCAGAAGTACAGCAGAATGTAGCTGTCGATGCGCTTCAGGGCGCGGGCCATCACGGCGGCGCCATGCTGGCGAACCCCAAATCGCAAGACCGAACCCAGCGCGGGGGCCAGCCCGCCCAGGGAGAGCCCATGCGCTTTGGCATACACCGCGACCAGCAGCCCGGCGGCCGTCAGATTCGCGAGGAGCAGTGCCTCCACGGCCCCCCGCACCCCCCGCCCCACCCCTTGCACCAAGACCAGCACCAACGCGAGGGCGAGCGCGGCCTGGGCGGTGTCGATGACCAGGCGATGCGGGACGAGATTCGTCGCAATGAACAGGGCGCCCAATGACAAGACCAGCATCTCCGCCGGAATCAGGGGGGCCATGACCAGCGTCAGCTGCTGGGTACTCCGCTCCAGTGGGAAGCCCAGCGCGGCCCACAGCGGTGCCAGGGACAACGTCAGCGCACCGGCTCCCCCCACGACCACGGCAAAGAGGATCGCCAGCGTGCCGGCCGTCGCCGCCTTGACCTCCCCCCGCCCCACGTGAAACTGCAGGGAGATCCCGACGCTGAAGCTGAGCAACTGGGCGATCGTACTGGTGGTCAGGAGGGCGATGAACAGTGTCCCCTTGCCCTGCGGACCCAGCAGGCGTGCCGTGAGGATACTCTGCGCCACCCCGAGTCCCAACAGGACCCCGTTGGTGGCGAGAAAACCCAGGGAGCTCCGCGCCATCCAGGGCAGATCGAACGCCACCTGCTCGGGCAGGGGCTCAGCCATCACGGGCAATCGGGAGACGTCCATCCGGCGCGCTACCTCTGATAGCGCACGCGGTGGTACAGGCCCCTGGTTACCGCCCGCACCCGCTCCGCCACGGCGCTGCCGAGCACGCCGGACAGCAGAGCGAACCCGGCCCGCAGGAGGGGACGAGCCCCGGCCCATAGCCAGAGCTCGATGCGTGTCAGGATCACCTGGCGCCGGACGAGAGACCGCACCGCTTTCACGTGCTCGGCGCCCGGCAGCACCTCCTCGCCCGCCGCCCGGTGCGGGAGAGACCGCCGACCGATCACCCGGATGGAATACCGTCCCGCGCCGTCGAGAACCAACACCTCAAACGCCGCCCGCTGGAGCATCGCCCCAAGCGTCTGGGTCGTGAAATACGTCAGGTGCGCCACATGAAAGTAGTCAGTCAGGGGACGCACCGGACGCATCAGGTTGGGGACCTCCACGTAGACGAGACCCTGCGGCGCCAGTGCGCGCCGCGCCTGCCGCAATACGGTCTGCGGAGCGTGCACATGTTCAAGGACGAACGAGAGGACGACCAGATCGTAGCGATCCTCGGCGGGGAAGGCTTCCAGGGTGCCGATCGCGATGTCCAGGCCGAAGTGCGCCGCACCCCACGCGCCGTAGGCGCCCGGCTCGATGCCCTGCACCTGGAAACCCGCCTCGCGGAAGGGCAGCAGGGTTCCCCCGGGCCCGCACCCGACATCCAGGACCGATCCACCGTGGCGGAGGTGGGGCCGGCACAGGCCGAGGACACGCTGCCCCTGCGCCATCTGTTCCTCGATGAAATTCGGGGGTGGCTCCGCCGGATTGCCCGAGTAGATCGCCCGATAGTCGTGCTGGTAGAAGGCGGAGAGTGCGTCGTCGGCCATCCGGGGGTTCTGGTAGACCAGCCCGCAGCGTCCACAGATGCTGACGGTGACAGGGATGCCGAACCGCGAACCCTGGGCCAGCGGGATGGGCATGTCGTTGCCGCACAGGTCGCAGCGCACGTGCGCCATGCGCTACGCTCCCGCCCCGCCGCGGTCGCCGGGTGCAAACGCATGGTCCCAGAGGCGCTCTGCCACCACGAGCTCGAAGGGGTCGTCGATGTTCACCACGGGATGGTCGATGATCTCGGCGACAGTATGCGCTGTGAAGATCGCGCCATGCTCCATCAGGCAGGCTCGGGTGAGCGCGTAACACACCCCGTTCCGCCAGTACAGCCCGCCGCTCAGTTCCTGCCGGGCCACCACCTGCCGCCCCTCTTCTTCCAGGAACGCCACCCGCCCCGCGGCGAGGGTGAGGAGCTTCCGCGGGTGGAAGTTGGCTGACAGTGGACTCACGGTGACCACAGAATCGGCCCCCGTCGCAATCAGCCGCCGGGTCGCCCGCTCGATGTCCCCGGCCGTCCGCCAGGGGGAGGTGGGCTCCACGAGGAGGATGATGTCGAAGCGGATCGCATAGTGCGCTTCCGATTCCCCCAGAGCGTGCTGCATGGCCAGGACGACCGGCGCGGCATCGGTGCTCAGGGCGGCCGGGCGCACAAAGGGCGCGTCCAGACCGTGGCGTCGTCCCTCGGCCGCATAACGGGCATCGTCTGTCGAAAGCACCCGCCCATCGAGAAACGGGACCTGCGCCAGGGTCTGCCCGGCCCAACCGATCAGGCTGATGCCGCGCACTCGCTGCAAGTTCTTGTCGCGGATCCCCTTGCTCCCACTGCGGGCGGGGACCAGCGCCAGCACGCGGCGGCCCTCAAACATCGGCGGCCTCGAGGCGCACGGCCCGGCCGGTCGCGGAACTCTGGCGAATGGCCTCGATGACCCGCAGCACTGCGTACCCGTCGGCGATGGAGCAGGAGAGCGTCCGCGTGCCGCCGATGACATCCAAGAACTCCCTCGCCGCGCTGACGAACATGTCGTTGCGTTCGCACGTGTACGTCGTGTCTTCCCAGGTCTGCTCCCCCGCGCGCCCGAACCGGAGCCGGTTGGGATCGACACTCCAGTGCAGCGTCCCCTCCTCCCCGGTGATGGTCAGGGCCCGCTCATGGGGCCGGCCGTACAGGTCAAGGTGCAGCAGGGCGCGCCGCCCGCCGGGAAACGCCAGCCAGGCATCCACGTGGTCATCGGTCTCGATGTCGAGCGCGCTCAACCGCTCCACGCGTCCAAAGACTTCGGCGGGCATCCCGAAGAACCATAGGAGCAGGTCGAGCAGGTGACTCTCATCGAGCAGCGCCCCCCCGCCGAGCGTCTGACTGGCCATATAGAAGTCCTGGTAGTGTTCCCAGGGATGCCAGTCCGCCAGGTGGGCGCTCATGATCCCCCGGATGTGGCGAACCCGACCCACCGCGCCCGCGGCCAGTCGGGCCTTCAGGTCCAGGAGGGGAGGCCACCAGCGGTAGGTGTAGCCCATGAGCAGGGCCACGCCCGTCTGGCGCCAGGCGTCGACCAGCCTCTTGCAACTGGCCGCGTCAGGACTGGGCGGCTTCTCCAGGTAGAGAGGCAGCCCTGCCTGGAGGGCGGCGAGAACCTGCGAGGCGTGAAAACTGGGCGGCGAGCAGACCACGACGCCGTCGTACCGCACGCCGGAGGAGAGCGCCGCCTCCATCTCCGCGAACGCCTGGATCAGCGGCACCAGATTCATCGCTTCGGCGAGGCGCTCGGGCCGGGGGTCCACCGCGGACACCGGGCAGCCCAGTGCCGAGAAATTTCGCAGGTGCCGCTTCCCCGCAGACCCGGCCCCCAGGACGAGGATGTGGCGGGCGCGGGCCGCAACCATCGCTAACGCAGCCGCGCCGTCATCGCGACATACCGGACGGGGTCAAACACGGCCTCGAGGAAGAGCGGTGCGGAGCGGTTCCACGCGTCGAGGTGGCCGGCGAAGGCTTCCTCACTCTCCACCCGGTGGGCCTCGCCCCCCAGGGCTTCCACGGCTCGGTACCATGACGGGCGCGGGACCGTGACCGCGCGGGCGCTCATCGGTCGGGACTGCGGCACGGCCGCGACGCTGGCGTACCGTCCGTCGCTCATGAGGACGGTGCAGAGGGGGAGCCGTTCTTCCAGCGCGAGCTTGAGCTCGCTATTGTACATCTGCATCCCGCCGTCACCCAGCACGCAGATCACGGGCGCAGTGGGGCGGGCGATCGACGCGCCGATGGCGACGGGCAGGGCGACGCCCATGGTGCGGCTGTTGCTGCTGCCCAGGAAGTAGCGGTCCGCGGTAACCGCCCAGAGGTGTTCAGCGACCGTGCAGAACGCTCCCGTGTCTAGGACCATGCCATAAGAAAAACGCAGCTGGTTCAGGACGGCGAAGCAGCGGGCAGGCAGCCAGCCGGCGCTGAGGAGACTACGCTGCAGCGCTGTCCGGGCCTTACCCACCGCCTCCAGCCCCCACGCCTTCTCCGCGATGGCGCCGAGGAGGTCTGCAATGAGGTCAGACGTGGCCTCGGGGACGACTGTGTCTGCGGCGAACCCCTCGGCTAGGTCAGGGCCCGCCTGATCGACGAGCAGCGCGGGCCGGCCGAAGGGCTTTGCGGTGAGGACCTCAGTGTTCCGCAGGCCGATGCCGAGGACAAGGTCGGCCTGAGCCAGGAGGAGCGACTCTGGGGCCAGCTCCTTGCCATCGCCGGTCCAGACCCCGGCACTGTGGGGGAGGGACTCATCAAGCGCCCCCTTGCCCGCCACCGTCGTGAAGACGGGGACCTGCAACCTTGCCAGGCCGTCGCGCCAGGTCGCGCGCTTTGCCAGCGATCCTGCGATCACCAGGGGGTGCTGAGCGGCCGCCAACCGGTCCTTGAGCCCATCGCTCCCGGTCCACGCGCTGCCGGTCGTGGCTGGCGCCGTCTCCCCGCCAGCCTGTCTGTGACCGTGCAGGCAGAGATCGAGATGGACCGGACCGGGCACTTCCTGGTGGGCGATGGCGAGCAGGGTGAGAAATTCCCCGGGGAAGCCGTCCAGCGTTCCCGTGGCCTTCACCACGGGCGCCAGGAGGGACCGGTGGTCCAACCGCTTGTGCTTCCGCCAGGACGGCGTCTCCGCTCCTAGAGCTTCGGAGACAGACAACGACGGCCGTCGCTCGAAGGCGTTGTGCACGATGCCCGGCAGCATGTTGGCCAGCCCGGGGCCGCGCACCGAGATCGCCACACCCAGGGCGCCGCTGAGCTCGCCGAGGGCCCCAGCCATGAGCGCCCCAGCGGCTTCATGGCTGCTCGGGTAGTAGCGCGCCCCCAACGCCTCCAGGGCGGTGATCAACGCGAGCGATGGCCCGCTTCCGGTGACGCCGAAGGCATGGCGCACGCCCTGCTCGACCAGGATGGACGCGGCTTGCTCGACGCGGCCGTCCATCACGGCGTGAAGAAGTCGGTGATCCGCTGGCAGGAGTAGGCCAGGACGTGGCGCACGGCATCGGGGCTGAATCCCCCGATGTGGGGGGTGATGATGACGTTGGGGTGCGACCGAGCGTACTGGACGAGCGGATGGTCGGCCACCTGCGGTTCCCCCGTCAGGACGTCCACCCCCGCGGCGGCGACCTGCCCCGACCGCAGGGCCGCGAGGAGGGCGCCGTCGTCCACCACTTCTCCCCGCGAGGTGTTGATCAGGATGACTCCCCGCTTGAGCAGGCCGACCTCCCGGGGGCCGATCATTCGCCGCGTCTCGTCATTCAAGGGCACGTGGATGCTGACCACGTCCGCCTCCTGCAGCATCGCGGCAAGGTCGCGGCGCTCAATCTCTTTGGGCCAGGGATCGACGTAGGGATCGTACCCCCAGCAGCGCATCCCAAAAGCGCCCGCGTAGCGTGCCATCCACAGCCCGATGCGCCCGCACCCGACGAGGCCCAGCGTGCGACCTTTCAGCATCAACCCCGGGTGGCGCTGCCGGTCCCAGGTCCCGCCCAACACGTCGTCGACTGCCCCGCGCAGACCGCGCGCGCAGGCCAGGAGCAACAACCAGGAGTGCTCCGCGGCGGCCGTGACCTCGCGGAGCACTTCCCGCTGCCCCTGCAGCGTCAGCAGCGGGACCCCCCGACGCGCGAGCGTCACGCCGTCGACATGATCCGCGCCCGTCGTCGCCGTCACGAAGAGACGGAGGCGCCGGCCCCGGGCCAGACGGTCGGCGGGGAAGCGGACGTGCATGGAGGCGTCGAGGATCACGTCACATTCGCCCATCAGCGCGTCGACGGCGGCCTCATCGCCGGCCGGATGCACCACGAAGCGCGCGGGCAGATTCGCCGCGACGTAGTGGACCATGTCCGGTGGTCCGAGATAGAGGAGGTGCAGCGCCCGCTCAGGCGGGGCCGGTCGAGGATCAGTAGGTGAGGCGCTTCTCAACAGGGAGCGGCACCGTGGCCAGCAGATCGGCGATGCGCTGGCCGGCGCGGCCATGGCCATAGAGGGTGTCGCTGGGGAAGCGCCCGTTGCGGCCCATTGCCAGGATCGCCTCCGCGATCTCGCGACGATCATACCCGACGTCCACCACGTTGCGCCCGCGCTCGCGTCCGGCCTGGCGGGAGCCGATGTTCACGGCGGGGACGCCCAGGAAGGAGCCTTCCCGGAGAGCGACGCTGGAGTTGCCGACCACGCAGCGCGAATGGTGGACCAGCCGCAGGAAGTCCACGGGCGCCATGTTCTTGAACACATGAATGTGGGGGGGACTCTGCAGTTCCCGAAAGGCGCGGATGCCTTCGGAGGTGCCGTCCGATCCCGCGTCGACGTTGGGCCAGAACCACAACGCCGGCCATCCCAGATCCCGCACCGCGGACAGCGTTTCTGTGACGTGCTGGCGCGCGGCGGCATATTCGGTGGTGACGGGGTGCTGCATCACCACCAGATAACCCTCCGTGAGGTCGAAGCGGGGACCGACGCCCCCATAGCGCTGGAAGGGGTCGAAGTCCATCTCTGGATGGTCCAGCACTTCCTTCGCCAGGTCGATCGAGGGGCACCCAGTCACGAACACCGCGGCCGGGTCCTCTCCCATCCGGATGACGCGCTCGCCCGCCTTCTCGGTCGACACGAAGTGCACATTGGCGAGCTTCGTCACGGCGTGACGCACCCGGTCGTCAATGGATCCCGTGACCTCCCCGCCCTGGACGTGGGCCAGCGGGATGTTCATGTACGCGGCCGCGACGGCGGTGGCCAGGGTCTCATGCCGGTCGGCGATGGTCAGCACCACATCGGGGCTGAGACTGTCGAAGACGGTGGCCATCTCGATCAGCCCTAAGCCGGTGGTCTTGGCCATGGTCAGGAGGTTCTCCCCTTCCAGAACCATGAAGACCCGGGCCGCGATCGCAAAGCCGTCTCGTTCCAGGTAGCGGATGATGCTGCCGTAGCGGTCGAGCAGCGCGGAGGCCGCGGCCACGACCTGGAGCTCTAAGTGGCCATGGTCGCGAATCGCCACCATCGCCGAGCGGATGCGATTGTAGCTCGGCCGGGCGGTAATGACGACGCAGACGCGGCGGGTCATCGCCTAGGCGCCTTCCAGATCATCTTCGCGGAGGAAGGAGCCGGCCTGGACCGCCCGCCGGAGGCGGCGGCCCACCAGCTCGCCCATCCGGCTGGCGGAAATCCCCCTGCCCGGTTTCTTCGCCTCCAAGTGATCCGGCCGCAACACCGTACCGGCGGCCAGATCCGATCCCGCGACCAGACTCTTGCCGAAGATCTGGCGCATGGCGTCCAGTTCCAGGGCCAGCGCGTCTTTGTCGACTGGGCTGGCCTTCATGCGCTCGATCAACCGCACCCCTTCCACAAGCTGGCGGACTTCGGGCAGGGTCAGGGCGGAGGACCCGTCGGGGCCAAACATCTGCCGGCTGAGCGTGACGTGGACTTCCAGCACGTCGATACCCAGCGCGGCGGCGGCCAGCCCCGGGTAGATCGTCCCCGAATGGTCCGAGAACCCTACCGGACACGCGTAACGCTCCCGGAACAGGGAGATCAGATTCAGGCCGACCCGCTCGGGGGGGGTGGGGTAGATTGACGTGCCCTGGAGGACGACGAGGGGAGCTCCCCGGGCGCGAACGCGCCGAACCAATCCGTCGACCTCCGCGAGGGGACTCATCCCGGTGGAGAGCAATAGCGGCAACCCGGTCGCGGCCAGATGGTCAAGCAGGTGCGTACTGGTCGCTTCTCCGGAGGGAACCTTCCAGGCGGGTACGCCGACGCGCTGCAGAAGCTCCGCGGCTTCGATCGAGAATGGCGAACTGAGGAACATGAGGTGACGCTGGCTGGCGTGGGCCTTCAGGTCCCTCCACTGCTCCTCCGAGAACGCCGTGCGCTTCCAATAATCGTACCGGGTGACGTCCTGCGGACTGAAGGGCACCCGCCAGGGTTCCTCGAGGGTGCTCTCCGCCTCGGCGATGTGCGTCTGGAACTTGACGGCATCGGCCCCACAGTCGGCAACCGCGTCGATGAAGGCATGGGCCAATCCCAGGCTGCCGTCGTGCGCCTGCGCGACTTCTCCGATGACGAGGCACGGGTGGCCCGGACCAATAGGACGGTCCGCCATTCTCACAACCTGCGTCCCCCGTTCGCTCGTCACGCGCACCTCACGCGGATGATCGTCCTGGCCGACGGGCCTCTACCACTGGGGACGTCCCACCGCGGGGTGGCGACCGAGGGCCTCTTCCACGCTTCTCTTAATCCCCGCCAACCCCTCGACTGTCTTCGCCTCCGCGCGCAGCACCAGCGCCGGCTGGGTGTTGCTGGCCCGGATCAGCCCCCAGCCCCCGGGGAAGAGCACGCGGGCGCCGTCCACGTCGATCACGTCGTAGCGTCGCTTGAACTCCTCCGTCAGCCGGCGCACGACCTCGAACTTCACCTCGTCGGGGGCGTCCACGCGCACTTCCGGGGTAATCGGGTAGCGCGGGATCGACGCCAGCAGCGCCGAGAGCGGCGCATCGGAGTGCGAGAGGATGCGCAGCAGCCGCCCCGCCGCATAGACCGCATCGTCGTATCCGTAATATTCATCCGCAAAGAACATATGCCCCGACATCTCGCCGGTGAAGACCGCGCCGAGTTCGCGCATCTTGGCCTTGATCAGCGAATGGCCGGTGCGGTAGAAGAGCGGCCGGCCCCCCAGCCGTTCGACCTCTTCGACGAGGGCCTGGGAGCACTTCACCTCGATGATGGCGGGAGTACCCGGGTGGCGCGGTAGGATCTCCCGCCAGAAGAGCGCCATCAGCGTATCGCCCCAGATGATCGTGCCCTGATCGTCCACGACCCCGATGCGGTCTCCATCGCCGTCGAAGCCGATGCCCACGTCGCAGTGCTCCCGCCGTACCAGCTCGACCAGATCGCGCAGGTTCTCCTCCTTGACCGGGTCGGGGTGGTGATGGGGAAAGGTGGGGTCGGAGTCGCAATGCTGTCGCAGGGTCTCACAGCCCCACGCCTCGATGGCGTCAGGGGCGATCAGGCTGGCCGTGCCGTTGCCACAGTCCACCGCGACACGCAGCCGGCGCGGCCCCAAAGTGATCTTTTCCCGCAGCATCTGGAGGTACGCGGGAAGGACGTCACACTCACTCACCTTCCCCCGCGCTGCGGGGTGCACGCCGCCGCGGCCTGTGAGGCGGCGCACCTTCTGGATCTCCTCACCGTAGAGGGTGCCCGGACCGGTGGCCAGTTTCATGCCGTTGTACTCGGGCGGGTTGTGGCTGGCCGTGATCATCACCCCGCCGTCGAACCCGAGATATACCCGGGCGAAGTAGAAGACGGGCGTAATCACGATCCCGAGGTCGAAGACAGGGAACCCCGCCTCGGCGAGGGCGGCGGCGACGGCGTCGCGGAGCGCGGGGGAACTGAGGCGGTTGTCCCGCCCGATGATCATAGGACCAGTCACACCGCGCTCATGCAAATAGAGCGTGAACGCGCGTCCAATGGCGGCGGCCACCTCCGGCGTGATCTCGCTGGCGACGAGGCCGCGGATGTCGTACTCGCGGAAGATCTGGGCGGGAACGGTCGCGGTACTCACCGGTGCTGATTTCGACCGACGCGTTGGCGGTCCCTGGCTATAATGAACGGGTGTCGGTGGGGACGCAGTTGCTCGACCTGGGGCGACCTGACGCGGAGGCCTGGCGGCGCGCGGCGCTGCTGCTCACCGCGTTCCTCTTCCCGGCAGGATACGCCACCCCCGGCGCGCTGATCCTCCTGCTGCTCTCGATGGCCGTGGCGGCGCGCCGGCCGGCCGCGCTGTGGCGGCGCACCTCGGTCGACATCTCTCTGGCGCTGCTGCTCCTCTTCCTCGCCCTATCGGCAGTCCGCTCTCCCTTTCCCGCGATGGCGGCAGGCTCAACGCTGCTGCTGGCCATCCTCATCGCGCTCGCCTTCGGGGGGACGGCGGCCACCCTGACCCGCACACCCGAGGACCTGGTCCCGCTGCTGTGGGCGCTCGGGAGCGGCACCGCGGCGGCGGCGCTCTGGGGCACGATCAGTTATCTCCTGACCGGGCGACCGGCCTCCACGGCCGCGCTCGGATATAACGCGGTGGGGACCACGCTCGCCACCGGCCTACCCATCCTGCTGGGGTTGGGCGTGCACGCGCGGGGACGTCACCGCCTCGGCGCGGCGGCCGCGGCGGCGCTCACCCTCGTCGGGCTGGCCCTCACGTTTGCGCGGGGCGCCTGGCTGGGGGGCGCGGCGGGGCTGCTGCTGTTCATCGTGCTGCTGCCGCGCCAGGCGCTGCGGCCCGCCTTGCCGCTGCTCGCGGCCGTCCTGATCGCCGGGGGCCTGGCCCTGGCCAACGCGGCCGGGGCGCTGGGGGTGCGCGCGGAGTCGCTCTCAGCGCCCGGGGCGGTGTCCGACCGAGTGGCGATGTGGCGGGCGTCGCTGGCCATGCTGCACGACCGTCCGCTGCTGGGCAGCGGGCTCAACACCTTCGGGCTGGTCTATCCGCGCTACCGGCTGCCCGAGGACCGGGCGGCCAGCCAGCCCTTCGCGCACAACATCTTCCTGAACATGGCCGCCGAGGGCGGACTGGCGGGGCTGGGGGCGTTCCTCGCGGCGCTGGCCACCGCCGCGGTCCTGGGGCTGCGCTGGCTGCGGCGAGGAGACGCCGCCGAGCGCGTGCGGGCCGCGAGCGTGCTGGCGGCCGCGGCGGCCCTGATGGTCCACCAGCAGGTCGACGGCACAGCCATCTCCTTCCACATCGGCTTCGGTCTGTGGGTGCTCCTGGCCGTCATGGCCGCGCGCGGCGCCGCTCCATAAAGACTGAAAGCGGCATCTTCCGAAACCGAAGTAGGCCTCTGCTCTTACGGCGCGGGCTGGGTGAAGGTGAGACGGTCGGAAACGGGCAGGCTGACCTGAATAGAGAACTCGCGCCGGATCTGTCGGTAGCGCACCGAGAGGGTCAGGCAGTCGCACCGGTAGGTCAGTGCATAGTCGATGTCCTCCCACGCCCGCGTCCTCTGGTTGTAGACCACGTCCACATCCAGATAGAGACTCTCCGAGACCCGCGTTCCTACCCCGGCCAGCAGTTTCGTCTCCGGGACGAGGACGTTGTGGCTGACCCCGGCCTGAAGGCGGTAATCGGCCGCCCGGCGGGCGAGGGTGACGGTGGCGGTGTTGGCGGGGGTGACGCCGTCGAAGAAAAAGGGCGAAGCCCCCGACTGCGCGACCAGATCGTGGCGCAGCGTGATGGAGGTCAGATCGTCGAATCGATAGGTCAGTTCGGCCGTGGTGGCCAGGACCCGCCGCTGGTGACCGGTCCCGTACGAAGAGTAGCGCCCGGCGACGGAGGCGAAGCCGGTGAGCCGGGGTCCCAGGGAGAGCGCCTCCGTGGCCAGCGTGATCGTCCCGTCGACGCGCGTCGTGCCGATGCCGGTATCGGTCTCGTGGAACCAGCCCGCGCCGAACGTCCCCGACACCACCAGCGGGGCGCCGCGGACGGGGCGGAACGTCGTCGCGGCTACCGCCTCCGCCTCGCTGAGGGCGCGAAGCAGCCCTGTGGCCGGCTCCTCCCGCTGCGTGCGGCCCACCCGCAGCGTCAGCGTCCAACCCGGCCGGTCCAACTGCAGCGTGTTCAACGCGAACAGCCCCGTGTATTGTCCGTACTTGGCGTAGAGTTCCCCTCCGGCATCGCCAAGCCGGTAAGGATAGCGCAGGCTCACCCAGAGGCCGTCCGTCTGATTGTAGCCCGCCCCCGGCAGGAGCGGCAGGGTCCGGCGTTCCCCCGGCCGCAGAGAAATGCGATATTCACCCAGCGTGATCAGGCGGACGGACCCCAGCCACAGCGTGGCCCCCCGGGCGATGGCCACGTCGCCGGGGATGACGTCGACGCGGTGCGCCGTGACGCGGTACAAGGGAGCGCGGGGGTCGCAGGGAGTGACCGTGGCCTCCTCCACCACCAGCCGCTCGGGGCTGATCTGGATCGTCTCGCCGCGCAGGTACAGTTGATCGACGATCGTCTCCGCCCCGCTGATCGTCCCGGTCTGGCGGGTGACGTCGTAAACGATGCGCCTCCCGCGCAGCTCGCGGCCTCCGGTCTCCACCACGCGCACCCGCCCTTCCGCGGTGATGACCTGCCGGTCGAGATCGAAGGTGAGCAGATCGGCGAAGAGGCGGAAGCGGGGATGCGTGACGCGCACTCGCCCGCGCGCGGTGACCACTCGGGTCGCGGCATCGTACACAATCTCCTCGGCCTCCACAGACGCGGGCCCGGCCTGCAGCGGGGCAGGCGGAGAGGGAGCGGGTTGTGCCGCCGTCGCCGCGGCCGGCTGGCCTGCCAGGAGGAGTATCAGGGAAAGCGTGAGAGGAAGAGTACGCAAGGGCCGCTGCGGGTGATATTACAGATGGAGTCGTTGTTCTCCTAGTTTGTGCCTTCCTATAATGAACAGGTGCGCACGGACGAGATTCCCACGCTGATGCTCATCGGCAACGGCCCCGGCGAAATCACGGGCTGGGTGCTGCCGGTGGCCCGCCGTCTCCGAGAGCGGGCCGGCGCCGGCGTGCGTCTCCTGTTGATCCTCCCCCCGTCGCAGTTCAGCAGCGGCGAGGAAGGGACCGTCGCCGCCTCCAGTGGGCTCTTCGATCAGATCGTCCGGCCGTGGGGGGCGGTCCGTCTGGCTCTCGGGCTGGGCGATCTCCGGGTGACCCGCCCCGCCGCGCTCCTGCACCTGGGCGGGGATCTCTGGGTGAGCCGCCGACTGGCGGCGCGGTGGGGGATGCCCGCCTTCGCCTACGCCGAGACGCCGTTGATCGCGCGCCACCGGCGAGCGTTCGCACGGATCTTCGTTCCCTCGGACGGCGTGGCGCGGCGTCTCGCCGCGGCCGGGATCGAAGAGGCGCGGCTGCTCGTCTCGGGCGACCCCCGCCTGGACGATCTCCCCCGCCGCGACGGCGCCGCCGGGGTCGGTCCGCTCCACGTGCTGCTGCTGGCGGGCAGCCGGCTCCACTTCTTCCGACGGCTCTTCCCGCTGTGGGCGCGAACGGCGCTGGCGCTGCGCCGGCGCCTACCCGAAGCCGCCGTCACCATTGCCGCCTCCCCGCATCTGCCGCCCGAGATCGCCGAAGTGGTGGAGCCCTGGCGGGACCGCCTGGCGCGCCACGGCGTCACCTTCCGGCAGATCGAGGCCCCTGAGGCCATGGCCGGGGCGGACCTGGTGATCACCATTCCAGGGACGACGACGATGCAGGCGGCGGCGGCGCCCGTGACGGCGCTGGTGGTCGTGCCGCTGCAGTTCACCGGAGCGGCGCCTACCGAGGGGGTCCTGCAGTGGCTGCTCAGCGTGCCGCTCCTCGGCGCCGCGATCAAGCGCATCGCCGCACCCGCTTACATCAGACGTCAGGGCTTCGTCTCGCTGCCCAACCGGCTGACCGGCCGGCCGATCTTGCCCGAGATGGTGGCGGAGGTGGAACCGGAGGCCCTCGCCGCGGCGGCGGCGGCGCTGCTGTCTGACGCGCCGCGGCGGCGACGGATCGAGGCCGAGTTGGTAGACGCCGCGGGGCCGCGCGGAGCGGCGGGGCGGATCGCCGACCGGATGCTGGAGGCCGTGGCGCAGCGGCCCATCCCCGTGGGTGCGGGCTGAGATGGAGCTGCGGCTGGTGCTCCGCTATCTGCGCCCCTACCGCGTCCATCTGTTGGGCGCGCTGGCCTCCCTCATCCTCGTCACCACGGCGCAGCTGCTCGTGCCCGGCTACATCGGGATCTCCGTCAACGAGATCATCCGCACCCGCAGTTTCAGTGTGCTCAACCGCACCGCCCTGGTGGTGCTGGCGCTCTTTGCCGCGCGCAGCCTCTTCGTCTATCTGCAGGTCTACTTGACCTATTTTCTCAGCTACCGCACCGTGGCCGACCTGCGCCGCGATCTCTTCGTGCGCGTGCAGCGCTGGTCGATCGACCGCTTCGCCACCTGGCAGAGCGGAGACGCGATCAGCCGCACCCTCCAGGACACGCAGCTGCTGCAGACCCACCTGGTGGCCGGCGCAGTGGAGGTCATCGCCACCACGCTGATGCTCGGCGGCATCGTGACCGCTCTGCTCGTGCTGGAATGGCGCCTGGCCCTGCTGGTCAGCGCGGTGATCCCGCTGGTCTTCGTGGCGGCGCGCCTCTTCGGCCGGGAGATCCAGCACGTGGCCGGCCGCGCCCAAGGCTACATCGCCGGGCTGGCCTCTTCCATCCGCCAAGCGTTTGCCGGCGCCCTGGTCATCCGCGCCTTCGCTCAGGAGGACCGCGAGATCGCTCGCTTCGCCGCGGAAAACCGCCGCGCCGTGCGGGCCAACCTGCGCATCGGGCGGCTGGTCGCTACCCAGGTCCCCGTGGTGAACTTCCTCACCGCGGTGGGGCTGGTCGTGGTCCTCTGGGTGGGCGGGCGGCTCGTCACCGGCGGGGTCATGACCGCGGGGGAACTGGTGGCCTTTCTCGGCTACATGGCCCTGGCCATCGACCCGGCGGCCTCTCTGACGCGCCACTACGCGGAGATTCGCCAGGCCCTGGGCGCCTTCAGCCGCATCCGCGTCATGCTGGACGAAGGCACCACTGTCCGGGACCTGCCCGGGGCGGTCGACCTGCCGCGCGTCAAGGGTCGGATCACCTACCGGGGCGTCTCGTTCCGCTACACCAACGGGACCGGCACCGCTCAATGGGTGCTGCGCGCGGTCGACCTGGAAATCGCCCCGGGGGAGCGCGTGGCGCTGGTGGGATTGTCCGGAGCCGGCAAGACCACGCTCGTCCACCTGCTGCCGCGGTTCCACGATCCCACCGAGGGGGCGGTCCTGATCGACGGCATCGACGTCCGCCGGGTGCGGCTGCGCTCGCTGCGCCGTCAGATCGGCTTCGTCCCCCAGGACACTGTGCTCTTTCGCACCACCGTGCGTGAGAACATCGCCTACGCGCGTCCCGATGCTACCGCGGCGGAGGTGGAGGCGGCGGCGCGGGCGGCCAACGCGCACGAGTTCATCCAGGCGCTCCCCCAGGGGTACGAGACGCCCATCGGCGAGGACGGGGCGACGCTGTCGGGCGGGCAGCGGCAGCGCCTGGCGATCGCGCGGGCCCTCCTGCTAGACCCGCGCATCCTGATCTTGGATGAAGCCACCTCCGCGTTGGACAGCGAGTCGGAGGCGCTCTTCCAGGAGGCCCTGGAGCGGGCGATGGAGGGACGCACGACGATCACCATCGCCCACCGTCTGTCCACGGTGCGCCAGGCCGACCGGATTGTCGTGCTGGATGAGGGGCGCGTCGTCGACGAAGGCACCCACGAAGAACTGCTGCGGCGCGACCCCCTGTATGCCCGCCTGGCCCGGCTGCAGTGGTCGGACGCGGCGGTCCCGCGCGAGGTCGAAGCCCGGCCCTGATGGCCCCCGGGAGATCATGATGGCGCGGCCCGCCGCGGCGCCGGCCCTGTCCGTGATCATCCCGGCACACAACCGCGCCGAGTTGGTGGCGCACACGCTCCGCTCTCTGGCCGGCCAGTCCCTGTCGGCTGACCTCTACGAGATCATCGTCATCGACGACGCTTCTACCGACCGGACGCCGGAGGTCGTCTCCGCCTGGGAGAGCGGCGGCGGGCGCGTCCGTCTGCTGCGCCGGTCGGACAACCGCGGCCCCGGCGCGGCGCGCAATGATGGGGTCCGGCAGGCCGGCGGGGAGATCGTCGTCTTCATCGATAGCGACGTCGTCGTGCGCCCAGACTTCCTGGCCCTGCATCTGGAGGCGCACCGGCAATCCTCCAGGGCGGTCCTCTGCCGGGGCCCCGTGGTGCCCGTGTCGGAGATCCCGTCCGCCGCCGCCCCGCGGGAGCGGCTGCCGCTGGCCGCTCACTCGCCCTCCTATTTCGATCCCGCCAACGCGTCGGTTCCCCGCGGCGAGCTGCTCGCGGCGGGGCTCTTCGACGAGCGCTTCGGCACCTACGGCTGGGAGGACTTCGACCTGGGCTTTCGCCTGCGCCGGCGCGGGCTGGCGCGGGTCTTTCGCCGCGACGCCGTCGCGTACCACTACCAGCCGGCGCCCTCGCCCCAGGCGTTTGAGCGCATGCTGGCCAAAGAGGAGGAGCGCGCCCGCTCCGCCGTCTACCTCTACCGGAAGCACCCGCGGTGGTCGACGCGCTGGCTGATCCAGGACACCCTGCTGCACCGCCTCATCTACTTCCTCTTGGCCGGCGGCGGGCTGATCAACCACCGGACGGCCCCCGCGCTGGCGGCGCGGTTCCGCCGCAGCGGACGGATGACGCTCGAATACATCGTGCTGCGCGGCGCCCTGAACCGCCATTACCTGGCGGCCATGCGGCGGGCCTGGGCGCAGAGCAGGGAGGCAGCCGCGTAGCGATGGGGCCACCGCAGCTGAGCGTCGTCATCCCGGCGTACAACAGCGCCGCGCTGCTCACCAGCACCCTCCCCGCCCTGGACCAGGGGGGCGGCGCCGTGGAAATCATCGTCGTCGACGATGGCTCCACCGATGGCACCCCCGCGGTCGTGGACGGACTCGGGCTCTCTCACCCGGTGCGCGTGCTGCGCCAACGCCAGCGCGGACGGGCGGCCGCGCGTAACGCGGGGGCGGCGGCCGCCGCCGGCCCGGTGCTGCTCTTCCTGGACGCCGACGTGCGGCCGGAGCCAGGCCTGATCGACGCGCACCTCCGTCACTATCGCGGCGGCGCGTGGGTGGGGGTGCAGGGGCGCACACTGCAGGCGCCCGAGACCCTCACCACCACCTTCATGCGCGCCACCAACCTGCTGCCCGACCTGACGGTGCGCCGCCGGGAGGATCTCTCCCCGCTGCATGTGATCACCCGCAACTTCTCCGTGGCGGCGGATTCCTTCCGGAAGGTGGGCGGGTTCGACGAGGCTTTTGCCGGGTACGGCTGGGAGGACATCGAACTGGGACTGCGCCTGCGGCAGGCCGGCGTGCGCCTGCGCTACGAGCCGGCGGCGCTGGCGTATCACCATCACAGACAGAGCCTCGAAGAGTTGCTGCCCAAACTCCGGCAGGCCGGAGAAGGGGCGGTCTATTTTTGGAACAAGCACGGGCGGGCCGCGTGGCTGGGGCTCTTCCTGGAGATCCACCCCGCGCTGCTGCCGCTGAAATGGCTGGTCTACCGGACCGGGATCATCACCCGCGCGGCCGGGGCGCTGCGGCCGTTTGCGGAACGCCGCCGGGTCCTGCCGCTCTGCAGCGAGATCTACAATCATCTGCTCTGGCACGCCTACTACGAGGGCGTCTTTGCGGCCCGGCGGCTCGCGCCCGGGGGGGCCCGCTCGACGGCGGGAGAGGGGACATGATCCGCCTCCTCAGCGTCAGCAACGGTCACGGGGAGGACCTCATCGCCGCGGAGATCCTGCGCCATCTCGCCGACTGGTCCATCACCGCCTACCCGCTGGTGGGGACCGGCGACGCTTATCCGCCGTCGGTCCCCCGCCTGGACCCGCGGCGGACGTTTCCCAGCGGAGGGTTTTCTTTCCGCGCCGGCCAGCCCAGCCTCTTTGACGACCTGCGGGCGGGGTTCATCCGCTTCTGGCTGAGCCAGCGCGCGACGCTGGGGGCGCAGCGTGGCCGCGTCGATCTCACCATGGCCATCGGCGACGTCTACTGTCTCTTCATGGCCTCGCGCGCCGGCGCGCCCACGGTCCTGGTGGCGTCGGCGGACTCGATCAACAACGGACCCTATGGCCCGACGCAGCTGCGGGTGATACGCCGTGCCGTCCGCGTCTTTGCCCGGGACCGCGAGACGGCGGCGTGGCTGGCCGCGAGGGGGCTAGACGCGGTCTACCTCGGCAACGTGATGCTCGACTGCCTGGGGCCGAGCGGCGCCGACTTTTCAGTGCCGGAGGAGAGGCCGGTGGTGACCCTGCTCCCGGGCAGCCGCGGCGACGCGCCGGCAAACTCCGGCCGGCTGGCGGAGGTGGCCGCGGCGATCGCCCGCGCCCAGCCCGAGGTGCTCTTTCTCCTCTCCTTGGCCCCGACGGTGGAGGCCGGCGCCGTGGCCGAGGCGATGCACGCCGCCGGGGTGACCATCGCGGACGGTGAGGCGCGCGCGGGTGAGGCGCGCATCCGGATGACCCGCACGTTTGCCGACGCGATCGCCCACGCCACCGTGGTGGTGGGGCTGGCGGGGACGGCCAACGAGCAGGCCGCCGGTCTGGGCAAGCCGGTGGTGGCTTTCCCCGGCCCGGGCGTCCAGTTCACCCCAGGCTTTCTCAGTCTGCAGCAACGGATTCTGGGGGAGGCCCTCGTCGCGGTACCGACCGCGGAGAAGGCAGTCGAGGCCGTGGTCCGGCTGCTGGCGTCACCAGAGGAGCGCGTGCGCCGCGGCCAGGCCGGGCAGGCGCGCATGGGCGAACCCGGGGCGGGGGCGCGCATCGCCGCGGTCCTGCGCGCGATCGCCTCTGAACTTCAGCAACCAGCATAGACCCCAACGCGAGTCTTTCGTTGAGGTCTGCTGCCTCTCGGGCTGCTATGGCCGCCCCACGCTGACGTAGGTAAACCCCACCCGGCGCATCGCCGCAGCGTCTAACGCGTTGACGCCGTCCACAAGGTTGGGGGTTCGCATCAGTCCGCGCAGACGCGCGTAGTCGAGAGCACGGAACTCCTCCCACGCCGTCAGCACGAGCAGGAGGTCGGCGCCCTCGGCAGCCTCATAGGCCGTCGATGCGAGCCGGCCGGCGACGATCCCCTCCGGCGCCTGCTCCGGCGGGACCTCGGGGTCGTAGGCGCCGACGACTGCGCCGCGGCGGTCCAGGTAATCCACGATCTGGGGAGCCAGCGAGTTGCGCACGTCGTCGGTACCCGGTTTGAAGGTCAGCCCCAGGACCGCGATCCGGCGGCCGTACAGAGAGGTGCCCAGCAGCCCGTAGACCTTCCCCATGATCTGACGCCGCTGCTGTTCATTCTTCTCCAGGATCGCTTTGAGAAAGAACGGCTCGTACCCGGCGTCCTCCGCCAGGCGGATCAGCCCTTCAAGATCTTTGGGCAGGCAGGGGCCGGAGAAGCCGATCCCCGGCCGCAGGTACTCGTGGCCGATGCGCCGGTCAAACCCCAATCCGTGCGCGACCGCGTCCACGTCGGCGCCGAGGCGCTCGCAGACGTTGGCGATCTCATTGATGAAGGAGACGCGCATGGCCAGAAAGGCGTTGGCGGCGTATTTGGTCATCTGCGCGTTCTCGATGCTGGTCTCCAGGATCGGCGCGCCCAGCGGCTCGAACAGTTCGCGCACCAGCGTCATCGCGTCGCTGGACGCCCCGCCGATGATCACGCGGTCCGGATAGAAGAAGTCCTCCACCGCGTGCCCTTCGCGCAAGAACTCCGGGTTGGCCACCAGGTCGTAGTCGGCCCCCTCGCGCCGCCCGAACTGCTCGAGGATCTGCCGGATGATCTGATGCGACCCCACCGGCACCGTGCTCTTCACCGTGATCACCGTGTAGCGCTGCAGGTGCCGCCCCAGGCCCGTCGCCACGTCGATGACGTGGGAGAGGTCCGCCTCCCCATCGTCGCGCCGCGGCGTGTGCACGGCCACGAACACCACCCGCGCCTCGGCCAGGGCGGCCGGCAGCGAATCGGTGAAGGTGAGCCGGCCGGCGGCCAGAGCCGGGCGCAGCACCTCTTCCAGCCCCGGCTCGCGGAAGGGGGCGATCCCCTGCGCCAGCTGACCCAGCCGCTCCCGGTTGACGTCCATCGCGGCCACCCGGTGGCCGAGGTGGGCCAAGCCGGCCGCGGTGATCGAGCCGACGTAGCCCGCCCCGCCGATCACGGCGACGGGCAGCGCCCGCGCGGCCCCACCGGCGAACCGCGCATATCCGCTGCGCTCGCGCCCCTCAGGCATGGTCGGCGACCGCTCCCTCCGCGTCCCGCATCGCCGCCACGGTTCGCCGCAACCCGGTGGCAAAGTCCACCGATGGCGTATAGCGGATTTGACGACGGGCCAGGGTAATGTCCGCTTGTGTGTGCAGCACGTCTCCCGCGCGCGGCGGCTCGTGCACGATCTGCGGGGCCTGCCCGAGGATGCGCCCCAGCAGGTCGATTAGATCGAGGAGGGTGTGGCGATCGCCCGCCCCGATATTCAGGACGGCCGCGTCCGCCTGCGCGTCGGCGGCGAGCAGGTTGGCCTCCACGACGTTGTCGACATAGGTGAAGTCACGGGACTGCAACCCGTCGCCGTGGACGGGGAGCGGCTCCCCGCGCATGGCGAGGCGGATGAACTTGGGGATGACCGCCGCATATTCGCTGGCCGGGTCCTGCCAGGGGCCGAAGACGTTGAAGTAGCGCAGCGCCACCGCGGAGAGGCCGAAGCCCCGGCTGTAGGCTGCGCAGTACCCCTCCGCGGCGAGTTTGGACGCCGCGTACGGAGATTTGGGCTGAGGGAGCTGGCCCTCGTGCTTGGGCACCGCGGTGTCGCCGTACACCGAGGAGGAAGAAGCGAAGACGAAGCGGCGCACGCCGGCCGCCCGCGCCGCCTCTAACAGGGCCAGGGTGCCCGTCGCGTTTACCTCGTGCGTCCCCACCGGGTCGATCAGGGAGCGCGGCACGGAGCGCAACGCCGCCTGATGGAAGATCGCGTCCACTCCCGCGCAGGCCGCGGCGGCGGCGGCGGGATTACGGACATCGGCGGCCCAGACCTGGCAGTCGCCGACGCGGGCCGGAGAGATGCGCGGGGCCAGCGCGCGGTGCACCTCTTCCAGGGGAACGCCGGTGGCCAGAGCCAGATTTGCCGCGGTGCCGGTGACAAAATTGTCGATCACCCGCACCGCCGCGCCGCGCCCCAGCAGCGCCCGGACCAGATGGGCGCCGATAAACCCGGCGCCTCCCGTCACCAACACCTGCGTGATGCTCACCCGTCCTCCTCCGTGTCGATCCAGAACGGCTGGGACCAGATCCGCCCACCGGCCCGATCGCGCGCCTCGACCCGCACGAACCGGTCCTCTCCGGCCGGACGGTAGGAGGCCTCTCCGCCGGCCACCGCCGCGCGGATGCGGCTGCTTCGGTCCAAAAAGATGACCTCCGCCAGGTCGCCGGCACACCAGACCACGCCGTCCGCCGCACCGATCTCGGCCTGCGGCCCCGTCGTCGCGTAGAAGGCCAGCCCCTCCAGCGCGGCGCGCAGCGCCGGGACCGTCACCCCCGGCACCTTCACCATGATCCAGGCGCGCCCGATCTGCCCCGCGCTGTGGGCGTCATCGCCGGCCACGGCCCCCACCATCTCCGCGCGCGAGCGCTCCGCCAGCAGCGCCGCCCAGCGGCGCGAGTCCTCTGCGCTGTCGGAGTGCGGGTTGACGATCTCCAGCAGAAAGGGCCCGCGAAGCCGCCGCATCGCGTCCAGCGTCCACTCGGCGGTCCACAGGTTGCCCTTCCACGAAGGGTGATTCAAGACGGCCACACCCCCCTCCCGCCGCGTCGCGTCGAGGCGTTCCTGCACCGACCCCCGCCCCAGGCCGCGGTTCACGAAGAGACGTCCCAGATGGGGACCCAACGGATAGATGCCCCGAACAATGGTCTCTTCGACGCCTGGAATGGCGAGGAAGTCCGGCCCATCCAGCGCGTCACAGGTGGTCACCCGGTCGTGGTCGGTCAAGCCGACGAAGCTAAACCCGGCATCGCGGTAGCGCGCCAGGATCTCTTCCGGCTCCAGCCGGCCGTCGCTGCGCCGGGTGTGCACGTGCAGCTGGGCCCGCCGGAAGGTCCCTGCTCCCGAGTAGGGGTCGTGGATTTTCATAAGGCTGAGGGCCAGATCCGACGAAACCGTGATCCCGCCGTTCGGTTTCGGAGGGTCTGGCCCTCAGCCTTACGATACCAGCCCGCCGCCGCCTCGGGTACAATGGCGCCGCACATGCGCATCGCCGTCCGCACGTTTGCGGCCTATCGCCAGGCCGTCGGAGCGAGCACCCTGACGCTCGAACTGCCCGAAGG
>JBOGSD010000138.1:0-7052 GCA_050695215.1 bacterium
ACCCCGGCCGGGAGAGCGCGCCGGCGGCCGCGTCATCGTCGTCCCGCGCGGATGGGCGGTGGGCCTGGCTGCCGCGGCGGCGGCGGTGATTGTGGTCCTCGCCGGCATTGGCCTCTCCCTGGACCGCCGCCTCTCCGCGCTGCAGGAGCGGCAAGCCGCCCAGGAAGCGGCGGTGGCGCTGCTCACCAGCCCGGCGGCCAAGACCAGCGTCCTGGCGGGGACGGTGCCGGCCAACGTCCGCCTGGTCTACGATCCCGCCCTCGGCCGGGGCGCCGTCGTCGTTGCCGACCTGCGCGACCCTGGGGCGGACCTCCTCTACCAGATTTGGCTGATCGGCGGCGAGCAGCCGGTGAGCGCAGGGGTCTTCCGCCCGGCGACCGGGCGCCCGGTGATCGTCCCGCTGGCGACCGATTTCCTCCGCTACCGGGCGGTCGCCATCTCGGTGGAACGCGCCCCCCGAGGCGCCCCGCAGCCTACCACCACCCCCATCCTCTCCGGAGCGATCTGAACCTCCCAGTGAACGCAGAACGGGAAGGCCGCGGCCCTCCCGTTCCACTTCTCGCGCCTGCCCGTAGGTCTACTTGAAGTTGGCCTTGGCCTTCTCCAGGACCAGCTTGGCCATCTGCGCGGCCGCCTGGGCCCGTCCCACGTCTTTGGCCATCCCCTGCGCGATGCCCCACAGGGCGACCTGGTTGCCGATCTCCGCGTACGGAGCCGCGTGCGCGCCGGCCATCCCGGCGTCCTTGAGGTCGGCGAGCAGCCCGTTCCCCATTCCCTCACACACGTCCCCGGAGGCCTTGAAGTAGTTCTTGCCGGACTTCCCTTCGATACAGTTCACCGCGTGGTGCAGGTGCAGTTCGATCTCCGCGGTGGTTTTGTAGCCCGCCGCCAGGCCCGCGTGCGTGATGGCGGTGTCCAACTCGCGACGCGCGGCGTTCGTCATGTCCGCCCCCAGCGCCGCCGACGTCAGCACGAGGGCCGCCACGGCAAGCATCATCACAATCCCGGACAATCGCATCGACCGATCACCTCCCTTGGGATGTCACTTCTTCACGGTCAGCCTGACGGTGTGGTATCCACTGGCGCCGTCAGGCAAGGTGCCTACGTTCTGCGCCGTCTGCAGCGCGCCGGCCCCATCACGGGCGCGCAGCTTCAGCGTGTACTCCCCCGGCGCCGTGGGCTTCCACAACGCCGCCCAGAGGACCCAGGTGTACGGGCCCAGCGGCGGCTTGGTCTCGGCCGCCACCCAACTCTTGCCGTCGTCTGTGGAGATCTCCACCCCCTTAATGGTGCGGTCCCCCGCGTAGGCGACGCCGCCGAGCCCGATCTCCTCGCCGACCGAGGGGGACATGTGGCGGCCTTTGGGCGTCGTGAACTTGGACATCGTCTTCACGACCGCCTTATCGCTCCATCCGGAGCGCTCCCAGTAGCCCTGGAAGTCGTAGTCCACTGGCTCGATCCGGGTGATCCACTTGGGGTTCTTCATCCCAAAGAGGCCCGGCACGAGCAATCGCACCGGGAAGCCGTGCCCCTTGGGCAGCGGCTCGCCGTTCATCTCCCAGACCAGCAGCGTCTCTGGGTTGAGCGCGTCGGCCACGGGGAGAGACTCCGTGTAGCCGTCGGCGCAGCGAAAGGCGATCTTGGTGGCGGTGGGCTTGACGCCGCCGGCGCGGGCCAGCAGGTCGCGCAGCCGGATACCCCGCCACTGCGCGTTGCTGATCAGGTCGCCGCCCACCTCATTGCTGATGCATTCCAGGGTGTGATAGCGGGTGACCAGCGGCCGCATCCCCGTGATGTCTTCGTAGCCGAACTTGACCGGCCGTCCCACCAGCCCGCGCACGTCCAGAATCCACGCCGATCCGTCGACGTCGGGGTCGAGCCCCGGCGGGTTCTTGCTGACGATGTAGAAGTCGCGGTTCGCGGTGACCTCCGCCGGCAGTCCCTTGATCCGCGCGAAGAGCGACTGCGCCCAGGCGGCCGCGCGCCGCCCCGAGGTGGCCGCCCACTGGGCCAGCGACGACCCCGCGAGCGCCCCGAGGCCGATGGCCATGGCGCGGTGCAGCACCTCGCGCCGGCTCATCCCCGCCGGACTGCTCTCCGCCGCGCCGCCCGCCGCGTCCCCAGAGGTGGGCCGCTGCTCGGCCCGACGCCCCGGAGAGAACGCCACCGCCAGCGTCACGGCGAAGAGGCCGGCGCAGCCCGCCACGGCGGCCAGAACCTGTGCCACCAGCGTCCCCGTCGCCGGCTCCGCGCCGCCCGCCTCGAGGCGCGCGCGCAGGAAGGTGACGGCCGGGCCAATCGTGATCAGGGCCAGCGGCACCCCCGCCAGGCCGAACCCCCACAAGAACGCGGACCCGCGGCTGCGGATGCGGGACCAGCGCGCCAGCAGGAACCCCAGCACCGCCCACCCCACGACCAGGCCGGCGAACATCCCCCAGAAAGCCGCGGGTTTGGCCAGGAACTTCAGCCGGACGATGAAGAAGCCGAAGAGCTCCATCGGCATGATCCGCAGGGCCCGCTCCCAAAGGGCCAGGGCGACGACCGGGAGGCCGCCGGTGAAAGCGCCGCGCAGCAGCAGCACGGAGGCGAGGACGCCCGCGGTCCCGCCGGCGAGCAGGCCCCGCCGCCCTCGACTGCTCCACGCCCGCCGCAGGCCCATGATCCCTCCTACTGCCCCGGCGCCAGTTCGGCCGAGGCGAAGACCACGTGGAACGGCTTGCAGTAGATCACGACCGCCTTGTACTCCTCGAGGCGCAGGCCCGCGGGCAGGGAGTAGTTCTGGCTGCCGACGTTCCCTTTGAGTTTGGCCACCTCGATGTAGCCCGCCTTGACCTCGTCACGCGAGCGAGGACTACCATGCTTGGTCAGGATGACGTGCAGGTCGGGGCCGTTGGTCACCCGGAAGGGGTCGAGCCGCAGCACCAGCCCGCCGGCGACCCGGTAGACGGTGGCCGTGCCTTCTCCCTGATGGAAACTGTCCGCCCCGGCAAAGCTCCCCCGCCGGAGCGCCACCGCCGCCGCCGGCATGGCTTCCTCGCTGGTGGTGCTCTCCTTGCTGGCGGCCATCATCCGTTCTTCGACCTGCGCCTGCGTCATCCCGGACGGCACTTCCGCCCCGGTGCTCGCGGGGAACGCCTCCTCTACCGTCCGGTTGATGAAGAGGGGCGACCCCAGATACCACGCCACCGGCGCGCCCGCCACGATCACGACCGCCGCGATCACCCACCACCAGCGTCTGCGCATCGCACTCTCCCCTCTGCTCTACCTTACGCGTCGAGGTGTGAAGAGATGACAAAGGGCTGGTCAGGAATCGTTCACACCGGTCGCCCGGCCGCGGACGAGGATGAGGGCACGGTCAGCCAGAAGGTCGTGCGGCCGTCCGCGCTTTCCACACCCACGTCCCCGCCGTGCACGCGGGCGACCTCCTTGACGATGGAGAGCCCGATGCCGGCGCCGCCCGACGCCCGCGAGCGCGACTTCTCCCCGCGGTAGAAGCGCTCGAAGACGAAGGGCAGGTCTTCCGGCGCGATGCCTTCGCCGCTGTTGCTCACGGTGACCCGGACGGCGCCGCCGCTCGGGGCGATCGCGACGCGGACTTCGCCCCCGTCCGGCGTGTATTTCAGCGCGTTGTCGAGGAGGTTGGAGAGCGCCTGGCTGAGGAGGTCGGCGTCGCCCCGCGCACCCCCGTCGCGCCCAATCTGATCCGCCAGCCTGATCCGGCGGGCGGCGAACTCGGGTCGCCGCAGCTCCAGCAGCCGGCGCGCCAGCGCGCCCACATCCACCGGCCCGGCGCGCATCTGCGGCAGGCGCGCGTCGAAGAGCGAGAGCGCGTGCAACCCCTCCACGAGACGGACGAGTCGGATCACTTCTTCGTGCAGCGAGCGGATCGTCTCGGGGGAGGCCGGGGCGACCCCCTCCCCGATCGCCTCGAGATAACCCTGCAGGTTGGCCAGCGGGGTGCGCAGTTCATGCGCGACGTTGGCGACCAGGTCTTTGCGCAGTCGCTCCAGCGTCGCCAGCGCTTCGGCCATCTGGTTGAGGGCGTCCGCGAGGCGCCCGATTTCATCCGGCCCCGCCTCCTGCGCCCGCGCGCTGTAATCGCCCGCGGCGATGCGCTCGGCCATGGCCATCATCCCGCCGACCGGCCGGACGACGCGGCGAAACAGCAGCCCGCTGAGCAGGAGGGCCACTCCCGCCGCGGCCAGCGACGCCAGCACCAGTGATCGTCCCATCGCCGCGAGGAAGAGCCGGAGCATCACGTCGACTTCGATCTGAAACTCCTTCATCAGGTTCATGAAGATGCTCTCGGCGAGGGAGCGGATGGTCAGGGCAGAGACGGCGACGGCCACACCCACGACCAGCAGGTTGACGGCGAGCAGCCTCCAGAGCAGCGTGCGGCGCATCGGCGTCAGAGGAGTTTGTAGCCCACGCCGCGCACCGTGGCGATGAAGCGGGGGCGGGCCGGATCGTCGCCCAGCTTGGCCCGCAGCTTGCCCACGTGCACGTCGATCGTGCGGTCGACCACCGCGGCTTCGTGGTGCGGGTAGATCTGATTGAGCAGCTGGTCGCGCGAGAAGGCCCGTTCCGGCGCTTCCAGGAAAGCCTGCAGCAGTTTGAACTCCACGGGGGTGCAGCGCACTTCGCGGCCGGCCACCGTCACGCGGTGCTGCTCCAGATCCATCTCCAGCTCGCCGTGCCGGAGCCGCCGCTGGGCCCGCCGTTCCCCGCCGCTGCGCCGCAGGATCGCCCGCACCCGCGCCACCACCTCGCGCGGGCTGAAGGGCTTGGCCACGTAGTCGTCGGCGCCGAGGGAGAGGCCGAGCAGTTTGTCCACCTCGTCCACGCGCGCCGTCACCATCAGGATGGGCACGTCGGAATCGGCGCGCAGCCGGCGGGTGACCTCCAGCCCGTCCAGCTGTGGCAGCATCAGGTCGAGGATGATCAGATCGGGCCGCGCCCGGCGCGCTGCCTCCAAGGCGGACCGTCCGTCGGCGGCCGTCGCCACGGCAAAGCCCTCCCGCTCGAGGTAGAGGCGGAGGAGCTGGCTCATCTTGGCGTCGTCTTCGACGACGAGGACCGTCTGGGCCATGGCGGCCTAGCGCCCGCTCAGCGCTGCGAGGTGAGCGCCTTGATTGCGGACACGAGGGCCGCCTCCCCCGACGGTCCAAACTCGGCCTTCTGCAGCACGCCGTCCTTGGTGATCACCGCCCACCAGGGCTGGTAGCTGAAGCCATACAGCTTGGCGATCTTGCCGTCGGCGTCGTACCCGTTGGGGAAGGTGAGCCCGTGCTTCTTCACAAACGCCTGGCAGGCCTCGCGGCTGTCCAAGAGGCCCAGACCGACAAACTGGACGCCCTTCCCTTTCACCTGCTGGTAGACACGCTCCCACACGGGGGCGTCCCTGTTGCACGTGGGTCACCAGGGGGCCCAGAAGAGCAGGACCACCGCCGTGCCCTTGAGCTGGTTTAGCGAGAGGGTCTTGCCATCGAAGAGTTCAAGGCTGAAGGCCGGTGCCGCCACGGGCGCCGCCTGCGCGGGCAGCGCCAGCACGGCCAGGACCAGGGCCAGCAGCGCCGCGCCGCGCGGAATGGTCGTCATCGTCGCTCTTCCCTCCGCAGATCCGCCAGGCGGCCGCTTTCTACTTCCCAATCTCACCGGCCAGGACCGGCGTGGCGGGCCGGGGATCGTAGGTCCCGCGGTTCCCGTCGGACTCGAGCGTGACCACAACTGCATTATACGGTGCCAGCGAGTTGTCGATCTTGAAACTCCCGACATAGGTCCGAGTGCTCCCTGGCCGCAACCGCAGGAGTCCCGTGCTCAGCGCGTAGGGGATGTCCCGGGAGAGCGCGGCGAATTCCGGATTCCCAAATGCCACCCCATACTTCTGGTCGGCGTCCGAGGCGTGGGACATGCCGGGGCCGCCCTTGCGTCCGGCGTCCACGAGCCACCCCTCGAGCACACTGCCGGCCGGCAGCTTCGTCCCCACCGCCAGGGTCACGGTGGTCTTCACGGTGCCCTTATCCACGTCCACGTCGGCGAACCCGCCCGCGTTCTCCAGACCCGCGTTCTTGGCCAAGGGCGTGGGCGACAGCTTGACGCGGCGCACCATCATCGCCGCCTGGCCCGCCGACGCCGAGATGAACAGCGCCAGCCCGACCAGCAGAGCCACAATCTGAAGGTGCCTCATCACCGCTCCTCCTGAGCTTCGTTGTGATCTCAGGCTAGGCGGACGCGGTGAAGGCCTGACAAATGGCGTGTTGGGAAACGGTAAACGGCTGCCAGGGGGTCCCGCGGGTGCGAGCACCGGCGTACGCTTTCGACAGTGGGGATCCCGAGGGTGCGAGAGCACCCGAGGAGACTTAGGTAGCGGAGCAGGTCTGTAAGCCGGGTTCTGTCCAGACCACCGAAGCGGTCCGGGGCAGCCATCTCTCTACGACCCGAGTCGCCTCGGGCCTGATGCGGCCTACCCGGGGAGTCGGCGGGCCACCTCATCTCCCCCTACCTGGCCTTGCTCCGGGTGGGGTTTGCCCGGCCACCCTGTCGCCAGGCGGCCGGCCGGCTCTTACCCGGCCATTTCACCCTTACTCCGGGTCCAGACAGACGCCGGAGCGGTATGTTTCTGTGGCACTATCCCTGGGGTCGCCCCCGCTGGGAATTACCCAGCACCCTGCCCTGCGGAGCCCGGACTTTCCTCGAGCGCCGCCCCGCGTGTGCACGCGCGGCGCGCCCGCGGCTACCCGACCTGCTCCAACCATTCATTCTAGCACACCGATCTAGCACACCCGTCCCAGCACCCCGGCGGGGTCAGCCGGGCTTCGGTCCGTGCGGCGGTTCGTCCAGACGGATGCGGATCCGTTCTTCGCGCGGCAGGGGGTCTCCACGGTCGCGCAGCCGCCCCAGGTAGGTGCTCACCCGCGCCTTCACCCGCTCCAGCGCCTCCGCCCGTGAGGGCGCGGTAGCTTCGATCCCCGGCAGGGCCGGCACGATGGCGCGCACCCGGCCCGGCCGCTCCTGAAAGAGCACGCCGAATTCCAGCCATCCCGGGGGCTGGA
>JBOGSD010000139.1:0-7715 GCA_050695215.1 bacterium
GCCCGCTTCTCCAGCTTCTGGTGCAGCATCACCGCCTCGGCGATCTGCTCGCCGATCGTGAGCACCGGGTTCAGCGAGGTCATCGGCTCCTGGAAGATCATGGCGATGCGGTTGCCCCGGATGCGCCGCATCTGCTCGTCGGGGAGGTGCAGCAGGTTCTTCCCTTCGAAGAGGATCTCCCCGGAGACGATCTTGCCCGGCGGCATGGGGATCAGCCGCATCACGGAGAGGGCGTGCACCGACTTGCCGCAGCCGGACTCGCCGACGATGCCCAGGGTCTCTCCCTTGTGCAGCTCGTAGGTCAGGCCGTCGACGGCCTTGACCACGCCCTCGTCGGTATAGAAGTAGGTCTTCAGGTTCTTGACGGACAGCAGCGTCTCGGCCACACGATCACCCCGCGTCGTCTACCAGTATACGCGCCCGGCCCGGCCTGTCATTGGTCCCACCGCCACTCCCAGGCGTTCCAAGGGATGTAGTAGGAGCCGAGGCCCGTCGGTTTGACGTTGCGCAGCGCGCGATAGTTGGTGGTGAGGCTGAGGCGGAAGTAAAGCGGCAGCGTCGGCAGTTCTTCCGCAAAGATCTCCTGCTGGCGGCGGAGGAGGGCGTAGCGCTTCGTCGCGTCCAATTCCGCCACGATCTGCTCCCAGAGGTTGTCGTTCTCGGCGTGGCGCCAGCCCACCCGGTTGTTGCCCTGCCAGTTGTTGGCCTGGCTGGGAATCTGGCTGGTGTGGAACCGGTCGAAGGGCAGCGACTCTGGCTGGAACTGGGTGCCCACCATGGCCATGTGCGGGAACTGCCGCTGCGAGATGATCGGCCCGAGGAACACGGAGGCCGGCCGGTTGTCGATGCGCAGGTCGATGCCCACCTGGCGGAGCTGCTCCCGCATGATCTGTTGGATCTGCTCGCGCACGGCGTTGCCCGCTGTGGTCATGATCGTCATCTCCACGCGTTTCCCCGCCGCGTCGCGGAGGATGCCATCCGGGCCGGGCACAAATCCGGCTTCAGCCAGGAGGGCGCGGGCGCGCCCCTGATCGAACGGATACTTCTTCACGTTCGGGTTAAAGGCCGGATGGCCGGGGGCGAGCCAGGCGTGCGAGACGGGCTGCCGGCCGCCGGAGCAGGCGATGTTGCCCAGGGTGGCCCGGTCGAGCGCGTAGGCGATCGCCTGTCGCACGCGCTTGTCCTTTAGCCACTCGTTGTCCAGGTTGAGGTCGACCCGCTCCCAGAACAGCCCTTCCTTATAGTTCGCCCGGACCTGGGCGTTGCGCCGCTCCACCTGCTCCATCTGGTCGCAGCCGAAGTTGTTGATCTCGGTGGCCTGGACGTCGCCCGAAATCGCGTTCGCCGACAGGACGGTGGAGTCGAGGATGAAGCGGAAGGTGATCCGCTTGACGCGCGGGGCGCCCAGGGGCCACTTGTCGTAGGCCTCGAGGGTGAGGTGGCTGCCGGGCGACCACTCCACGAAGCGGTACGGCCCATTGGCCACCGGCGCCCGCCAGTAGGGATGGGTGTCCAGGCGTTCCGGGTCCCTGAGGTAGCTCGCTTCCAGCAGGTGCCGCGGGTACACATTTTGATCACCGAACGGGTTACTGTTGGCAAAGGGCCACGGCTCGTTCCACTGCACGACGAGCGTGTACGGATCGCTGGGGTTGGGGACCAGGACGTTGTCGATCTTGTTGACGATGAAGCGGCTGAGCCGCGGCGTCCGCGGGTTGCGCTCCATCCCGTAGGTGAACCGGTAGTCCAGGGCGGTGACGGGCCGGCCGTCGTGCCAGGTGAACCCCCTCTTGAGCTTCCAGGTCACGCGCATCTTCTTGTTGGGGAGGAGGACCCAGTCCCCGTCCTTGACCGTGGGGAGCTTTTCGACCATGATCGGGACCCGCACCCACTTCTCGTTGAAGGGCGCGACGAAGCCCCACAGCGCGTTCTGGACGACCCCGGCGACGGCCATGATCGAGAACGGGCTGAGTTGGTCGGGCTCTTGAGCGGTCCCGATGACGACGGTGTCCCGCGCCGGGGCTCCCGCCGCCGGCGGCAGCGGGATCACCAGCAGGGTCAGCGAGACCACGATCACCGCAGCGCGAACGAATTGACGCATGTCGCCCCCTCCTCTTAGATCTTCAACCGGGGATCGAGCGCGTCGCGCAGCCCGTCTCCCAGGAAGTTGAAGCTCAGCACCGTCACGAAAATCAGCACTCCCGGAAACACGGCGAGCCAGGACGCGTTCCAGACGTACTCCTGCGCCCGCTGCAGCATGTTGCCCCACGACGGCGTGGGCGGCTGGATCCCCAGTCCCAGGTAAGAGAGGCCGGATTCGGCCAAGATGAATCCACCCACCGCGAGGGTGGTGGCCACGATGATCGGGGCCAGGGCGTTGGGCAGCAGGTGGCGGATCATGATCCGCGCTTGCGACGCCCCCAGCGCTCGGGCCGCCTCGACGTAATCCTGCTCTTTCAGCGATAGCACCTGCCCGCGGACCAGACGAGAGACGCCGGTCCATCCGAAAATCAAGAAGATGAGGATGATCCGGTCCACGCCCCCGCCGGGGATCAGCGCCGACATGATCAGGTAGAGAGGGATCGTGGGCAGCGAGAGCAGGATGTCGACCAGGCGCATGAGCACGCTGTCGGTGAACCCTCCGAAGTAGCCGGCCACCACGCCGGCCAGCGCCCCGCTGATGGCCACGCCCAAGGCCGCGATGTAGCCCACCGCCAGCGAAATCCGCCCCGCATACATGGCGCGGGCCAGCACGTCTCGACCCAGTTCGTCGGTGCCGAAGGGATGGGCGACCGTGGGCGGGTTCCAGCGGCTGGTCAGGCTGATCTTCTCAGGATCGTAGGGGGCAATCGCGGGCGCCAGGATGGCCACGGCCGAGAGCAAGATGGCCACGCTGCCCCCGACCATGGCGAGCCGGTGGCGGCGGAAGCGATGCCAGGCCAGTTGCCAGTAGCTCTGGCCGGCGAACATCCCGCCGGTGGTCACTTTCCGCTTCGCCAGATCGACTAACGCCATCGTCCCTCCCCTGCCGGATCCCTCATCCGTAGCGAATCCGTGGATCGACCAGCGAGTAGGCGACGTCCGCCAAGAGATTGAAGAGGACTGTAGCCACGGCCAGGAAGAGCAGCACGGCCATCGCCACGTTGAAGTCGTGGCCCAGGATCGCCTGGAAGAGCAGCAGCCCCATCCCCGGCCAGGAGAAGACGGTCTCGGTGAGCACCGCGCCGTTGAGCACCCCGGGGATGCTGAGGGCGATCAGGGTGATGATCGGCAGCAAGGCGTTGCGCAGCGCGTGTTTGTTGATCACCCGTCCCTCCGCCAACCCCTTCGCCCGCGCGGTGCGCACGTAGTCCTGGCGGATCACCTCCAGCATGCTGCTGCGCATGTAGCGCGTCCACGCCGCCATCCCGCTGGTGGCCAGTACCGACGCCGGGAGCACCAGGTGCCAGAGCCGGTCCACGAACAGCGGCCACCCCGGCTGGACCCCGGGGGTAATCATCCCTCCGGCGGGAAAGAGGGGGAGCCAGACGGCAAAGAGGAGGATCATCACGATGCCCTGCCAGAAGTTGGGCATGGCCAACCCGATGAACGAAAAGATCGTAAAGCTGTAATCGGCTACCGAGTACTGGCGCAGGGAGGAGTAGATGCCGATGGCGATGCCCACGGCGAAGGCAACGAGGAAGGAACTCCCGACGAGCAGGAGCGTGTTGCCGAGGCGCTGGCCAATGATCTGGATGACCGGCACGCGGTAGGTGCGCGAGTATCCCAGGTCCCCCCTGACCACGGTGCGCAGCCACTTGACGTAGCGCACGGCGATGGGATCGTCCAACCCGTAGTACTTGCGCAGCGCCGCGATGTCCTCGGGCTGGACGTCCGGGTCGGAGGCCGCGAGCAGCTCCACAGGATCCCCGGGCGTGTACACTAGCAGGCCAAACATGACGATGGAGAGGCCCACCAGGACGACCCCGGCCTGGAGCACCCGCCGCAGGAGGAAGCGCTGCATCGCCGGTCCGGAGGGGAGGCCCGAGGCCCGGCCCCCCCTCCTCTGTCATCGCCTCCGCCGGCCCCTCACTGCGCCCAGCCCCACTGCTCGGAGTTCCAGGGCACCCCACCGAACCCCCGGGGCAAGTAGTTCTGCAGCGCCTTCCGCTGCACGTTCAGGGCGAGACGGAAGTAGAGCGGGATCGAGGGGAGATCTTCCGCCCACAGTTCCTGCACTTTCAAGAGCACCTCGCGCCGCTTCGCCTCGTCCAACTCCTGCTCAGTCAGGTCGAGCAGGCGGTCCACCTCCGGATTGCGGTAGCCGGGCGTGTTCTGGCCGACGAAGTTGTTTTCCCGCGTGGGGATCTGCTTGCTATGCCAGATCGTGTAGAAGTGGGTGGTGGGTGCCGACGTCCACGCGTACATGACGAGGTGCGGGAAGGTGCGCTCCCGGGTGACCTGGCCGAAGAGAACGGTGGAGGGCCGGTTGTCGATCCGCAGGTCGAGGCCGATCTGCCGCAGCTGGTCCCGCATGATCTGCTGCACCTGCTCCCGCACGGGGTTGCCGCTGGTGGTCATGATGGTCATCTCGAACCGGCGGCCCCGCGCGTCCCGCAGGATGCCGTCCGGCCCCGGGACAAAGCCTGCCTCGGCCAGCAACGCCCGCGCCCGCGCCTGATCGTAGCCGTACTTCTTCACGTTCTTGTGGTGGGCGAAGTGCTTGGGCCCGAAGTAGGTGTGCGCCACCGGCTGCCGGCCGCCCTTGAAGAGCGCCTGAACCATCCCCTCGCGGTCGATGCCGTGGATGATGGCGTGGCGCACCCGCTTGTCTCGCAGCCACTCGTGATCCATGTTGAAGTCGACGTGCTCCCAGGTGAGGCCCTCCACGAATGAGCCCACGACCTGGGGGTTGCGGGAGGCGATCTCCTCGATCAGCGCGGGGTCGGTGATGTTGCTGGTCGCGGTGGCGTCTCCCTGGTTGGCGATAAGGTTGGCCGCGAGCACGGTGGCGTCCAGGAAGAATCGGTAGGTGATGGTGCGGATCTTGGGTTTGTCGCCTCCGTAGGTTTCGGGGCTGGCGCGCAGCTCGATGTGCGAGCCCGGCACCCACTGCACCAACTTGTAGGGTCCGCAGTGCACCGGTGCCCGGGCGAACGGTGCAGCGTCGATCTTGGCCGGATCGCGGTTGTACTCCTTCAGCAGAATGTGTGAAGGCAGCAGATCATAGCCCTCGTAGGCATAGGGATAGAGCTCGTTGTACTGGAAGGTCACGGTGTAGGGGTCGGGCGCCAGGACGTTGTCGATCTTATTGTCCAGGAACCGGCTGACCACCGGCGTGCGCGGGTTCTTGCGCATGCGCAGGGTCCAGACGAAGTCGGTCGCCGTGACCGTCTTGCCGTCGTGCCACTTCCAGCCCTTGCGCAGCTTGAAGGTGATCTTCATCTTCTTACCGGGCAGGATCTGCCAGTCCCCGTCCTTGAGCGAGGGGACCTTCTCGGCGAGCATCCCATAGGTCTTCCAGTCCGCGTTCCGCCGCACCAGGTCGCAGTAGATGGCCGACGTGACGTCGGATTCGACCAGCAGGTTGCTGACGAATCCGGCGAAGAGTTCGGCGGGTTCCTGTCCCAGCAGCACCGTCACGTTATCGCGCCGCCGTTGAGCCTGCAGCGGCACGGTGCTGCCCACCACGAAGACAGCGACAAGCAGCACACCCAGGACCAGCATGCCCCTCCGCATCCCCGCTCCCCCCTTGCCGCCGGCCTTGACGGCGGCGTCTAGAGCTTCAGGCGTGGATCGAGCGCGTCCCGCAGGCCGTCTCCCAGGAAGTTGAAGCAGAGCACGGTGAGGAAAATCATCGCGCCCGGCCAGATCGCCAGCCAGGGTGTGGACCAGATGAAGTCCTGGGCGTTCTGCAGCATGTTGCCCCACGAGGGTGTGGGCGGCTGGATGCCGATGCCCAAGAAAGAGAGCGCGGCCTCGGAGAGGATGGCTCCGCCGACCGTGAGCGTGGCGGCCACGATCACCGGGGCCAGGGAGTTGGGGATGAGGTGGCGGGCGAGGATGCGCGTGTCGGAGGCCCCGATCGCCCGGGCCGCCTCCGTGAACTCCCGCGTGCGCAGCTTGAGCAGTTCCCCCCGCACCAGCCGGGCGGGGCCCATCCAGGCAAAGATGACCAGCACAAAGATGATGCCGTCCACGCGCCCGCCGATGTAGCGCGCGATGATGATCAGGATCGGTAAGTCGGGTAGTGAAAACATGACGTCCGTGAAGCGCATCAGCAGGTTGTCCAGCCAGCCGCCGTAGTAGCCGGCGATCCCCCCCACCAGCATGCCCAGGATCACCGCGGCCAGGGCCGCGGAAAACCCGACCAAGAGCGAGATCCGGCCGGCGTAGAGCAGGCGGGTGAGGACATCGTGCCCCAGTTCGTCGGTGCCCAGCGGATGGGACCAGGTCGGCGTCGCCTTGCGGTTGTAGAGGTCGATCTGGTCGAAGGTGTACGGGGTGAGGGCGCCGGCCAGAATCGACGCGCTGATGAAGAGCAGGATCGCCACCCCGCCCGCCATGGCCAGGCGGTGCTTCTTGAAGCGGCGCCAGGCGATCGCCCAGTAGCCCTGTCCGGCGGGCTCGGCCTGGACCGGGCGCGCGCGTTCAGCGAGAACGGCCATGGTCGGCTCCTTCGTCCCCCCACTCAGTCATAGCGGATCCGCGGATCGAGCATCGCGTAGCTGATGTCCGCCACCAGGTTGAAGACGATGACCATGGCCGCCAGGAAGATGATGATGCCCTGGGCCACGGCGAAATCGCCGCCCAACGTCGCTTCCACGAGCAGCCGGCCGACGCCGGGCCAGCCGAAGACCGTCTCGGTCAACGGGGCGCCCGCGAACAGGCCGGGGATGGAGAGCGCGACAATCGTCACCAGCGGGATCATCGCGTTCTTCAGCGCGTGCCTGTTGATGACCACCCGCTCCCGCAGCCCCTTCGCCCGCGCCGTGCGCACGTAATCCTGCCGGACGACCTCCAGCATGCTGGAGCGGGTGTAGCGGGTGTACGAGGCCATGAAGAGGAGCGAGAGGACGATGATCGGGAGGAACGCGTAGCGCAGCCGGTCGATGTACTTGGGCAGCCCCTCCCCGATGCCGGGCGTGCTGAAGCCGCCGGCGGGCAGCCGGATCCACTCCAGAAAGGGGATGGCCGACCAGGGATGCCAGACCGCGACCACATAAATCATCATGATGGCGAACCAAAAGGCCGGGATGGAGATGCCGAAGAACGTAAAGAAGGTGGCCGCGTAATCCACGCTGGAATACTGCCGCAACGCCGAGTAGATGCCCACCGGGACGGCCACCGCCAAGGCTAAGAGGAACGCGGGGATCTGCAGCCAGAGGCTATTCGTGATCCGCGTCCACATCAGCGAGAGCACGGGGACCTTGTACGTCCGCGAGTAGCCCAGGTCTCCGTGCACCGCCGCCCAGAGCCACTTGAAGTAGCGGATGTGATAGGGCTGGTCCAGGCCGTACAGTCGCTTTAGGCGGGCGACATCCTCGGCCTTGACCTTGGGGTTGCCGAAGATCAACAAATCGACCGGATCCCCGGGAGCCACGGCCAACAGCATGAAGATAATCACCGACAGGCCGATGACCAGCGGGATCATCTGCAGCAACCGATGTGTCAGATACCGTCCCACGGTCCCCTTCTGTCCCTACAGGTCTGCCGCCGGGCGGCCCGCTAGTGCGGGC
>JBOGSD010000140.1:0-2532 GCA_050695215.1 bacterium
ACCTCGTAGACCTCGCCGGTGCGCTCGACCTGCCAGCGGTCGAACCGCTGGATCTCGTACTCTCGGTTCCAGAAGTCCAATAGGAACCGTCCACCGGGCCGGAGCGCCCGGCTGATCCCCCGCAGCATCGAGACGTGCTCGGCGTCCGTCTCGAAGAATCCGAACGACAGGAACATGCTGACCGCTGCGTTAAACTCGCCCTCGAACTCGAGCGCGCGGGCGTCCCCCAGGCGAAAATCCACGGCGACCTCCGCCGCCTGAGCCTTCTCCCCGGCCCGTGCCAGCTGCACCTCCGAGATGTCGACGCCGGTGACCTGGAAGCCGAGCCGGGCCAGTTCGACGCTGTGCCGGCCGTAGCCGCAGCCCACGTCCAGGACGCGCGCGGGCGGGGCGAGGCCGAGCAGCGCGGTGAGCTGGGGAACTTGGGTCTTGGCAAGTTCCGTATCCTGGGATTCGTAGAGGTCAAAGTAGAGAGTGGAATTGAAGAGCCTCCGCCACCACTCCATGCGCGCTCAGGGCAGAGGCAGCACGATCCTGGTAGTGCCGAGCTGTTGCCGCGCATTCCGCAGGAGCGTGACCGCCGTGGTGGCGGTGGCGTCGGGGGAGGGCACTTGGAAGGAACGCGTGGCCTGACGTCGGCCAGTCCCGATCGTGACCGTGAGTGTGGGTAGCGCCCAGCGGATGCTCCAGGTCTGCCCGCGGACCTCGACCACCAGCACCTCGGCGGCCCGGCTCGTCGCCGGCTGGCTAACCGCATAACGCTGGATGGGATCGTCGGCCGGCACCAGAGTAAGCACGTCCACGGGGCTGAGGGTGAGTCTGACCATGCGGGCGACGGAGGGCTCGAAATCCCACAACCCGAGCCGCTCTCGAGTGTCGTGCAGAAGCGACCGCAGGCGCGCGATCCACTGCTGGATCTCCGCCTCCGGGACCCCCGCAGGTCTCAGGCCGTCCGGGGTCATTCGGGTCGCCGTCAACCCGTCGGGGTTGAGCACAACCCAGAAGGGGAAGTCCTCTCCGCGCAGCCGGAATTGAGCGTAGGCCGGATCCCCGTCGAGGATGGTTCTCAAGGTACCCTCGACCAAGAGTGTGCGTTCAGAGAGGGCGACGATCCGGATCTCCTCTTCGTCGTAGAACTCGAAGGTGTATTCGACGCTGTACCCGAGGTCCGCGAGCAGGCGTCGCGATTCGACCTTGAACGACCACAGGTTCGCCGGCCGCAGGACCACGGACGCGGCGAGGGGCACCGGCGCGGCGGCGAGGGGCGCCGTGAGCGCCAACACCGCGGCCAGTCCCGCGCTGACGAAGGTAGATCGGATCACTTTGGGCCTCAAGATTCCGGTGACCTTTCCCCCATCTTACCCAGAGTTGCCCGGCAAGGTATGGCCCGCCACGACATTGAGGCGGAAAACAGGAATGGCGCCCGCGGCTCCTGAAGGGGAATTCCATCCAGACACCAGGACAATCCTTCGGAGGGGAACCGTGGAGAGGATCTCTTATTCGCTTCGCGGCCTGATCTTCGGCGTGATCGCCGTGCTGGCGCTGACCTTCGGCGGTGTGGCCGAGGCCGTTTCGCTGGCCGTGTGCACGACGGACAGCCAGATGGGGGCGATCATCCAGTCGGCGCCGTGCGGTATCTACGGCGGTGCCGTCCAGACACGGACCGAGGCCGGTGGGCCGATCTTCGTCCGGTACATGACGCATAGTCCCGCGGGCCCGCCCAAAGGGATCGTGTTCCTCCTTCCCGGGGGGGCCGGGGGCGCGGGGATCTCTGGTACACCCGGCCAGCCGCCGGTGGGCGCGAACAACAACTTCCTCGTCCGGACTGCGCAGCTGCAGGCGGAGAACGGCTTCTTCGCCATCACGACGGGACGGCCGCTCTTCAACGACAACCCCATGACCCCGGAGGGAGCTGAGCTAATCTTCGACTACCGCCTCACCTCTCGCCACGCCGTCGACATCGTGGGCGTGCTGAATGCCGTGATCGCCTCGAACCCCGCCGCCTACGGGAACTTGCGAGTGTTCCTGGCCGGCACCAGCGCCAGCACCATCGGCGCGATGGCCCAGGCGCGACTGGGAAGCGGCATCCATCTCTCCAGCCCCGTCACGGCCGGGATGCCAACCCCATTTAACCTCTACATCGGGAACCCGCTGTTTCCTCAGCTCGTTCCGGCCAACATGCCGGTCCCGGTGCACGTCATGTCACATAAGGACGACACCTGCACGGGGACGCTGCCGGAGAATGCCAAGCTGATCTACCAGCAGTTCCGGGACGCCGGCGTCAAGGCGGAGTACGACGAACTCAACGGCGGCTTCACGATGGCAGGGATGGTGATCCCCCCTGATCCCATGCCGATCCACGAGTGTCAGGCGCTGACTTTTCACGGGTTTCTGGGGGTCGAGAACAAAGCCGTCAAGGAGATGACCAAGTTGTTCGAAGACGTCCTGGGGGATCTGACCCGGCGCTTCCGAGGGAACCGCCGACCGGTCATCGTCACACCCGGGATGATGTCTGCGGGAGGCATCCTCGCT